>CAZQKI010000005.1:0-2349 GCA_964592855.1 uncultured Lentisphaerales bacterium
CCGCCTCAAGTCGGTGCGCAGGTGCAAGAACAGGCGCATGGACGGCCCGGGAGGACCGTCCTACGACAGCGAACCCGTCCCGTAAAATTCTCTTGCCGAATTTTCGGAACTTTTTTGGCATTGATGGATGATCGGCATTGGGGCATTCTACTGGGCGCATGGTGGGGAGCGGCTCCGCCGGCCGGTTCGGGAAATGAAGGAAGTTTTCGAAATGAATGGAATGATAGACATCGGCGCGCGGCGGGAATTGTTCGTCGATCAGTTTCTGGTCGATTCGCTGGAGGGCGTGGCGTTCAAGCTGCACACGCCGCAACTGACGCCGGCTGCGGCGGGCGGCTCGCCCTGCGGACACTACATGAGCGTGCTCAAGGACGCCGACCGCTACCGCGCCTACTACCGTCAGATCGATCCCCAGTTCGCAGGCGTTCTCCGCGACGGCCATCCGGGCGAGATCACCTGTCTCGCCGAGAGCGACGATGGCAGCAACTGGCGTTTTCCGGAACTGGGGCTGTTCGAGGTGAACGGAACGCGGTCGAACAACGCCGTCCTGCGTGTGGCACCCTACAGCCATAACTTTTCGCCGTTCGTCGATGCGCGCCCCGACGCCGAGCCGATCGCCCGCTACAAGGCGCTAGCCGGCACGCACAAGCGCGATGGCCACGGCGTCGGCGACAACCTGCACGCCTTCGGCTCGGCTGACGGCATCCACTGGAAACCGCTGCAAAACGGCCCCGTGATCGAGCACGCGGGCTTTGCCTTCGACTCCCAGAACGTCTCGTTCTGGTCGGCGGCTGAATCGTGCTACGTCTGCTATTTTCGCTCGTGGGAGACGCCGCATGGCCGTCTCCGCACGATCAGCCGGACCACATCGCCCGATTTTCTGCACTGGACCGAACCGGTGCCCATGGCCGCCAACCTCCCCGGCGAACACCTCTACACGAGCCAGACGCATCCCTACTTTCGCGCCCCGCACATCTACGTGGCGCTGCCGACGCGCTTCTGCCCCGACCGCGGCGATTCGACCGACATCCTCTTCATGGCGACACGGGCGGGCAGCACCCGCTACGAACGGTTGTTCACCGAAGCGTTCATCGCGCCGGGACTCGACCCGAAGCGGTGGGGCAACCGCAGCAACTACGCCGCCTGCGGCGTGGTGCCGACGGGGCCTGCCGAGATGTCGATCTACCACGGACCGGCCGGACGTCGCTACACGCTGCGCACCGACGGCTTTGTATCCTTGCGTGCCGGGTTTACCGGCGGAACCATGACCACGAAGCCGTTCACCTTTGACGGCGCCGAACTCTCGCTGAACGTCGCCACCTCGGCGGCGGGAAGCGCACGGGTTGAACTGCGCGACGAAACGGGGCGACCCTTGCCGGGACGCTCGCTGGCCGAAGCCGACGTGATCGTCGGCGACACGATCCATCAGCGGGTCACGTGGCGAGGCGATGGCGACGTCTCGGCACTGGCGGGACGTCCGGTCCGCCTGCACATCGTCCTGCGGGAGGCCGATCTCTACTCGCTGGCTTTCGGTCCTTCGTTTTTCGGTCCGGCGGCGCCGGCCATGCGGGACTATTTCAAGGTTCTGGCCGATGCTTCGGTTGGCAATCCGAATGCAGGTAGCACCAGTTCGAACCTCGAAGCGGTCTACAGCGGAGACCTGGTGTCGACGCTTGAACTCGTCCTGGAAGCGGCACGCGATGCAGTCCGGGATCAACCCGACTGCGCACGACGGCTGGCGCCGATCCTCGATGGCTTTGACGTCGCGCGGCAGGCCCGCGACATTATCGAAAACTATCCGGGGTGGGGGGACGAAGAACTGGCGCGCCGTCTGAAAGCAGCGGAAGCGGCGGTGGTCCGGTTCAACCCCGACGATGTCTTTGGCTTGGGTCCGGCCCTCTATCCGCCCATCCCGAGACGGTGGCAGGATTTCAGCAGTCTGATGGTGCGCCAGGCTCGCGCGCTGCGGGAGCGGTTCGGCGAATTCGCGGTTGCCCAGAGCCTCGACAAGGCTTGGCGTTTTCTGACCGATCCCGACGACCAGGGGCTCGGTGCGGGTTGGATGCAGCCCGCTTTCGACGATGGAGCCTGGGCCGTCATCCATGCCGTCGACTGGTGGCAGAACCAGGGGTATCCGGCGTATCACGGTACGGCCTGGTACCGGCGCAAGTTCGTGCCGCCCACCGTCGCTTCCGGCAGAAGACTGATCCTCTATTTCGGTGCCGTGGACGGCGATGCGACCGTGTTCATCGACGGTCGCCAGGTGTGCGAACATCTGCTCCGGTCCGACATGAGCGGCTGGGATGAGCCTTTTCAGGTGGACGTGACGGATCTGCTGTCGCCGGATCG
>CAZQKI010000005.1:2449-44859 GCA_964592855.1 uncultured Lentisphaerales bacterium
GCGGCTGGGATGAGCCTTTTCAGGTGGACGTGACGGATCTGCTGTCGCCGGATCGGCCCCACTGTCTCGCAGTCCGCGTACGCAAGACCATCTGCCTGGCCGGCATCTACAGAGGCGTCAAGCTGTTGGAGGTGTCTGGTTGCGAGATGACCGGTGCTTGAGACTGATAACGAGAGCAAACATGAGCGATGCCAGCAAATCGATCCACGAATTTGATTTCAAACTGATCTGCGAATACTACGCCAATCTGGAGCGACAGGGCCCGGGCAGTCCCGAAGCGACCCTCACGGCCTTGGGATTTATTGATAATCTTACGAGCCAATCACAGATTGCGGATATTGGTTGCGGCACCGGCGGACAGACCCTGGTGCTGGCCGGTCGCACGCAGGGGCGGATTACCGGCATCGACTTGTTCCCCGCCTTTATCGATTTGTTCAACGCGAACGCAAAAAGACTCCATTTTGAAGACCGGGTCCGCGGCGTGACAGGCTCGATGGAGGCCCTTCCTTTTCGGGATGAAGAACTGGACCTCATCTGGTCGGAAGGGGCGATCTATAACATCGGGTTCAAACGCGGCCTGAGCGAATGGCACCGGTTTCTGAAGCCCGGCGGGCATATCGCCGTCTCGGAAGCGTCGTGGTTTACCCGGGAGCGTCCTGCCGAGATTGACGACTTTTGGCGAGACGCTTATCCTGAAATCGACACCATTCCGAACAAAGTCGCGCAGATGCAGGATGCCGGCTATGTGCCTGTCGCCACGTTCATCCTGCCTGAAACGTGTTGGACGGACAATTTCTACAAGCCGCAGCACGCGTTGCAAACGGCCTTTCTGGAAAAGCACAAGGGCAACAAGACCGCCGAGGAGCTGGTTGCAAACCAGCGGCGTGAAGCGCAGCTGTATGACCAGTACAACGCGTACTATGGTTATGTGTTCTATATCGGGCGGAAACTATGAGAATAGCGATTGGACAGATGAAGGTGGCGTCGCTGGACAAGCCTGACGCGAATATGCCGGAGGCCTGCGCGTTGGCACCGCAGGCGGCCGCGGGCGGTGCCCGGCTGCTCCTCCTGCCCGAGGGCTGCCTGACCGGCAACGCCCTCTCGCGAGCGGCACGGCAGCCATCCCTGGCGGCGGACCCTGCGCACCTGCTGCCGTTGACCGCCATAGCCTGCGATACCGGTCTGACGATCTGTGCGGGATTCGCCACGCCCTTCGACGGCGGGTTCAATCTGGTGCATGCCATCGTCTGCCCGGATGGCAGCGTCCTTTTTCAACACAAGGCCGCACGGGCCTCGACCGAGCCGCCGTTCATCAAAGCCTGGCCGGACCCCGCCCGAGTCCCGTTCCGGGTGGATGGCGTGACGGTGGTCATTGTCATCTGCTCGGAGTTCGGGAGCGGGGCGGTGATGACCGAGGTCAGGCGGTGCAATCCCGGTTTGCTGCTGCACCCCTCGGCCGGCAGCATGAAACCGGAAGAGGTGTGGACACCCGCCAGCGCTGGCACCCCTCCCGTCCGTGATTTCCGTAAGAATTCGCGGCGGGTCGTTGATGCCGCCGCGGCGGGAAACGAGGCTTTGGGCATTCCCAGGGCTGCGGCCAACCCGGTCGGCTACGACGGCGAGACCTGGTGGCCGGGAAACGGCTATGTGCTGGGCATGGGCAACCAGGTCCTTTGCTGGGTGGAAGGGGAGAACCGGCCAGAGCATCAGGTGTCGCAGCTTGGGTTTGCCGACATTCCGATTGACATATAGAACGATCTATACTACCGTCCCTCAATCGTTGAAATACGAAAAAACCGTCGTTACGGACGGTTCGTGGGGGGAGCTTTGGAGATGGCGGTTCGGGCAGCGCGGAAAAAAAGATCCGGCGGCCAGGCGGAATCGGTGCGTCGCGTCACGCTCAATGACGTGGCGCAGACTTCCGGCTTCCACCGCGCGACGGTCGGCCAGGTGTTGAACGACGCCCCGTGCTGCTGGGCGTCGGAGGCTACACGTGCCAAAATTCGCGATGCGGCGCAGGCGCTGGGCTATCGCCCCAACCTGATGGCGCGGGGGCTGCGCTCGGGCCGCACGCGGCTCATCGGCCTGCTTGCGCCCGGCTTTGGCGTCGGATCGGCGCACAGCCGCGCGGCCGGACTGACCGCGGCCGCCGCCCGGCACGATTTCACGGTCACCGTCACTTCGCACCCCAACGACGCGGAATCGGAAGACCGCGCGATCCGGCGGCTGCTGGATCGCGGCGTCGATGGACTCGCCATCTATCCGGTCGACCCCGGGCCGCACGCCGAACTCCGCCGACTCGTCGCGCGGGGATTTCCCGTGGTGACGTTTCACGGCGTGCATCTGCTCGACTTTGCGTGCGACGACATCAGCGTCGATTGCGCGGCGGTCGGCCGGCAGCAGGCGCGGCATCTGCTCGATCTGGGCCGGCGGCGTATCGGTCTGGCCAACACCTTGCCACCGTCCCGCATTACCGTGATCCGGGAGGAGGGGGTGCGCCGGGAACTGGCTCGGGCAGGCGCACCGCCACCGCTGACCATGGATCTGCCGGGCAACACGGCGCAGGAACTCGTCGAAGCCGAAACGCTCGTGGGCCCCATGCAGGCATTTCTGGACAAGCACCGCGGCGCATTCGACGCCCTGATCGGCAGCGATCCGACCGCATCGCTCGCCATCCGCCTGCTGCACGGCATGGGCCTCCGCGTGCCGGAAGATGTGGCCGTCGTCGGAGGCGGCGACTCGATTCTCGCGAGTTTCGGCGAGATACCGCTGACCTCGGTGAACGCGCCGAGCGACGTCGCAGGCGCTCGGGCGTTCGAACTGCTGATGGATCGGATCGAAGGACGTGCCGGCGGCGATTTCCGCCGGCTGATCCACCCCGCCTCACTTCAGGTGCGGGCGTCTACAGTGTGCGGAATAGTCAATTGGGAGGACAAGCGATGAAGACGACAGTATCAACCCTGGCAACCATCCTGGTGCTTGCAGTCGGCGGTTCGACCGCTCAGGCAGCGGTTAATCTTTACTGGGACGCCAACGGTGCCGGCAGCGGTACCGGTGGCACGGGACCGTGGAATGCCAGCGCTTTGACATGGCGAGTCGGCAATCATGTCGGCACGCTGCAAGCCTGGGTAAACGGCAACAACGCCACCTTTGTAAATGGCGTTGTTTACTACGTGACACCCGCGACGATCACCCTGGAAACCGATATCACTGTGGGTTCGTTGAACTTTCAAAACGACCACTACACGATTAACGGCCCGTTCACACTGACCAGTGACGCCGCGGTCAGCGGGGTCGGTACGACGGTCACCGGTGGCTCTCGCGCCTCTGGTACCATCAATGTCCCCGTAATCATGAAGGGGGGCGATATTTCATACCGGAACAATGTCACGTTCAATAAATCGATCTCAGATGATGGCGGCAATCGGCAACTCCAGCACTATTTTGACACCCTTACCCTAAACGCATCGAATTCGTTCACGCGCGGGGTGTGGCTGCGGGACGCCACTGCCGATCTGGTGATTGGGCATGACCATGCGCTTGGCTCTGGTATGCTCACGGTTGTCAGCGGGCTTGATCTGGAGGCTGGTGGTGGGGACCGTACGGTCACCAACGCCTTTTCAATGGACTACAATGGCCTGCTCACCCTCAGAGGCACGAACAACCTGACCTTTACAGCCCCACTGATCCTCAGGGCCAACGGCGGTTATCCACGGTTTAGTGTCGCCGAGACCAACACGGTCCTGACTTTTGGCAGCAATCTCCTGCAACAGGACTTCATCGATGGGGGCCTGATTAAAGAGGGCCCCGGCACGTTTGTCATCAATGGAACGTACCGGGCCGATTGGCATACCGTGATTACGAACGGGACCCTGCTTATGAACGGCACGACCGTCGCCCCATTGAACAACTATAGCTACAGGGTCTGGAGCGGCGCCACGCTGGGCGGTACGGGGGTCGTCAACCTTGCGGCATCCGGTTCGACCTGCACGGTTTACCGGGCGGGCGCGCTGTCGCCCGGCACGCACCGGACCGGTTCACGGGTCGGGACATTGAGGGTCAACGGTCCCGTGTCGCTGGCGGAGCATGCGATTTTCAAATGGGACTGCCAGGATGGGGCGGGGGACCTGCTGAACGTGAACGGCAGGCTCAGCCTGCCTGCCATGGTGACGGTGGTGGTCAGCCGGATCAGCGGCGAGTTGCCGGAATCCGCAACGATCATGACCGCCAACAGTCTCGCGGGTCCCGGCGCCGGAGACGTCAGCGGCTGGGTGGTCCAGGGCGAGCGCGGCGTCCGGTTGACCGTCGCGGAAAACACGGTGGTGATCGAACGGTTCCAGCCGGGCACGCTGTTCATGGTGCGCTAACGGAACGATTGGCAGGATCCGACCATGAACGGGCGATTCAATCATCCGGATCCTGGCATGCTGCTTTCCGCCGGCGAGCCGTTCGGCGCGGGATTGTGCGAAATACCGGATGCGGCGCCGGTCGAACGCTATGCGCGCGCCTGGCGGCGCTGGCTGGAGCATACGACGTTGCCCGAATATGCCGGCGGATACCTCTACCCCTGCGGGGCGAAACCGTCCGGGGGCGAGGCGCTCAAGCCAGACTATTCCCGAACTTTCACGTTCGATGGAAATGTCCTTGCGACGAAAATTGCCCGAAGCGATCCGGAGGCGGGGCGCAACCTCGACGCGCTTGCCGCGCTCGTGGCCCGCGAACAGGCGGCCGTGCATCTGCCCGCACACCGTCATACGGTGGGGGGCAACGCCTATACACACGCGATCGTGTGCTACGAGCGCGTGCTGCACGAGGGCCTCGACGGCTATCGCGCGCGTATCGTGACCCGACAGACCGGCAGCGAGGCCGAAGCTGATCGCGCCTTTTACCGTGCCATGCTCGACATGCTCGATGGCATCCAGGATTATCGCGCGCGCCTGATCGATATGCTTCAGGCCGCAACGGGTCAGGCGTTGTACCGTGACCGTCTCATCCAGGCGCTCGAACGCGTGCCGTTTCAGCCGGCCTCCAATTTTTACGAGGCCATGGTCGCCTATAACTTCATCTTTTACATCGACGGTTGCGATAATCCCGGACGGATGGATCAGGTGCTGGCGCCGTTCTATCATGACCCGGACGATAAACCGGAAGCGATGAACCTCATCGGCGATTTCGCCGACAATGTCAGCGCCTGCAACGGCTGGAGCGCTGCGCTCGGCGGGACCGATGCCGAGGGACGGGCCGCCTATAACGTGCTCACCGAGATGATCCCGCGTGCGACCCGCGGGCGGCATCGACCCAGTCTTGAACTGCGCGTGAGGCGCGACATGCCCGATTCCGTCTGGGAAGCCGCATTCGACGCGCTGGCGTCCGGCAACGGTCAGCCGGCGTTTTACAACGAGGAGGCCTATCTGAAGGGTCTCCGCGACGCGGACCTTGGCATCTCGGAAAAGGATCTTTCGCTCTGGAACGGCGGCGGCTGCACCGAGACCATGCTGCACGGGTGTTCCAATGTCGGCTCGCTGGATGCCGGCTTCAACTTGCCGCTCGTATTGTCCGATTCGCTTGTGCGCAGCCTGACGCCCGACGCGACGTTTGCGTCCGTTCTGGAGACGTTCGAGGGCGATCTTCGCGGGGAGATTCGCGGGGCGCTCGGTCGGCTGAACGACCACTTCCAGGCGCGGGCACAGTACCGGCCCCAGCCCATGCGCTCGCTCCTGATGGACGACTGTATTGATAGGGCCTGTGACTTCAATGCAGGCGGGGCTCGCTATAACTGGTCGGTTGTCAATGTGGCGGGGCTGGCGAACGTGGCCGATGCCCTGGCAGCGTTGCGCGTGGTGGTTTTTGAAGAGCGAACGCTCGCGCCTCCTGAGATGAAAGCAGTGCTGGCCGCCGATTTCGCCGGACGTGAGCCGCTGCGCCGGCGTCTGCTGGCGTGTCCGAAATTCGGCAACGACGAGCCGTCGGTGGATGCGTTGGCCCGGCGCATCGCCGATTGCGTCTACGGGGAAATCACCGCCTTCCCCTGCGTCCGTGGCGGAAAGTTTCTGCCCTCGCACATCATGTTCGAGACTTTTGCCTCGGCGGGCGCGGCGGTGGGTGCGCTGCCTGACGGCAGACGGTCCGGGGAGCCGCTGGCCGATTCGGTCGGACCGGTTCAGGGGCGGGATACCAAAGGCCCCACGGCATTGCTTCGAAGCGTCGCTCGGTTGCCGCTAATTCAAGCCATCGGTACACCGGTTTTGAACCTTCGATTCGTCAAATCGATTGCGGGGATTCCGGATGGCCGCAAGCGGCTGAGAGCGCTGATCGAGGGCTATTTCCGAATGGGTGGAATGCAGGTGCAGTTTTCGCTGCTCGACCGGGACGAACTGGAAGATGCCCTGGCGCATCCGGAACGTCATGACGATCTGATTGTGCGAATCGGCGGCTATTCGACCTATTTCAACCGGTTGTCGCCGGAGTTGAAGCGGGAAGTGATCAAACGCACCGAATACGGACCGAGCGATTGGTGAACGGGAGAATGAACATGAATATGAACATGCCGGTTTGGATTCGTAAACCGGCTGTGATGATCCGCATTGCCCTTGCCGCCTGGCTGGGGCTTTCCGTGTCCGCACGGGCTGCGAACTGGTACGTGTCGGCAGGCGGCGACGGCACGGCAGGCACGTCGTGGGCCTCGGCCTTCACCAACGTGCAGGCCGCGATCAACGCGGCGGTCTCCAACGACACGATCTGCCTGGCCGGGCAAACGTTCCGGCTTACCAACCAGATCGATTGGACGACGTCGGGCATCACGATCCGCGGCGGGTACGAGGCGGCCGAGACCGATCCCGCCAAACTGCCGGGGACCAACAACCCGGCACTCTGGCCCACCGTGATTGCCCGGTTGAGCGGCATAACCCGTCTCATCTACATCAACGGCGCGAACAAAAGCACGCTGGAACACGTCAGTGTGACCGGGGGAAACGCCGACACCGGCAACGGCCTGCGCATCAACAACAGCCTGAACGTCCGGTTGTCCGGTTGCTCCGTAACGAACAACGTCTCCACCGGCAGCGGCACAGCCGGACGAGGTGGCGGCATCTACGCATTCGCGAGCGGGTTGACCCTGACCAATTGCGTGGTCATCGGCAACCGGGTGAGTCTTTCGACGTCGAGCAGTTCGAGTGTGTATGGCGGCGGCATCTACAGCGAGGGGGGATCGTTAACCCTTTACGATTCGAAGATCCTGAACAACGACGCCACGTGCTGGTTTAATTACCGTGGTGATGGCGGCGGCGTCTATTGCTCCGGAACGGTGAAGCTGAAGAATGTCCTGCTGGCGGGAAACCTTGCCAATCGTTACGGTGGCGGGATTTGCGTGATCGGCGGGACGGCAAGCCTCGAGAATTGCACGATCGCCGACAACCTGGAAACGGGAATCCAAAGGACGGGTGGCACGGTTTCACTGATCAACAGCATTGTTCGGGGCCATCCGACTGACCTCGTGGGCACTTCGATCACGGTGTCCTATTCGGCCCTGGGACTGGCGGGATATGATGGTGTCAATGGAAACATCGGCGCGGACCCGTTGTTCGAATACGGCTACCATCTGGCGGCGGGCAGTCCGTGCATCGGCAAAGGGTCCGACAGCGCCGGGAATCTGGGCCTGACCGCCTACACCACGCGCACCGACGGCGCGCCTTACGCATCCGGTAACACGACGGTCACGATGGGCTACCACCAGATGCCCGGATCTGTGTTTGATCTGACATACGCCGATGTTTACGTATCCCTGGCAGGGGTCGACAGTAACGGCGGCACGCTCGTCACGACGCCGTTCAGGACGATGACCAAAGCGCTGGCGGTGGCGCGAGACGGCACACGCGTCCATGTGGCGACCGGCCGCTATGAACGCGCCGTGGGCGTGACAGTCGGGGAGGCTTTTCCGCTGCTGCTCGAAAATCGGGTGGGTGTGCAGATCATCGGCACGGACGCGGCGCAAACGGTTTTCGATGCACGCGGATCGGGCGCGCGGGTGATGGACCTGATCTGCGCGCAACGCTTTGAAATGTCCGGCGTGACCGTGACGGGCGGAAGTGTCGCCTATGGCGCCGGACTGCGTGTGGACCGGTGCCTGGGCGTTTCGTTGTCGGACGTCACCATCGCCGACAACGTCTACTATTCAAATTCTGGAGGAGCCGGCGGCGGCATCTGGGCGCAATCGAGCGCCATGTTTCTGGCTGACTGCACCGTGCGAAGCAATTCGGTGACCGCCTGGACCACGGCTTCCTCGCGGGCGTTCGGCGGCGGAGTCTGGTTCCGCTATGGAAGGCTGACGATGCGGAATTGCAGCATCCTTGGCAACACGGCCACTAATCGTCCACCCGGCTGGGCCTATGGCGGCGGCGTGCATCGGGATGGCAATGCGGTGCTGGACCTGAGAAACGTCCTGTTTGCGGGGAATAGCGTGGCGGGTGCCCCTACAGCAGATCATGGCTCCGGATTATACACGGCTGCCGGCGGTTCGGTGCTCATGGAAAATTGTACCGTCACGGCTAACACGCTGGGCGGCATCCGATGCGACGGCAGCCCCTTCACCCTGCTCAACAGCATTGTCTGGGGCAATGGCACTTACGATCTATCCGGCACGTTTACGTCTGTGAGATTCTCGGATGTCGGCACCGCGGGATATGCGGGCGTCAACGACAACATCAGCGCAAATCCAACATTCAAGGACACCGCCAAGGGCGACTACCGGCTGTTGCCGGGCTCCCCCGCAGTCAACAAGGGGCAGTCGCAGACCTGGATGGACGACGCGGTCGACCTGGACGGTAACTCCAGGATCAGCATGGCCGGCGTAGACATAGGGTGCTACGAATTGCCGGCGCCGGCAGGAACCGTGATTCTGATAAGATAGATTGCGCTGAAAGGAAGACATCATGAAAACGAAATCGAGCATCCATGTTCTGGCGGCGGTGGCGCTATCCGTGGCGTTTGGGCTGGTGGCGCGCGGGGCGGAGCCGGTACTGAAGTTCAAAGGGAGCGCCAGTTATGTCGCGGTGGGCACGCCCGCCGCGCTGCAGGTCGCTGGAAACGCGCCTTTGACCGTCGAGGGCTGGATGCGCTATACCGCCCTCAAGACAGGCGGCGACTTTCTTTACACCAAACGCAACGTCCGGACGGCTACGGCCGTCTACTCCTACATGTTTGGCGTGCGGACGTCGGGCACCCTGCTCAGCGCGTACACCGGCTTCGGCAGCAGCCCTGCGAACCAATGGAAAGATGTTACGCTCCCTTCCGCGTTGCAGATCGGCCGCTGGTATCATCTGGCCTTCAGTTATGATGGAACCCGCATGGTCTATTTCCGCGACGGCGTCCCCATGGGGACGAACACCTTCAGCTACGGCAACAACACGGCACATCCGATCACCATTGGCGGCTACATCGACACCACCGATGTGAACGGCAATGTCTGCGACGTGCGCGTCTGGAATCATGCGCGGAGCGCTGCGCAGATACAAGGAAGCATGAACCGGCGGCTCGCGGGAAATGAGACGGGCCTGCTGGGCTACTGGCCCATGAACGAGGGGACGGGACTTCGGACATTCGACGCCACCGCGGCCGCCAGCACGGGCACGGTCGTCAATGCCGATTGGCAGTGGGACAACACGCTGGATCTGATGTCCACCGGCGGTTATCTGCAGAACCTGCCGTTCGTGCTGGCCGATCCCGACACCGGCAGCCAGCGCTTCACTAACAGCAATCGGGTCGATATCGCCGCTCTTGCCATCCCCGCCGGCTACAACCAGTTCCAGTTCACCGAATCGGGTGTCACCGCCGCGCTCGGTGCGTGGAACTCCACGAGCGCCATGCCGGCCGATTACACCTTCACTTATCAGCCTTCCGGCGAGACCAACCTGGTCCTCTACGCCTGGTTCACCAACAGCACCGGAAGCGTCGCCCTGCGGCGCGCGGAGGGCCGGCTGTTTCACACGCGCGTCAAGCCCGCGCCGCGCGTCAAGGCCACGTTGGAACGCAGCCTGCGCGAAGGCGAGACGACGGTGGCGATCGCCTACAGCGACATCAACGACGGCACGTCCGGCGGCGTGGCGGACGGCTTGGCGCTGACGTATGGCTACGCCCTCTCCTGCGTGGACGACCTCACGCCGGCACAGCCGTATGTCACGCTGCGTGACACGGGCACCTTCGAGGTGGTTCTGCTGGTGACCAACGAGGCCGGCAACACCGCCTCGGCAACGACGACGGTCTCGGTCGTCTCGCGGGCAAACGAGATCTTTGTTTCGAAGGACGGCGACCACAGCACCGGCAGGAACTGGGCAACCGCCTACACCAACTTCTGCGACGCGGTGAACGCGGCCTCCAGCAACGACACAATCTATCTGGCCGGGCATACTTTCGCGATGGCTGAACAGGCGGTGCTGTCCCGCTCCAACGTGAAGTTCCTCGGCGGCTATGCGGCGACCAACGCCGCCGGTCCCGGCGATTATGATCCGGAACGCTGGCCCACGGTTATTGCTCCCGCTCCCGGCGTATCCAAGCGCTTCCTCCGCATCCAGAACGTCGGCACGGTCGAACTGGCCCGCATCACCTTCAAGAATGCCTTCAATCCGGACACGTGGGAGGACCGGTACGGCGGGGCCATCCGCTGCGACGGCGTGACCGGTCTGCTGCTGCGGGACTGCCGGCTGTACGGCAACAGCATTCAGGGTAATTCGAGCGCCCGCGCCTATGGCGGCGGGATGGCGCTTTTCAGCACGTCGGGCATCATCAGCAACTGCGTGTTCTCGGCCAACTACGCGCTGGGGGGCGGCACGCCCGGCGGCAGCGGCGGCGCCATCTATCTCGAAGGCGGCAGCATGCTCATCCGCGACAGCGTGTTTCAGGGAAACCGATCCGAGCCGGCCGTCCATGCATCGTGGGGCGGGGCCTTCTATGTGAAGTCGGGGACGCACACCCTGCGCAATGTGCTGCTCAACAAGAACCGGGCCAGGCGGGGATCGAGCGGATCCCTAACCGCCTACGGCAGCGCCCTCTACATCGAATCGACGGCGACGGTCGCCATCCGCAACTCCACCCTCTACGGCCACGTCAATTGCGCGATCTATAACGCATCACCCAATGTGACCATCGCGAACTCCATCTTCGCCGGGAACACCCCCGATTTCGGCGGCACGGTGCCGGCTTTGTCGTACACGCTGACCGGCGACGGGGTCCAGGCGGGCGTGAACGGAAACCGCGCCGGCGATCCGCTGTTCGGCGAAGAGGGCTGTTACCTTCTCCCTGGGAGTCCCTGTATCGACAGGGGCACGGGAACGGTCGCCGATGCCGGGCTGGCCGGTTATACAACACAGACCAACGGCGTGCCGGACACGGGCATGGTCGACATGGGCTACCACCACACGTCCGGGATGCTTCCCTTTGAAACGTTTTATGTGGCGGCGTCGGGAAGCGACAGCGCCGACGGAGCCGGGTGGGGCACCGCACTGCGCTCGATCAGCCGCGCCCTGTCACTGGGCGGGTCACGGGTGCGCGTCTGTCTCGCTGCCGGCAACTACACCCAGGCGACGGAGACCTTCCCGCTCGCGCTGAGCTACCGCACGCTTCAGGTGATCGGCACCAACGCCGCCGCGACCCGCATCGACGTGGGGCAGGGCGCGAAGGCCGCATTTGAGTTCACCGACGCCTGGGGGGCCAACCGTCTGGAGGGGGTCACGGTCACGGGGGCCAATATCACGAGCGGGCTGGGCGGTGCCATCCGGGCGGTTCGGAGCGTGTTGATTCTGGACCGTTGCAGCGTCAGCAACAACCAGATCTCCGTCCAAACCGCCAACGGCGCCGGACTCTACGCAGAACTGGCGGATGTCCGTGCGACGGCGTGCGCATTCGCCAACAACACCGCCATCGCCGGCTGGGATGGCACGGGACGCGGCGCCGGTTTGTATCTGGCCGAAGTCAACGGGAGTTTCAACAACTGCCGGGTTCAGAACAACCGTCTCATCAGCGGCTCGGCTGGTCCGATCTATGGTGGCGGGCTGTATATGATCCGCAGTCTCCTCGAACTGCGCGACTGCCGGATTGTCGGCAACCAGGTGCGCTGGCGGCCGCGGGCGGGCAAGACGCCCTCCTGCTGGGGCGGGGGCATCTATGCCGAGGGATGGTCCGAGGCCGGCGAGAAAGGCGGGGTGTCGCTGCGCAATGTGCTGCTCGCCGACAACCGGCTGCTTCAGGATTCGGATGGCCAGCCGACGCCGCCCGCTTACCTGAACGCCGCCGGCATCTGGGCTGACAACAATGCCGGCATGTCGATCGAAAGCGCAACGATCACCGCCAACGTCGGCGGCGGCGGGGTGCGCGGCAGCGACGGCAGGCAGCAATACGTCAACACGATCCTGTGGGGCAATCTGCCGAACGACTTCACCAATCTCACGGCGGCTGCGTTTGCACACAGCCGGGCCGACAAGCTGATTGCGGGACCGCGGGGCAACATCGCCGCCGATCCGCGGCTCATCGATCCGGCAGGGGGCGACTACGGCCTGAAAACCCTCTTTGGGCAATACACCACCGACGGCGGCATTGTCCGCCACGACGCCACCAGCCCTTGCATCGACGCCGGCACCAATGGGGTGTGGATGGCCGGGGCGACCGACCTGCGCGGACTCCCGCGCATCGCGCGCGGCTTGCCCGCCGGAAGCAGGACCGCGGACATGGGGGCGTTCGAGGTCGGTATACCGCCAAATGGAAGCATGCTTATTGTTCGATGATCGCGCTAGAAATGGAAGGCATGCGTTTCCATGGCATCGAGCGTGGCCTCGACATTGGCCTCGGGAAGACCGGGATACAGTCCGAAAATCATGGTCAGGCCGCCCGCTTTTGAACCGAGCCGGCTGACGGATTCCCCGATCAACGCGTCGATCTGGGCCGGTGTCCCGAAGCGGGTGATTCGCTGACGGTCGATGTCGAGGTCGATGCAGACCTTCCCCTTGAGATGGGCTTCGATCCAATCGAGGCCGTTGACCAGATCCTGCAGGTTGAGAATGTCCATGCCGATCTCGAGCAGCGTCCCGGCAAGCATCCGTATATCTCCGTCGGAGTGCATATGCACCAGCGCGCCGGATGCCGTCCGCACCCGTCGGACATATTCGCGGTAGCACGGGGCAATCCAGGTTTCGAAATGATCCGGCGACAGCATCGGCCCCGTTTGCATGCCCAGATCCTCAGGGATCGACACGGCGTCGGGTTCAAGCCGCAGCAGGCGATCGAGCACGGCCAGGTTGAACGACCGGACCTGGTCCACCAGAACGTGCAGCTCCGCCCGGTCGTCGGTCATGTCAAAGAGCAAGTCCTCGTAGCCGCGCAAATCGCAGAGCCGCAGGAACGTGTGGCCGTGGGGAAGTCCGACCATGAAGGTGCGGCCCGCCGCCGCGGCGCTTTGCCGTCGGGTTGCCATTGCCGCCCAGTCGAGCGAAAACATGCCGTCGGTCCGGTCGGGATCGGGAGCGGTGAACCCGGCCAGGGCCTTCCAGTCGCGCAGGGGATGATCGACAACGGCGCCGACGATGCCGTCATCCAGGGTTTGCCACAGGCACCCCCAAGGATCGCGGTAAGGCGTGTCGGCCCTGGAATCGACGCGGAACACGGGATTTGCTATCCGCTCCCGCTCGGCCGGGTCCGCACTCTTGAACCAGGGAAAAACCGTGGGATGGGATTCGACCATTTCCCACAGGAACCGTTTGCTGTAATGGTGCCAGCAGGACGTGTTGATGTTGCAGGCAACCGGGACATGGTCCGGCGTTTCGAAACGCACGGCGCGCAACCAGTTGTCGGGTCTGTTCTGAGGGTCGGATGGGGTCGGGCTCATAGCGTCACCGTATCTTCAAATGTTTCACCTGCGTTTAGCGCCACACGTCGGCAATAACCTTCTCCGAGTTTGACCGTAACCGGTTCCTGTCGCGCCAGCGTGCCCTGGATGCGGAACGCCAGCCGGTTGCCCCGCTCAAAGGTCATCTGGATGAGGAATCCGCCGGGGACGCGGATATCCTTGACCGAAAAGGTCGCCCAGGGCACCGTCCCGATGCCCGGCGGCAGCAGCTCAAGCGTATTGTCGTCGCTCTGCACGCAGGCCTCCGCAAGTGCGGCGATGAACACGCCGTGTGCCGCCACGAACCATTCGCGTGAGGGTTCTCCGTGAACGTAGAGGTATTCCGGCAAACCGCCATAGAAATTCGTGAAGCGGGTCATCTTCTCGATGTAGTCCCAGCACCGTGGGTCGCGATTGCGCGCCATGGACCAGGCAAAGACACCCTCGATCCACGGGAAGGTTGCACAGCGCATCCGCGAAGTCGATCCGGCGCCCAGTCCGGCCTGTTCCGTTGCCCCGGCAAGGGCGAAATCCACCGCCGATTTGTATTCCGCCGGGCACGGCAGGTGCAGGTACGCCAGCACGGTGGCCCAGCCGCCGTTGACGGCATTCTCGTAGATCTGGTAGAACCCGCATCCATGCAGGCTGTGCAGCACCGCCTGGAAACCCGGCTTTGCCGCAACGATCTGCGCGTCCACGTTCCGGCCGATCAGGCGGGCAACGGTCTCCAGCAACCCGATGCACCGCATGGCGGCGGCAGTCACGAGCAGTTCGTTGCGTTTAGGGGTCGGACTTTCGTCCGGCCCATGCACCGCCTTCAGGTACCACCGGCCGTCATCTTCCTGCCGTAACGCATCCTCGATCACGAAACGAACGGCGTCCTGCATGAGATCGAAGTTCCGCTCGAGCAATGTGAGGTCGCCGGAATAGGCATATTGGTCCCAGATGTTCAGCACCGGAATCAGGTTGTTATGGATCTGTTCGCCCTCGGCGATCATTTCGCCCTTGTAGTTGGTGACCCAAGGAAAACGCGCCCCGCCCACTCCGTAGCGCGACTTTGCAAAGCGCAGGGCAAACGGGTACACCTGCTCCCAGAACCTCACGGTTCGCGCGGCGGCCTCGACCATGTTGGCCGCAAGCAATGCGCGATGCACATACCAGACATCCCAGTACGTGCCCATGCAATGGTCGTTCGGGATGCCCAGCGCGCTGACCGATGATCCGTTGGGATGGTGTGCCGCATCGCAAACGTACTTCGCCATCTTGAACAGATCGCCTATGGCGTCGTTCGAGCAGGTGAACGCGGCGTTGCTGATGCGTGTTGCGCGTGTCGCGCGGTAGGCGGCCTCGATCGCTCCCGCCGGAGCGTCGAGATATTTTTTACGGACGATCCTGATGGCCTCCTCCCAGTCATCCGTATCCAGACTGTCGATCACGGCGGTCACGCGAATCAACCGGCAACCGGCGTGCAACCCCTCCACCCGTGAACCGATCATACGTTCAGGCAAGGCCGGGCCGCCTTCGCACACGGGCACAACCCGGGCGTTACCGGACAGTACCCGGACCTCGCTTATGCCTTTGCCCTGGAAGCGGTCACGGCTGTCGTCAAAGGTATAACGGAAGGTCGGAACGTCGTCCTCCAGTCCGCCCGTGATGACGGCGTCGGGGCAGGAGACGAAGTTTTGGATCGGCTTGTTCGTATAGCACCGTGGAAAGAAGCGCAGCGTAAAAGCTAGCTTCCCGTTTTGCGCCGTACAGTCGGTCACCTCGTACAGCTCGACCAATGCATGATCCGGCGTCAGAAAAGTTTTGATGTCGAGGCCGATCTGAAACCCGCTCACGTGCGTGGCCAGGATGCCCGAATCCGCGTCGAAATCCTGCTCGAAATTGCCGATTTCGACCGCGCCTTTGTCGGACAGAAAAGCGTAAAAGGGCTTCACGATCGCCAGCGGGTCGCCGCGGTTGGGGCGTCCCTTCTTGTACCAGTAACTGTTCAGCCCGCGAACCTGGTCCTTGAAGGCCATCGAGCCGGTAAAATCCACCAGACAGAAATCGACGCCATTCGCCAGAGCCAGCGGCGTATAGTAACCTTTTTGCACCATCTGCGGACGTTTCATACATTCACCCTTTTTTTTGGAACCGCCAGCATCCCCTGGTTTGCAGGGAACCATTTTTCGTTTCCGATGAATGACCACATTATGCCGGGCGGATGGAAATAGTCAACCTCGGATCGTCCGGATAGCCCTGCCGCGGACGAAGGGTGCGCTTCGCAATCGTTGTCGCGCACCTGGAATTCAGGAGTCAGATGGCATTCAGAAGCTGAGGGAAAACTGGGTCTACAGGGCCAGGTGATCACCATTGGGATGGAAGCGTGCCAGTTTGGGAACGGACTCGCACGCCATCTCAAAATATTGCAAATCCTTCTCGACACCAACGCTTTCGTATCCAATCGCCTCGGCGGCCGCAAGTGTGGATCCCGCGCCCGCAAACGGATACAGAATGAGCCCCTTTCCAAGTGGCAGCACCTTGTGGTGGTATGGAATCTGCTTAACCACATGCTTCATCGCGTGGATCCTTTTGCGCAGGGAGCCGCTTCCTGCATCCGCGCGCGACGGAAAAGTTCAAGCTTAACAGTGGAAACGACATGAACGAATCGATCGAAAGCCAGGTTCAAAGTCTCAAAGTCTGCCGCGAGCGCATGCTGGAGGCGTTCGCGAAGGTGATCGTCGGACAGCGGGATGTGCTGGACGAGTTGCTCATCACCGTTTTCGCCGGCGGCCACAATCTGCTGGAAGGCGTCCCCGGCCTGGCCAAGACGCTGATGATCAACACGCTGGCCAAGATGCTGTCGCTTGGGTTCAACCGTATCCAGTTCACCCCCGATCTGATGCCCTCGGACATTACGGGAACCAACGTCATCGAGGAGGACCATGCCACGGGGCGGCGCGTGACCGTGTTTATGTCGGGGCCGATCTTCGCCAACATCATCTTGGCCGACGAAATCAACCGGACGCCCCCCAAGACCCAGTCCGCCCTGCTGCAGGCCATGCAGGAAAAGGAAGTCACCGCCGGCGGCAAGACCTATCGTCTGGACGCGCCATTCTTCGTGCTGGCCACACAGAACCCGATCGATCAGGAAGGGACCTATCCGCTCCCCGAGGCCCAGAAGGATCGCTTCCTCCTCAACACCTTCATCGGCTATCCGTCGACGGCCGAGGAGGAGCAGATCGTGGAGCGGACGACGACGAACGAGATTCCGGTGGTTTCCCCCGTGTGTGATCGCGAAGCCGTGCTGGCCTTCCAGAAGATCGTCCGCTCCATCCCCGTTTCGCGGCATGTCACCGGCTACGCGGTCGACCTGGTGCGGGCCACGCGTCCCAACGGGGAGAACCCGTTCAAGTTCATCCGCGAACAGGTCGCCTGGGGCGCGGGGCCGCGTGCCAGCCAGGCCTTGATCATGTGCGCCAAATGCCGGGCGGCCCTCGAAGGCCGTATCAATGTTTCCTGTGCCGACATCCGCCAACTGGCGCTGCCGGTGCTGCGCCACCGCCTGGCGCCGAGCTTTGTCGCCGAGGCCGAGGGGATACGGGCGGACGACATCGTCAAACGCCTGATGCAGGATGTCCACGAGCGGACGGATGCCTAGGCGGCCTGACGGTACGGACGAATCGCAAGGTTTACACGACACCATGAACAGGCGCAATTCAGCGGCGAAGCACGCTCCGGCCCGGTTGGGCTGGAAGGGGCTTGTCGCAACGGTGAAGCGCCAGATTCACAAGGTGGCGACCCCCCAGGGCATCAGCGGCGTCACCACGCAGCCGATCGCGGGCGGCAACCAGCGCTATCTCGACCCGCAGGTCCTGGCGCAGTTCGGCCTGACCCCGCTGATCGCCCGTCGCATCGTCGAGGGTTTTCTCACCGGCTTGCACCGCAGTCCCTTCCGCGGCTTCTCCGTCGAATTTGCCGACCACCGTGAGTATGTTCCAGGCGACGACATCAAGTTCATCGACTGGCTGGTCTTCGCCCGTACGGATCATCTCTATGTGAAGCGCAGCGAGGAGGAGACCAACCTGCGGTGCTTCATTCTGCTGGACCGCTCGGCTTCCATGGCGTTCGGCACCGAGGGGTTGACGAAGTGGGATTACGCCTGCTTCCTCTCGAGCTGTCTGGCCTACCTCATGCTCAAGCAGCAGGATGCGGTGGGGCTCGCGCTGCTGGGCGAGCCGCAGGGCCTGCTGATCCCCGCGCGGTGCCGCAACCTGCATCTGCACCAGCTCATGCGCGCGATGATCCAGAATCCGCCGTCCGGCGGGATGAATCTGGCCGAGAGCCTGACGAAGGTCGTCCGGCTGATGAAGCGCCGGAGCCTCATCGTGGTCGTCAGCGACCTCATCGACGATCCCGCCGAAACGGCCCAGGCGATCAAGCTGCTGCGGAGCCACAAGCACGATGTCATCGTCTTTCACATCCAGGATCCGGCGGAGATCACCTTCAATTTCGACGGCGCTTCCCTCTTCCGCGATCTGGAGACGGGGGAGGAGATCGAAGTCGATCCCTCCGTTGTCCGCGGGGAATACTGCCGGAAGATGACGGAACTTCAGGAGTTCTGGATCAAGCAGCTCCGGGAGTCGGGCATCGACTATGTGCCGATCGACACCCATCAACCCTACGATAAAGCCCTTTCGGCCTATTTAAAGCGACGCGCCGATCAGCGCGGCTAGCAACGATTCTTCTGGCGGTATGCGACGATGATGAGTTTTCTATCACCTCTGGCGCTGTTCGGATTGGCCACGCTCGCCGTGCCCATCGTGATCCACCTGTTCAAGCCCAAGCGGGTGCGCGTGGTCTCGTTCAGCAGCCTGCGGTGGCTCCGGGCCAGTCAGCAGCGCCTCTCCAAGCGGATTCAATGGCATCAGCTCCTGCTGTTCCTGCTCCGTGCGGCGACGCTGGCGCTCCTGGTGCTCGCCGCCGCCCGGCCGATGCTGATGCGCCGCGGGGGGAGCCGTTCGGCGCAGCGCTTCGTCATCATCGACGCCACCCGGAGCATGGGATACGAATCGCCGCAGGGACCCAATGCCCTGGTGCGCGCCAAAGGCGTGGCCGTCGATCTGCTCTCCGAGGGCGGCGCGGGCGATCACTCCGCCGTCTGCGTCGTGGGGAACCAGGCGCGGGCGCTGGGGCCGCTGACACCCGACCCCTCCGTCTTTCTCGATGCCATCGCCAAACTGAACGTGGAGGCGGGGGAGCTGCCCCTGACCGACGCCCTCCGCCTGATTCCCCTGTTCCAGCGGGGCAAGCCGCCGCCGGAACTGATCGAGCTGTTCTTCCTGACCTGCAACCTCGATGCGAGCTGGCGGCAGTCCGACATCCGCGCCTTCATCCGCGACGCGAACTGCCCGGTTCGCGTCACGGTCCTGTCGATGGCCGATGCCGACCTGCAGAACGCCTGGATCGTGGCGGCCGACGTGCTTCAGGGACCGACGCCGCAAACGCAGCTGCTGCGGGTTCAAATCCAGGCCAATGACGCGCAAATCACCAAGCGCACCGTCAATCTGACCGGTGTTCACGGTTTTCCCGACACCAAGCGGGAGGTCGTCCTGGAGGCCGGGCGCCCCTCCTGGGCGACCTTTGAACTGCCGTCCAATCCCGAAAACGAGTGGAAGACGGGGCTGTTGTCGCTGGCCCCGGCGGACTCCCTGCCGGACGATGATCGCCTGTGGGTGGACCTGGCGCCCCGCGGACAGCAGACGGTGCTGCTGATCGAAGCGGAGACGACGCAGGTGCGCGAACTGCGACCGGCCTTCCACCTCCGCACCGCTCTGGAGACGCTCGCCGAGACGACGCCGGGACGGTTCGGACTCCTCTACCGCACGCCGGACGAACTGCAGGAGCAGGATCTGCAGCGGGCCGACTGGATCTTCTGGGTGGAGCCCAAAGCCATTTCGGCGTCGGCACTGGCGGCGTTGAAGGCCCGGGTTGGAGCCGGGGCCGGGGTCGCCATCTTCGCGGGGCCCACGACCGACCTGGCCTACTGCAACGATGCGCTGTTCGCCGAGCCCCCCGCCGACGCCCTGCTGACCCGCAAGTTCGACGGCATCGTCACGGCCGGTGAAAAACAGCCGCGCGTCAAGCTCACCGGCATCCAGTGGCTGCATCCGCTGCTGGCGCCGTTTGCCGATCCCGTCTACGGCGATCTGCCCCGCGCGATGTTCAATGCCTATGTCAAGCTCGTGGATCCGGGGACGGTCGCGCGCGATCGCGTGCTGGCCACCTTTCCCGACCAGACGCCGGCCATCCTGGAATCGGACTTCGGCGCGGGGCGGGTCCTGCTGATCAACGCCACGGCCAATGATGCGTGGAGCGACTTTCCCCGCCACCGCGGATTCCTCCCCTGGGTGGACGGGCTGCTGGGACATCTCAACGGCACGGCACACGGTCGGCGCTTGAACGTCGGCGACTCCGCCTACCTGCTTCTCGGCGAGTTCCAGGAGACGCGCCCGTTGCGGTTTACCGATCCCGGCGGCAAGTCCCTGCAGGTCACGGTACAGCCGCGGGCAGGCAAGCGGGTGGTGCAAAGTGCGCCGCTCATTCAGCCCGGCGTCTATACGCTTTCCTACACGACCGCCCAGGGCGAGACAGTGGAAGAGCCTGTCATTGTCCAGGTCGGACGCGCCCAAAGCCGTCTGGTTCCGGCGGATCCCGAGGTGCTTGAGGAGTGGTGGGCGCCGTCCGCCTTCTCCCTGGTGGTTCCCGAAACCCAAACGCGCGGACAGGGGGGCGGAATGCTGCGCAACAGCCTGGAGCTGATCTTCCTCTGCCTGGCGCTGGCGTTGTTCTTCTGCGAAACCATCCTGGCCAGCCAGCTGTGTCCGCGGGCCAATCCGAAAATCGAGAGCGCGTCGACGGTTGCCATGCGCGGCTTCTTCCGTGGGCAGATGGATGCGCCGGCCAATCCGGAAGCGGCGGGGGAGGACGGGCCATGAGTCTCCACTTCTACCCGTTCCTGAATGCGGGCTTCATCTATGTCCTGGCGTTCGTGCTGCTGTGTGGCGTCGGCTGGGGCGTCAAGCTGCTGCTGGACCGGAACATCCCGCGCTTCTGGATCCGCCTGCTCGCGACGCTGCGGATCGCCGCCGTGGGGATCCTGCTTTTGATGCTGCTGCGTCCGGTGCTCCGCGTGTACCGCGACCGTCCCGTGGTCCTGGACCGGCTGGTGCTCATCGACACCTCGGCCAGCATGCAGCGCGCCGATACGGCCTCGGGCGAGACGCGTCTGGCGAATGTGATGAAGCAGATCAACGATCCGGCCGTCCGCAAGGACTGGTTCAACGGGGCAAAGATCCATTGGTACTCCTTTGCGGACCATGCCCGCCCGCTGGAGCCGGCCGATCTGGCGCGGCTTCAGGCGGACGGACCCGAGACCGATTTCGCAACGGCCTTGGACGAGGCGCTCTCGCTCTATCAATGGGGGCTCGACGATCCGGATGCCCTGCGGCTCAAGCCGCGCATCCTGCTGCTGAGCGATGGCGATGACCGCGGGCGGAACGATGCGCTGGCCGCGGCGTCCCGTCTGGGCGTAGCCATCGATTTTCTTTCGCCCGTCTGCGTGGAGCAGCCCCTGCCGCCGAAGCTGGAGGTGGCCGATGTCCAGCACAGCCCGCGGGTGCTGCTCGGCTCGGAGGTGCGCATGCAGGTGACGGTGCGGCAGCAGGGTTGCGCGAACGTGCCCGCCCGCGTGGTGCTTTCCGAGGGGGAGCAGATCCTGATCGAGCGCCCGCTGACCTTCACGCGTCCCGAAGAAGAGCAGCAGTTCATGCTGCAGTTCCGGCCGGACCGGGCGGGCGTGCAGCGCTACCGGCTGCGGCTGGCCGGCGACAGCCCGGCGTTCGCCGCGGCGGTCAATTCCGAAACGGGACGGGTGGTGACGGTGCGGGTGGAATCGGAATTCCACGACCTGCTGCTGATCGAGCCCGAATGGCGCTGGTCGTTCCGCTTCCTGCGCCGCGTCATCGAAGGCGACCCCGGGTTCGCCTTCAGCGGCTTCCTGTCGCGCGGCGCGGGCGTCTTCATCCAGTTCGGCGAACCCCGGCGCCGCGTGAACCTGACCGGTTTTCCCCGGTCGCAAGCCGAGATCGAGGGCTTCGACACGATCATCCTCGGCGATGTCCGCCCCGACGAACTTCCCCCGCAACTGATCACGGCGCTGGTCAACCTGGTGACGGAACGGGGTCAATCGCTGGTCGTCGTGGCCGGCCCGCGGATGGGGGCCTGGATGCGCTATCCCGATCTGGCGGCCCTGCTGCCGGTCGAGCTCCTGCCGAGCGGTGGCCTGGTGCAGGGCCCCATCCCGGTGCAGATCAGCGACGAGGCGCGCCAGAGCTCCTTCTTCTTCGCCCCCGAAGGGAAGACCTCGCTGACCCGCTGGCAGCAGCTGCCCGACATGGATCAAATCTACGCTCCGCTTCGGAAGAAGCCGGCGGCAACGGTGCTGCTGGAGTCGCCCGGACGCCGCAACGCCTTCGGTCCGCTGATTGTGGCGGCCGTTCACACGGTGGGACGCGGACAGGTGCTGTTCGTGGCGACCGACACACTTTGGAAGTGGCAGATGAGCGGTTCGATGGATGCCGAGGGCAACACGCCCCATTCGGTCTTCTGGCAGCAGGCGCTGCGCGCCATCCGCCCCGAGCGGCTGGGCGGGCAGGGGGTCGATCTCTGGCTGCATCCCGACCGCACGCGCGTGCAGCAGGGACAGAATGTGATCTTGCACGCCCGCATCGACGGCAGCGCGGCGCAACGCCAGCTGCTGCTGGCCGGGAGCTTCCAGACTGCGCAGGGGAAGAGCATGCCCCTGGTGTTCACGCAGCTTCCGGAAAGCGCCAACCGGCATCAGTCGGACTTTGTCGCCGGCGAGCCGGGCCTCTATGATATCGTGGCCGAGGTGCGGAGCGGCGGCGAGATTCTGGGGAGCGCGGCGACGCAGCTCGAGGTGGTGGGACAGCCGCCGGAGGGGGCCGACCTTCCTCCTGACGTGCTGGCGCTCGGCCGTCTGGCATCCGGCAGCGGCGGACGGAATCTGGCGCTGCCCCGGGAACCGGCCGGCCAAGCGGCCGCGCCGCGGGGACGGCCGATGGAGCGGCAGGAGAAGATCGTCGATCTCTGGTCGAATCTGTTTTTGCTGGTGGCGCTGACGCTCGTGCTGGGAACCGATTGGCTGCTGCGCCTGATGCGAGGCTATATCTGATGAAATCGGGAAACGTCAATCAACAAACGGGCCCGCAAGGCGCCGCCGCCCCGACTGGCGCAATGGATTTTAACACCGAAATCCAGTCGCTGCGCCAGGTGATCCGTCGCGGACATGACCGCTGGAAGCGGCTGGTTGTGCTGGAAGCGGTGGGGCTCGCCATCGCGGCGCCTCTGACCTACCTCTGGCTGTTGTTCGCCTTCGATGCGGTCTTCCATCTCTCCGTCTTCGGACGGGTGCTCACGAGCGCGGTCTTCTTTGTCGGCGTGGTCTGGCAAGGCTGGCGTTTGCGGAAAAGCTGGCGCCAGACGAATTTCACCGATGACCAGGTCGCCCTGGCGATGGAGCGGAACACGCCGGGCGGACTCGACAACCGGCTGATCAATTCCGTCCAATTGGCCACGGAAAAGAGCTCGATATCCGACACGCTGCGCGCCGCTGTGGTCCGCGAGAACTACCAGCGGCTGCACCTGATCCATGTCGAGCAGGTGGCCCGCAGCCGGCCGGCGCAGCTGCGCATCGGCTTTGCCGCCCTGGCGATCCTGGCGGGAATCGGCTTCCGCCTGTTCCAGCCGGAGCATTTCTCCGCGGCGGCGACGCGCATCCTCCTCCCCTTCGCCAAAATCGAGCCGGCCTTCCGGACCAAGATTTTCGTCGAGCCCGGCAACATCGACATTGAGCGTGGAGGTGCGGTCACCCTGCGGATCCGACTCGAGGGCGAGATCCCCAAGCGGCTGCTGCTGATCACGCGTGAAGAGGGCATCCGGATGACGGAGGACATCCGCGTGTCGCCGGGCGTCACCACGCTGAAGCATACACTGGACAACATCCGCATCTCCACAAGCTATGCCGTCCGCGGGGGCGACTATGTCACGCCATTCTACACCATCAGCGTCCCGGTCCCTTCGGGCGTGAAGCGGTTCCGGATCAGCTACCGCTACCCCGCCTATACCGGGTTGCCGGCGCGTTCGCAGGATGGGACCAGCGGCGACATCGAGGCTGTGGCCGGAAGCGAGGCGCGCCTCCAATTGACGGTCGACCGTCCGGCCGAGGGACTCAGCCTGCTGTTCAAGGACCTGGAGGCCACGAACGCCGATGCAGTTGTCCGCCAGGCATTTGACCGTGTCAGCCCGACCGAATACGCGGGGACGGTGGCGTTTGCGAAGTCCCGCCGCTATTCGATCGAGATTCTGCAGAAGGGCCGTCCGCCCTCCGTCGGGCGGGCCTATACGGTCACGGTGCTGGAGGATCAGCCGCCGGATGTGCAGGTGCTGGGACTTGCCGATGGCGCCCTGTTGTCCGAAGATGCCGTTCAATCGGTGACCGTGATGGGCAAGGACGACTTCGGGCTGTTGGAAGCCGCGATCTTCTTCCGTGTGCGCGACCGGGAGGGGGCGGATTGGGAATTGCTGAAAGGGTGGAAGATGGGAAAGCCAACCGTTGATTTCTCGACGGAATGGGTGCTGGCCGTGGCGGCGTTGGGGGGCGCCGAGGGCGACATCGTGGAATTGCTTCCCCGCGGACGCGACAATCATCCGCAGCGCACCGAATGGCGCGATGGTCAGATGCTATCGCTGAGCCTGGGCGGGGATGATGCGCGTCTGCAAATCGAGTACGAAAAGATTCTCACGACGGAAAAGGGGCTGGCGGAACTGATTCGCGCCACGCAAAATTTGAACGACGAAGCCGGCGCGCTCAACCGGAGCTTCGAGTCGGGCGCCGTCGGGAGGATGGACGACAAGGCGGCCTTGGAGCAGCTCGCGCAGGTTGTGAAGAAGCTTGCCGTGGCGCAGGCGGCGCTGCGGAGTCAGGCGGCGACGATTGCGGTCGAAATGCCCGAAGACGCCGGAAGCCTGAAGCTCTCGATGGGCCTGCTGGCCGATACCGAGATGGTTCGGGCGCTGAAGGCGGTGGAGGGCGTCATGACGCGCGAGGATCCGGCGCAAAAGAAGTCGGCCCTTCTGGAGGCACGTGCCACGTTGGAACGGTCGCAGCGCAGCTTTCAGGAGATTTTGCAGGCGTTTGTCGTTTTCCGCCAGGGGTGGGAGCTGGAGCACATGCTCCCCTTCACGCAGATGCTGGCTGAGCGTCAAGGCAAGATGGGTGGAGTTTCGCTGGGCTATGCCGATCTCCCGGGCGAGGCCATGACCGCGCGCGTCCGCGAAGGGAGCGAGCGTCGCCAGAACAAGCTCATCCAGTTGACGGGGCTGGCGTCCGCGGCTTTCACCGGGCTGTCCAAGCGTGGCGCGACGGTGGGCGAGACGATGGCAACGGCCTATGGGGCGGCGGCGGCGGGTTTGAACGCCGGCCCGGCCCTCAAGGCCATGCAGCAGGCGGTTGCACAGATCCGAGTGTCGGCGTGGCCGCAGGCTTCCGCCGCACAGGAACAGGCGGCGGTCGCCCTGAACGAGATCGTGCAGAAGCTTGCGAAGACGCAGAGCGAGGTCGCGGCGGCGCTGCTGGCCAAGCTGCAGGATCTGGTCAAGGACGATCCGGCGGCGCAGGCCGCACTGAAGCAGCTTCAAAAGGGGTCGGCGGCCCAGGTGCTGGAGGGGCAGTTCTCGGGGAGCGAGATCTCGGACATGGTCGCGCTCGCCGAGGAGCTTCAGAAGAAGCGGTTTGAAGAGCGCTTGCCGGACGGTCCTGTGGTGGGCGGCGAAGGGAAACTTTCGGACTTCATCAAGGGACACGTCAAGGGTTCGATCGACCAGGAGAAGGAGCGCGACTTCTCCGTCATGAAACTATCGACGGCACCCTCGGCCGAGAACGCGGTCATGGAGGGGTTCGAGACCGACGACAAGCTGGATTTCAAGATCGTCGAAGACTACGAGGATGTTGTCGGTGAATTGCTGGAGGAGGCCGACGACATGCGCGACACCTATGACAGCATCAAGAACATGCTGATGGGGCAGGACATCGAAGCGGGAACGCCGGGCAAGGGGGCGCTCAGCATGGCCTCGGCCAGCGCGGCGGCGCCGACGGGGAACCAGAAGCCCGACACCAAGGAGCATGGCGGCGTGTCGCGCATCGGGCGGCAGGGCGCTCGCGCCTCGGGGGTCGCGGCGGGCGATGAGTCGATCAACCGCCGCGGCCGCGACGAGGCGCAGGAGAGCAGCCAGCAGGTTCCCGACGTCGCCGGCACCATCAAGGAGAAGATGTCGGACGACCCGGCCACGGACCATTCGACCGGCGTGGGCGGACGCTCGGTCGAGGGCGAGCTGCAGAAGAGCTTCAGCGTGAAGGATGCCGGGGAGTGGAAGGATGAAATGGCCGACCGCGGGGAGGCGCCGCAATCGACCTATCAGATTGTCGAGCGGAAGGGGCCGCCGATCAGCGCCGAAGTGGTCGAAAAGCTGCGGGCCATGGACAGTCAGCAGGAGCAGCTGCTGAGCCGCATCAAGCAGGTGAAAAAGGAACTGGACAATTTGTTTCTCCCGACCGAGCAGCTGGACGAAGCGTTGCGGAACCTTTCGGCCAACATGGACCGGTTGCGGCAGCAGCCCGACCCCGAGGCGTTTCGGCAGCAGGTGGAATCGCTGGAGAAGCTGATCGGCGCGGTGATGGTCTTCGACCGCCCCGATTCCGCCTTCCAGCCCAGCTTGCCCCGCGAGTCGACGCTGCGGGGTGAGATTCTGGACGAGTCAGTCAACCCGCCACTGCCGGGCTACGAGGAGAGCGTGAAGCGCTATTACGAAAGGCTGGTGTTGCCATGAGACCGGTGCGAACATGCGGCCGCGGCAGGATATCGGGCTTGCTGGCCGCCGTGTGCGTGTGCGCCGTGGCCGGGGCGCAGGATGCGAAGGTGGAGGCCCGCTTGTCCGAAGGGCGTTACCTGCAGTTCCTGGCGGTCGGCGTGCGGGATCTGTCGATTGGCGACGCGCAGCAGAAGCTGGCGGTTGCCTTTGCGGCGGGGCGTCCGCTCAAGGCCTGCCTGCTCGAACTCAATGCGGTCGGGCATTTGGCGACGGGCATCCCGTTGCCGCTCCCCCTGCCCGAAGTCGAAGGTCACAAGGGGATGGTCGGCGAACCGGTGGCCGTCCTGTTTCATCCGAAGCTCCCCGTGCTCTATCTGTGGCGCCGACGCGGTGCGGAGGCGGCCAAGGTCGACGCGTTCGCGCATCTGGTCGTTTTTGACATCTCGGATGTCAAGTCGCTCCGCGTGGCGGCCACGTCATGCATCGGCGAATCCTACCAGTCTGAAGTGCTGCCTTCCGCATTGGCGCTGGATCCGCGGGCGCGCCGGCTGTTCCTTCCGAATCTTTTGCTTCGCAAGGACGCCAAGACGTTCGGGCCGGCTTTGGGATATCTTGCCCTGGATGCCCAGGGTCTGCCGGTTGTGAAGCCCAATGCGCAATCTGCGGCAACCCTCGTGGAGGCCGGGGAGTCCAGGCTATACGCGAGCGGCATGGGGATGGTCGCTCTGGGCGAGAATATCCTGTTGACCGGTGGCTGGAGAGGCGTGCTCTACTGGGACACGCGAAACCGCCTGGCCGCGATGAACGGGTTGAACTTTTCCGGGCTTCCGAGGGACGAAATCTATTCGATTGCTGATGATCGGCGGATCTACGCGGCCGCGCCGGGGACAGGCGCCCTGCGCAGCATCCGGCATGTCGATGGCTATCCCTCGCTGCTGCCCGAAGCGCACCAGCTACCCAATGCTGTTTTCAAAGCCAAACCCGTTCTGCTGAAGGGCAAGGCGCCCGCGCTCGCCATTGCCGGCGATGGCAAAATCCATTTTGCGGGATTGACGACGGAGGGGTCGTTCAGCAAGTCGGATGTCGACCTCACGGTAGCCTGGCTGCCGCAAGGGGTGCCGCCCGCGTACTCGGTCCGCTTTGACCGGCTATACATTCCGGTGGAGGGCTGGCCATGAACAGCAGGTTGACGCGATTGGCCGTGCTTGCCGGAGGCTCGTGCCTGTGGTGCGTGTTCGCCGTCCCGCTGCAGGCGGGGACGCTCACGCTCGATGCCGGACAGTGCGACCGCATGGCGGTGATCGATCAGAATGCGCCGCGCCTGAGCTGGGCGAGCTCGGCCAATGCGGGCGGCGAATACAGCACGACCAGCCTGGTGCTTCAGCCTGGGCGAGGGTTTCTCATTCACTTTGATTTGAGCCAGATTCCGGACGGACAGCGGATCGCCAGCGCCGAGTTGCTGGTGCCGGTTTCCGGAGCGGTCGGAAGCGACCCCCGGTTCTTCGTCTGGCGCCTGGTGTCGGACTGGGGGCTGGGCGTCTGCTGGGATAACAGCATGCAAAAGCCCGCGAAGCAGGCCTGGGCGGTCCCCGGGGCGCGCGGCCCCGGGCTGGATCGTTCGCTCAAGCCCAGCGCCGTTGTGCGTGAAACACAGGCCCGGATCGTGCAGATCAATGTGACGGAGGATGTTGCGCTTTGGCAGGCGAAGGCGGCGCCGCAGCAGGGCTGGATATTCACCGTTGAAGACCCGGGAACCTGGTTCTCGTTTCGAGCGCCCTTCTGGGACGCCGCGTCGCAGTGGACGCTCCAGATCACCTATGAACCGGAGGTGGGCGAATGAGCCGGTTCCGGTTGAACAGGTCGCATCCCCTGCGACGCGCTGCTCCCTTGCTGATCGGTCTGCTGGCGGCCACGGGGCTCGCTGCGGCTTCCCTGACCGACGCGCCTGCGCAGGATTCCAAATGGCTGCCGGGCTATGCGATCCGCTACCTGGTGCGGATTCAGGATGAAGCCGCCGCCCTGCTCACGCGGCAGACCGTGCAGGTTTCAATACCGACGGGCGGCTGGCTGAAGCCGGATGCCTCCGACATCCGCGTGGTCAGCGAATTTCACAAGGAAGTCCCCGCCGTCGTGGTCTCGCACGATCCCAGGGGGGATACGGTGCTGCAGTTCAGCCGCCGCGGCACCAACCGCTGGTACTGGGTCTACGCGGTGAACCCGAAGGCGCCGCCGCAAGTTGACAACGCCATGCAGGCCCGGATGAAGCAGGCGCGGGAGGCGGGCCAGCGGGAGACGCTCAAGACGATGACGGTGCGGTCGGAGTCTGCCAAAGCGGCGGGCGAACTGCGCGATGCGCAGGCCCGTGTGAAGCGTGAACAAGAGACCCTCACGAAGGTGGAGAATGAACTCAAGCAAGTGCCGGCATTCATTGCCGACCGCGCCAAGGAGGTCGCCGAGGGCCAGGCGGTGCTCGCGCCGCTGACGCCCCGTGTCGCTGCGGCAAAGGCTGCGCATGCGGACGCGGAGGTGAAGGCGAAAGCCGCGAAGGCGGTGATCGATGCAGCGGCGGGCAAACCGGAAGCGCTGACCGCTGCCGAGGCCGCGGGCCTCCCCGTGCGCATGGCGCTGGCTGGCGCGAAAACCAAGTTGGATGCCGAGGAGTCTGCCCATCAGCAGGCCCTGGCCAAGGTGAATCAGGCGAAGGACCGGCTGGACAAGGGAAATGCGCAGCTTGCGGCGGCGCAGAAGCTGAAGCAGGAGACGCTGAAGGCGATCGCCGAGGTGACGCCGCAGGTGGCGCAACTGACCTTGAAGTCGGAGCAACTGACCGGGCAGGCCAACGCAAGCGCCGCGCTTTCGGAGAAGCTGCAGACGGAGTACCGGCAGCTTTCGCTCGATGCCGATCCGCGGCTGCATCTGGAAGGGCTGTCGTTGGAGGTCCGCGACTGGGGCGGGGATCAATTGGATGAGCTGAACGACTGGGCCACGGTCGTCGCCGGACTTCAGCGGAGCGACAATGTGCTCGGCAACGCGCTGATCACCGATGTTCTGCAGAAGATGAATCCCTTCCGGCTGGGCAACAACCTGAACTTCGCCGCCTCCTATCGCGGCTTTCTGGATATCAAGACGGCCGGGCTCTACCGCTTTGTCCTCAATGCCGACGACGCCGCGTTCCTGTTCATCAACGACTACCTCGTCTATTCACGGGTTGGCTCGAATCCCCCGATGGCGGGCCGGATGGAGCAGTTTTCCGTCGGTGCCGACATCGAGCTGGGCGTGGGCGTCTATCCCTTCGAGATCCACCAGGTGACCGGCAATACGCCGGGGGCGATCGGACGCTGCGCGTTTTACTGGTTCACCCCGGGGGCCAAGAACTGGGCGCGTGTGCCGTCTTCGGCTTTCAAACCGGCACTGGGCGCGATTGCGATCCGGGCGGAGGCGCCGAACGGCGTGCGTGTCCCCATCCCCGGCATGGGGGTCGTCAGCTCGCTGAATTGCAGCGGCTCCGACCTCTTTCTCGCGCGCTTTGAGGCGGGTGGGGCGGTGCCGGGGCAGAAGGTCTCCTGGGATTTCGGCGATGGACAGAAGGCCGTTGGCGCGACCATCGAACATCTGTATTTTGCCCCGGGCGATCATGAAGTGGGGATGATCGCTCACCCCGGACTCCCCCCCTTCAAGCGGCGCTTCCACGTCTGGCCGGCGCCGGTTGCCACGAGTCCTCTGGCGTTGGGCGATGCGGTTCGCGCCCTGGGCAAGATCGATTTGAATCAACTGGACGTGCCTCGTCTGGCCATGGCCTTCGCCTTCCTGAGCCAATGCGGACAGACCGAACGCTGGCCGCTGGTCGAGGCTGTCGCCGTGCGGCTGCTGCGGGAGCCTTTGCAGGATCTGCAATACCGCGTCCAGCTCATGACCGCCCTCATGGAAGCTCTGGCGCGGCAGGGCCGCTCGGCGGATGCGCTGATCGTCGGACAGAAGGCGATCGTCGAGGCCAAGGCGGTGCGGTCGCTGATGATCGATGTTCAGATGAAGCTGGCCGAGATCCATCACCGGCACCGGCAGGACTACGAGGAGGCGGGGCGTCTGTATGCCGAAATCGTCGAGAAGCACAAGCGCCTGTCGCTGGATTCGGTGCGTTTGGCGGCCATCGCTTGGGGCGACATGTATTTGAGCATGGGCGACACGACGCGCGCAGCCTCCACCTACCGTCTGGCCGATGGACTCGGGCGGGGCCAGGGGCAGCTGGCTTCGGTTTCCGATGCTTCCCGGCGGGGCGGCCTGCTGCGAACGGCCGAGAAGCTGCTGCGTGAAGGCAATATCCGCCAATCCGTTCAAATTCTCGAGCGTATCGAACTGGAGTATCCGGAGCAGAAAGTCGAAGGGCTTTTCCGGTTCCTCCGTGCCGAGTCCGACCGGCATGCCGGCTATTACGCCGAAGCCATTGGCCATTATGAGGTTCTGCTGCAGATGCAGCAGTGGGCGGGGTATCATTCGCAGGCGATGCAAGGACTGGCGGATGCCTGTTATCGAAGCGACGACTTTGCCGGCGCGTTGAAATGGCTCGATTTGATCAAGGGGAGCGATGCCCCCTTTTACGAGGCCCGGAAGCTTGCCGATTTTCAGAACGTTGTCCTTGCGGGGCAGGCCGCCCAGCAGGCCGGCCTGCTCGCCGCCGCCAAAAACGACTACGTGCTTCCGCTGGATCAAGTCGTCTGGGGAAGCGGCGTTCCGGCCTATCTGCTGCTAGGCGCGCCGGCCCTGGCGACGAACGCCATCACGTTCCCGCGGGTGGCGCCGCTACCGGCTACAGCCACCTTCTACGATGTCCCGCACCTCGTGAGCGAGGGCGCCTATTGGCTGGAATTCTGGTTCAGCAACTCCTTTGCCGACTCGCATGCCATTCCGATCCCAGGGATCGAGGTGGCTTGGGCCGATACCCCTGGCACGCCTGAACGCGTCCCGGTGATCCGCACCTTCGGGCTGAACTTCATGGGCGCCGTCAAGATCAAGGCGCCCGTAGCGGAAAAGGGGCGGCTGTCGCTGACGTTTGTCGATTGGCAGGGTGTGCAGCGCATCCACGGTTTACGGCTCCGGCCAATCACGGCGCGCCAGGAGGAGGCCCTGTTGAATTTCATGGAGGGACGCGACACCCCCTGATGAATCGCCAACAGGCTGATTATCATGAGCACGACTAACCCAATAACATGCCTCCCCCCGATGACCATCGCCCCCGGGATCTGTCATCACCTCCGGCTTTCGCTGGTCTTGCTGCTTGTCGTAGCCGTCCGCGTGCGCGGTGTGGAGGAGCTGAGTTCAAACGGCATCGGCGGCGGGCGCTGGAGCGATCCGCGCTCGTGGCATGGGGGTGTCGTGCCTACGGAAAATCACCGGGTGGTGATCAGCGGGGCCGATACGATTCATTTCGACGGCGGCGTCCAGGAGACGCCGCACTGCGCAGGACTGTCCATCGATCCCCGCGGCGTGCTGACGTTCCGCATGGACGGACAGCCGCACCACCTCCTGGTGAAAGGCTCGGTCACCTCGTTCGGCACCATCCGCGTCGATGCCACGCGGGACCCCGAAAGCCAGGCGGCCCTCATGCTGGTGGCTGAGAATGCCAAGGACCGCGTGGTGCAGCTGCTGCGCGGAAGCGCGCTGCTGCTTTACGGCGCCAATCCCGAAACGGACGGACAGACGCTGAATATCGCGCTGACCTCGATCATCGGCAGCGATTTCACCGGCGGCAGAATTCTGGCGGACGGTGATGCCATGATCGATGTGCAACGTGTCCGGCTCTCCGCCATGCAGATCCAAGCCAGCCGGCTGGACAACACCGGCTACAAGTCCAACCAGCGCTTGAACCTGATCATGAACCATTTTGAAAATGGCTCGGGCGTTTCGCTCACGCTCTGCGACACGGCCGTCATCAAGGATAACCGGTTCTCCTATGGCGAGCGCCCGGTGAGCGACCTGGCCGCGATAGCCCTTGCGCAATGCAGCCTGACCGTGTGCCGCGGCAATCAGATTGAGAAGTACAACCGCGGGATCGACTTGACGCAGGAAATCGACGTGTCCGTGCTGAACAACCGGATCAGGGCCTGTCAAACGGGGCTCCTTTCGCGCCAGGGCCGGAACAGCATGATCAAGGGCAATTCCGTGAGCAACACGGTTGCCGCCATCCTGCTGGATTCGACATCGGGAATTGTCGAGGATCTGCGGGTTGCAGGCGCCAAGACCGGCGTCGACGTGCGGAACTCCGCCATGCAGTTCACCGATCTGATTTTCACGAATCTGGCGCCCGAGGCCGTCCCGCTGCTGCTGCGCGGTTCGGCGGTGACGCTCCTCAACTGCAACGTGTCGGCCCGGGATATCCGGCTGGAGGGCAAGCCGCCAGCGGCCGGTTTCTGGGTCCAGTGCATGAACTACCTCGTCGTCCGTCTGACGGGCAAGGTGCCGCCCCGCGCGGTCGTTCAGGTTGCGACAGCCGCCGTTTCAGGCGGCGTCCCCAAGGGCGGCGCCGCCGATTTGAATGTGCGCAACTCGCCGGCCAGCTCGGGGCCGTTGGGATGGTCCCCCCTGCCGAACACCATGCGTCCGCTCATCGTCCGCTCCTGGACCATTCTGGCCAATGAGGAGGTGCGCGACCCTCCGTTCTACGATTTGCAGGTCATGGGGTTCAATCCCGACGACACGCCCAATCCCAAGCCTTTGCATGCGCGTGTGATCGAGCCCCGTGATAGCTGGTTCCGGGTGGATCCCAACGCGCCCGTCGCGACTTTGGAAGTGAAACTGCCGTGATTGTTCAACATCATATCCTCCTCATCCGGTTCGCCCGTGTTCTGCTGCTTGGCGCCTTGGTCTGCGGGTGCGGCGAGCTGCTGCTCGCGCAGCGGATTGTCAATTTCCCGCCTCCCGACGCCAAGGCGCCGCCGCCCATGAAATCGCCGCCGCGGACGCAGGCCAGCGGCGAGGATACTTTTCTTTTCGGCGAAAACGGCCCCAGCATGCGCCGCTCGCAGGAGCGGCGTCCGCCGCCGCCCACCACGCTGACGGTGATGGTCAAGCTGGAGTACGGGGATAAACTCCAGTACATCCATCCCGACGGCACGGCGCAGACCTTCCTGCAGTGGCAGAGCTTCAAGGACGACGGGTTCAAGATCATGCGCTACACCAACGAGCGCCTGGCGGACGGCAACAACTACACCTATGCGACCCAGCCGCTGGCGTCGGCCCGCTTCGATCCGCTGGACATCCCGCTACTCTACATGACCGGCGACTACGACTTTGTGCTCTCCGATGCCGAGGTGGAGAATCTCCGGCGCTACATCCTGGATGGAGGAACGATCCTGTTCAATGCGGCCCGTGGACGCGACGAGTTCTCCCGCGCTGTGGTCAAGGAGATGCGCCGCGTCTTTCCGCAGAAGAACTTTCTCCGCATTCCGCTCGACCACCCGATCTATTCAAGCCGCTATCGCGTCCAGCAGGTCATGATGATGATCAACGGCGTGCAGTTCATGCGCGACCCCTCGGTGCTGGCGATCGACATCGGGACGCGTGCCGCGGCCATCCTCGTGCCCGACGGATTTGGCGCGGCCTGGAGCGAGACGGAGTACCATCCGGCCGGCCGCCACATCGTCGGCGAATCCGCCGTGCGCCTCGGCGTCAACCTGGTCGCCTATGTGCTGGGCAACACCGAGTATGGCCGTTTCCTGGCGCAAACCTTTCCGCAGTATTCGGGGCAGACGCGCCATGGCGACGTCTTCCGCTTTGCGCTCGGCCGGTACATCGGCAGCTGGAATGTGAATCCGGCGCTTCAGAATAGCCTGCTCCGTGGACTCAACCGCAACACCGACATCGACGTGGATTATGCCCCCCGCTTCATCGCCCTTGACGACGAGGCGCTGTTGAATGAGCCATTGATCCTGCTGACGGGTCACTACGACTTCGAGTGGAGTCCGGGCGAAATCGAGAACCTGCAGAACTATGTGCGTCGCGGCGGACTGATCTTTGCGAGTGCTGCAGCAGGCCTGAGCCCATTCGACATCGCCTTCCGGCGCGAAATCAAGCGACTCCTCCCCGACGCCGACCTGATCCCACTCCCGCCGACGCATCGGTTGTTCAGTGGCGCCTGGAACCCGATCGGCGAAGTGGAATACACGGCGGCAGCCTTGCGCGAGGATCCGACGCTGAAATGGCCGCAGTGCTATGGCGTGATCCAGGACGGCAACCTCGTGGTGCTCTACACCCCGTTCGACCTCTTTAGCGGACTCAACCGCGAATCGAACGGCTATGCCCGCGGCGTGACGTCCGAGGATGCCCTGCGGATCGCGATCGCCGTCATCACCTATGGCATGAGTCACTAAAGTAAATAGGGATTGCCATGTATGCACAAAGGGTGCATACTCATCTGCATGAGAACGACGTTGAACATCGATAGCAAGATGATGCAGAAGGCGACCGCGCTCACCGGCATCCACGAGAAGACTTCGCTCATCCACAAGGGCCTGCAGGCGCTCATTGCTCTTGAAAGCGCCAAGCGCCTGGCCAACCTCGGCGGGACGGAAAAGGATCTCGTTCCCATTCCCCGGCGGCGGGTGGTCTGATGCGCCGTGTTCTGGTTGACACCTCGGTGTGGGTTGACCACCTTTGCAAGGGTGAAGCGCTGCTTCATGACCTCCTCTGCTGGGGGCATGTCGTCACCCATCCCTTCATCATTGGCGAACTTGCCTGCGGACGGCTGTCCAACCGGAAAACGATTCTCGCGCTGCTTGCCGAGTTGCCTGCAGTTACGCTGGCAACCCATGATGAAGTCCTTCACCTGATTGAGAAACACAAGCTTGACGGGACGGGGTTGAGTTGGATCGATGCGCATTTATTGGCTTCATCCCTATTGGATCGCATGCCGCTATGGACGAGAGACAAGCGACTGGCGGCTGCGGCAAAAAACCTCAGAATTTCAGGCGCCACTTGAGCTGCCAGCGACATCTGGAGATGAATGAATAGCCGACACACGGACCTTGATCGACTGGGCTGGAATGCGTGGTTTGAAGCGCGGGCGGCAATCGGGCCGGGGGAAACGATCGCCCGTGTTGCCGCGGTTGATCGCGACTTGTTGCTGGTCATCAATCAGACTGGAACCTTCCGGGCCAGGCTGGCCGGCACCTTCCGATTTCGAAACCACCAGTCGCACGAGCTCCCGTGTGTCGGGGACTGGGTGCGTGTCGAACGACAGCCGGTCGACGAACTGGGAATCGTCCAGATGCTGCTGGAGCGGAAGACCTCGCTACGCCGGAAAGCGGCGGGAGAGGCTGTCGATTTTCAGATGATCGCGGCGAATATCGATTCCGTGATCATCGTTCAGTCCTGCCACTATGACTTCAACCTCAAGCGGCTCGAGCGCTTTCTCGTCATGGTGCGGGAGGGCGGGGCCGAGCCCTGCATCCTGCTGACCAAGACGGATCTGGTCGCGCCGGAAGTCCTGGAGGCCCAGGTTGCTGGGATCCGCGCGGCAGGAATCACGGCGCCGGTGCTGACCGTGAGCAACGTCACACGAGAAGGGATCGAGGCGTTCAAACAGACGCTGCTGCCTGCCAGGACCTATTGCCTGGTGGGGTCTTCGGGGGTCGGCAAGAGCACGATCATCAACCAGCTGCTCGGACGGGAGATGCTCCAGACCAGCGGCGTCGCTGAAACGGGCGAGGGGAGACACACGACAGTCCGCCGGGAATTGATCATCCTCGCGGGCGGCGCGCTGGTCATCGACAACCCGGGGATGCGCGAGTTCGGCATCGTGGATGCCGAAACCGGGATCGGCGAAAGCTTTGCCGACGTCATCGAGCTCGCGCCGGAATGCCGCTTCAGAAATTGCAGCCATGCCAACGAGCCGGGATGCGCGGTGCGCGCGGCGGTGAGTTCAGGCGCGATCAGTTCCGCGCACTATGAACATTTTCTCAAGCTCAGGGGTGAGTCCGAGTTCTATCAACTCTCCTATGGCGAGAAGCGGAAAAAGGATCGTGACTTTGGTAAATTCCTCAAGTCCGCCAAGCGGGATCTGAAAAAATAGGGAAACAAATGGCGCAGGTGTGGCCGTTTCCCGTCAGTACTGGGTCAGGAGTGGCGGGAGCGGATCGGTGTTGACGTGATTGCGGTGGATCAGGCGCCAAAGCAGCTCGTCGCGGACATCCCGGCACTCGGGGTCGGCATAGCGGTTGCAGCTTTCGGCGGGATCTTCCGCCAGATTGAACAATTGGCCATGTTCGCGGCCGGCGGTGGGATAGAGGTTGAGCTTCCACTGCGCCGTGCGGAGCGTCTGCACGGCCATGTAAGGGCCGGATCGCTTTCCGAATCGTTGGGGCTCGAGGTCGAACATGTCGGAGTAGATGTCTGCGCGTCCGATTGATCCGCCCGCAACCAGCGGCTCGGACCAGTCGCATCCCTGCACGCCGGGCGGTTGCGAGACGCCCAGCAGACCGAGCAGGGTGGGGCAGACATCGGTCAATTCCACCAATCCCGCCTCGCGACGGGGTTGCGTACGGCCCTTGGGCATGCGGATCAGGAGCGGCACGCGAAGCGTTTCGTCATAGTGAAGCGAAGGCTTGCGGAGCAGGTCGTGATTGCCAAGAAATTCGCCGTGGTCGCTCGTGAAGAGGATCAGTGTGTCGTCCATCTGTCCAGTCGCTTCCAAAGCCTCGACCAGGCGGCCGACGTTGTCGTCGATCAGGCTGATGCTGGCCAGGTAGTGGTGTACGATCCGGCGCCGGATCGATTCGGGATAGCGCTGCAGTTCGCCAATGGCATCCGACGCGGGCGCGGGAATGAAACGAGCTTCAACACCGCATTTCCGTTCCGGCAGCGGTATGGATTCCGCCGCGTATCGGGCAATCTGATCGGCCGGCGCCTCGAACGGGTGATGCGGGGCGACAAACGAACAGAAGGTGAACCAGGGGCTGGTACCGGCCTGGGACCGGATGTAGTCGGTTGCGCGCGTCGTGATGAAGGTGGTCGGGTGCAACTCGGAGGGGTAGGGCGAGACCAGCAGGTCGCCGGGACCCTCGGGACTGAACGGGACCGGCTTGACATCGGCCAGTTCGGGCGCCCGCTGCCTCAGCCAGTCGAAGAAACGCCCTTTGAGGCAGTCCTCGTAGCCATCATGGACCTGGAAGCCGTAGTTCAGTTTGCAGGGATCGTCGGTGATGGGCGTAATCAGGCCGTCCCTGGCAAAGCGGCGCAGATCGAGCGTCGGCACATCTGATTTCAGTTGGTGAAGGGTGTACAGTTCGGGGGTCAGGTGAACCTTGCCAAAAGCCCCGGTCCGGTAGCCGTGGCGCTGCAGCACCTCGGGGAGGGTGGTTTCGGAAGGCGGCAGCACGCCCATGGCGCGGACGCGGACGGCGGCCGGGTAGCGTCCCGTGAAGAGGACGGCGCGGGAAGCCATGCACACGGGGCTCTGGCAGAAGGCATTGTCGAAAACCACGCCGTCCGCGGCTAGACGATCCAAATGGGGCGTCTGGATGATCGGGTGTCCCATGAAGCCCAGACAATCGGCCCGATGCTGATCGGTCATGATCCACAATAGGTTCATCGAAATTTTCCTCTTGTTACGCGTTGCATTGTAGTCCTTGCATGGAGCATCTGAAACATCCTGTAAATCATGTAATCCTGTCGCAGACAAAGCCGAGGTGCCTCGAAATGCTCCGCCGCGTTATCGCGCCGGCAGGATGACCGGTTCCGCTTCGCCGGCCTCCGCCATTCGTCGCTTGAGCGTCTGTGCCAGCTCCGCGCGGACGCCGGCCAGGGCCGGATCGGCGACCCGGTTGCACCGCTCATGGGGATCGGCTTCCAGGTCATAGAGATATTGCTCGGCATAGACGGCGCTGGCGGGCACACTTCCCACCACATCGGGGGCGCAGACGCTGTACTTCCACTTGCCGGTCCGGATCGCGCGTCCGCACTGGCTTTCGCTGATCTGGAGGAAGACCTCTTGCGGCCAGTCGGCCGCAGCGCCGGCAACCAGCGGTTGCAGGTCATGGCCCCGCATGGCGGACGGAACGGTTGCGCCTGCCGCAGTCAGGATTGTCGGGGGCAGGTCGATCAGGCTGGTCAAGGCGTTGACGCTTGCTCCGCCCGTGAAGCCGGGACCGCAGCAGATCAGGGGAATGCGGATGCAGCCATCGTGGCAGGAGCGCTTGTACTCGGCGTTCCGCGTGCAGAAGTGCGAGCCGTGGTCGCTGGTGTAGATCAGCAGCGTGTCGTCGGCAAGCCCCAGTTCTGCCAGTGTCTCCCGGATGCGCCCCACATTCGTGTCCAAGCTGTGGATGCATCCCAGATAGTCGGGATATTCTTCGCGCCAGTCGCCTGCCGTGCCGACGAGATCGCCCGGCGCGACAAAGTCGCGGAAGCGGCCCTTCGATCCCGTGGGGCCTTCAAAATGGTGGTGGTCGTTCTGGTGGTGTGGCTCAATGTAGGAGACGAAAAGGAAGAAGGGCTTCGGCCCCTGGTGCGCCTTGAGATAGTCAATCACCCAATCGGTCTGCGCATCGACGCGGTAGCGGCCAGGCGGGAAGTCGCGCCGGTTGCCCTGGCCGTCGAACATATGGCCGTCGTAGGCGTGCGACGTGAACTCCAGCACATCGGAGGCCAGCCAATAGTCGTAGCCGCCCCGCCTGTCGGGAGGGACAGGCTTGATCCGAAAATCATCCGGGCCGTCCTTCGATCCGCATGACGCCAGGTGCCACTTGCCGATATAGCCGGTGTCGTAGCCTGCCGCCGACAGGACCTGAGCGAGGGTTTTTTCCTGCGGCGGCAGCCGCCGGTGGTTGACGTGACAGCCCACCTCCGTGGCGTACTTGCCCGTTTGAAGTGCGGCGCGGGCCGGACCGCAGACCGGCTGGCAGGTGAAGGCGTGCTCGAACCGGACGCCCTCGGACGCCATCCTGTCCAGATTGGGCGTTGTCGCCAGCGGCTGACCGTAGCAGCCGCAGGTGTCCCAGCGCTGCTGGTCGCTGAAGATAAATACAATGTTGGGCTGCTTCATGCGCTTCTCCGTCACGGTGACTGTCCGGCCATACCAGACGGCGCTTATCTTGAAAGAACTAAACGCGCATGACAAGGATAAACGGCAACCCCGCTTGCTTCAACGTTAACGATTCCGCTAACGATTCCGCTTGCGCAAAAATGCTCATAGCAATATCCTATCATTATGGATGCGGTGAAATTCTCTTGGGATGACAGGAAGGAACGTGAGAACCGACACAAGCATGGCGTCTCGTTCGAAGAGGCTGCTACGGCCTTCGCAGATGAGAATGCGAGGTTGAAACACGATCCTGATCATTCCCAAGAGGAAGACCGTTTCCTGTTGTTGGGGTTTAGCGCAAAGCTACGACTGCTGGTGGTCGTGCATGCGTACCGACAAGACGATCAAGCGATCAGGATCATTTCGGCACGGAAGGCCGTGCCGAAAGAACGCGAACAGTACGGACAGTTGCTATGAGAAAAAAATACGACTTCTCAGAATCGGTACGGAATCCTTACGCCAAGCTCATGAAGAAGCAGATCACGCTCCGGGTGAACACGGATGCCATCAGCTACTTCAAGGCATTAGCCAGTGAGACAGGGATACCCTACCAGAATCTTATCAACCTATATCTGTCGGAATGCGCTCACTCGGGCAAGAAGCTTGAACTGAAGTGGGCCCTCTGAGAGAGACGCCAGAATGGGAACCGACGGATTCGGGCCGCATATCCAGGTGCGACGACACTGCCGTGCGGGATAAACGTCTGGATTGCCAGCGGTGCGGCATCCGTCTATACTCTCGCAATCATGTCGACCGAACTCCCAGTCAACGAATACCGTGATCAACGCATCCGCAACCTCAACGCCCTGGCGGAACAGGGCCACAAGCCCTTTGGCGAGGCTTTCGAGCGGACGGGTCGCCTGTCTGAAATCCGCTCCGCCTTTGAAGAGGGACGCGAGATCCGGGCCGCCGGCCGCCTCATGACCATCCGGGCCATGGGCAAAAGCATCTTTGCCGATCTTCACGATGGGTCCGACCGCTTCCAGGTCTACCTCAACAAGAAGGATCTGCCGGAGGCGGCGTTCAACGCCTTCGGGTTGCTGGACATGGGCGACCACATCGGCGTGACGGGCAAGCTCTTCGTGACGCGCATGGGCGAGAAGAGCATCCACCTGGTTTCCTGGACGCTGCTCGCGAAGGCCGTCCTCCAACCGCCTGAGAAGTTCCACGGCCTGGTCGACACCGAGGAGCGCTATCGCAAGCGCTATCTCGACCTGCTGGGCAATCCGGATGTCCGCGCCCGCTTCAACGTCCGCGTCGGCATCCTGAAGGAGATCCGCGCCTTTCTGACGGGCCGCGGTTTCCAGGAGGTCGAAACGCCGATGATGCAGCCGCAGGCCGGGGGCGCCGCGGCGCGGCCGTTCATCACGCACTACAATGCGCTGGACTGCGAGATGTTCATGCGGATCGCGCCGGAACTCTACCTGAAGCGCCTCCTCGTCGGCGGATTCGACAAGATCTTCGAGATGAACCGCAACTTCCGCAACGAAGGCCTCGACCGCACGCACAATCCCGAGTTCACGGTGCTGGAGGTCTATGAAGCCTACGGTGATCGCATGTCGATGAAGCGGATCATCGAGGAGTTGCTGCCGCAGATCTGCCGAAACGTGCTGGGCGCCATGACGGTGGAATCGGCCGAGACGAAGGAGGTCATCGACTTCACTCCGCCGTACCGCGAGGTCTCCTATCACGAATTGGTCAGGGAGTGGATGGGGGCGGATTGGTTCGAACGGGATGTCGCGTCGGCGCGCGACCAGGCCGTCGCCGCGGGCGTGGAGGTCGCACCGAAGTGGAATCACCTGCAGATCACCCACGAGGTCTACGACAAGCTGATTGAAAAGAGCCTGCGCCAGCCGACCTTTGTCGTCCGCATCCCGCGGCAGTTCGTCCCGCTGGCCAAGGCCTGTGCCGATGATCCGTCGCTGGCGGACGTCTTCGAGTTCGTCGTGGCGGGCAAGGAGCTGTGTCCGGGCTACACCGAGCAGAACGATCCCTTCGAGCAGCGCAAGGCCTTTGCCGACCAGGCCGGGGAAGATCCCGAGAAGATCGACGAGGACTTCATCACGGCGCTGGAGCACGGCATGCCGCCGGCCGGAGGAATGGGTCTCGGGATCGACCGCCTCGTGATGCTCCTCACGGGGACGGAAGTGATCCGTGACGTGATCCTCTTCCCGCAGCTCAAGGCCCGGTAGCGCGGGCGCTATGAGCCCGCGCAGGTTGGAGATGAGCGGGCCGGTCTTGCTTGGTAGCGCGGGCGCTATGAGCCCGCGCCCTGCAGGTGGGCGGTCCGATACGTCCCGCCCTACAGGGTGAGTCGCACGGGCGACCGGGGAGCGAGGACGAGTTCAGCGGTTTCCGCGGTCCGGCAGCTTCAACCAGTGCCTGAGCAATGCGAGCTCGCGTGCGAGCGTTTCGTCGACCGTTTCGCCGGCGTGCATGCAGGATTCAAGCGACACCCAGCCGTCGTAGCCGCGATCCAGCAACATCCCGGCGATCTTCCCGTTGTGGATCACCCCTTCGCCCAGACGGCTGTTT
>CAZQKI010000005.1:44959-56317 GCA_964592855.1 uncultured Lentisphaerales bacterium
CAACATCCCGGCGATCTTCCCGTTGTGGATCACCCCTTCGCCCAGACGGCTGTTTTCAAAGATGGCCTTGGACGTGGGCGTCATGGGACGCGAAGCCGCCGTCCAGTCCTTGAAGTGGCACATCACGATCTGGGCATAGCAGTCGGCCAGGTTGTCCTCGGCGCGTTCGTTCACGGCGAGGAAGTTGCCGGTGTCGAAGACCATCTTGACGCGGCCCTCGGCGCGCGCGAGGACCTCCAGGCAGTCGGCCTTCCGGCAGATGAGATCGGGGGAGAGCCCGTAGTTCTCGATGGCGAGCACGACACCCTGTTTCGTCGTGTACGTGTCGTACTCCTCCGCCAGAAGATCGGCGATCATCTTGCGGCCGTCGGCGGCCGTCACTCCCTCGGTCAGCCGGCTTCCCGCGCAGTGGGCGACGGTTGCGCCGTACTGGACGCAGATGTCGAGGCCGCGCCGGAGTTCGTCGCGCGCCCGCTGCCGGTCGCGTGCCCCCTGGTGGACGAGGTTGCAGATGACATCCACCGCGAGCATGCGGAGATTGTTGTCGGCTAGCCATTTTGGAAACAGGCGGGCCTGTTCGGGCTTGCCGTAGATGTCCTCATCGCAGACCTCCACGCCCTTGGCGCCGTGCGCTGCGATGCGTTCGAGCAGTTCGCCCGTGCCGAGGACGCCGTCGTCCCACCAGCCGAACGAAGTCATCACCGATAGTTGAATCATAGCGTGATCTCCAGACAATCGTTTATCCAGGTTTTCATGGAAGACACCTTATGGTGCTTGATGGCCGGGATCGATAGGCGAGAAAAAAGTCTCGTCGAGTTGCGTTTGGCTGGCCAGCGTCTCGAACTCGGGAACGTAATGGCGGTTGCCGGCCAGCTTGAGCAGGCGCAAATAGCTCTGCCTGGCACCCGTGTGATCTCCCGACTGGCTCTGCATGCGTATGACAAAGGAGAGGTAGCGGGCGAAGACCTTGGTTTCGTTGGGGTAGAGGCGGACCGTCTCCTCGAAGAATGCCGTTGTCGCTGGAATCAAGTCCGGATTCGGGGCCGTGGTGAATTGTCCTTTCGCCAAATCGCCCGTGAAGCGTCCGTTCTCAACGAGCACCATCAGGTTCTGATGAATCATGCGGCGGAGGGCCTGGTGCTCGAATCCCCTGGCCACCGGAAGACCGGACCACGCCCAATAGATGGCATGGCTCTTCGGCAAGCGCCAGTCCAGTTGGCCCACGTGCGACTCCAGCGCATGCATGCGTGAGCAATCGAGCCGGAAATCGCGTTGGAGGTGCCGCGCCGCATCGCTGTCGGCGGCGGGGAGTCCTCCCTGCGGCGTGAGGAGCGGCGACAAGGGTATGGCCAGCGCAAGCTTGTACAGCCGGTGTGCGGGGTCGGCCGCATCGCCGATCTTGTTCTGGTAGAGCCAGCCCAGCTCGCGGTACAACCGGGCGTCGGTCGGATTGATGGGGATGGCGCGGTCGCGCAACAGCGCAATGCCGGCATCGATCCAGGTCAGCCGGTCTTCGAAGCGCGGCATCATGGCGCTGATGTTGTAGGCGAGATTCCAGCTGTTGAAAACCCAGGCATCGGTGGACCGGGGGTCCAGCGTGGTGATCCAATCAGCCAATTGCACCTGCTCGAAGTAGCGCCCCTGCTCCTGAAGGCGGGCGGCCCGCATCCAGAGTGTTTCGGCGATCACCCCGCGGAAACCGCCCAGCCCGACCATGACATATTGAACCCAGGCCGGTTGCTCCCCCGTGATGGCGGATGTGTGCGCGAGGTGTTCCAGACGTGAGCGGCGAAGCGGCGTTTCGATTGCGATTGCCGCGAGGAGGGCGAGGGTCAACCAGAACCAAAGGCTGCCGATGACCTGTCCGACGGTCGGTGCCCTTCGGGGGCGCTGGAGGTGGTCCGTCCGCGTGCTCATGCGGAGAGTTCCTTTCGACGTAGAGCGGCGGCGGCAACGGCGCAACAGCACAGGGGAAGGAGCAGGGCGTTGAAGAGCAGCGACCGTTGCATCGTGTGTGGCGGGATCTGCTCGGCGGCGGCGAGTTGCTGCAGCGGTGCGGGTTCAATCGCCGGCTGTGCCGCTGCCATCAGCAGCTGCGTGGTCCGGAGGGCAACGGCTGTGATGCTGTGCCGGATGGAGGCGGGATCGTCCGCCTCAAGATCGGACAGGCTGTCGGGATCGCTTGCGACAAAAACGCTGATCATCGTGGCCAGGAGCATGCCGGTGGCGCAGAAGGCGGCCACCGGGAGCGAGAACAGGGTGCCGAGCGTGATGCCGATAGCGGCCAGCAGGGCGAGAATGGAGAGATGGATCGTCGCGGCACGCAGGAGATTGAAGGCCAGGCCTGAGCGGGGCACAAGCAGGTCCAGCCCCTGCCGCGGCTGGAGCAGAAGCGGCCCGGTCGCCTCGCCGCCCGTATGCTGCATGTTCAGTTTGAACGCGGTGTCGGCTCCAAACGTGTCCGCGGCAACCGGAAGCTCGATCACGCGGGTTGAGAAATCGTCGAGCGTGAAGTCGACGCTGGTGCCACTGGTGGTCCCCGTGAGGCGGCAGCGCGCCTTGACCTCGGCCCGCGTATATGCATCCGTGTCGAACTGGAAACGGAGCCAGAGTGGCTGACGCGTGAGCGGAGGCCGATCCAGGGCAAAGTTCCAGTTCCAGGATTGGCCGCGTTGGAGGGTCGCGGCCTGAAAGGGAATCTCGCGCCGCAGTTGCCGCCGGAGCTCGCGCTGTTCTTCGGGACTCTTCTCCGGGCCGTGGCTTTGCTTGAAATAGTAGTCGATCTGGCTGTCCAGGCCGGGCAGCACGGGCTTGACCTTCAAACGCGCCGTTCGCATGACCGCCGTGGCTTCGGGATGCTGCCGGAGTTGACGGAAGACGGTGGCGCCGGTCAGCAGATAGATGCCGGCCAGCAGCAACACGACGAGCAGCAGCAGGCCCAGCCATTTGCCCAGCCAGAACTGTCCCGGCGATACGGGCTTGACCCGCGTCAGTTCGAGCGTGCGTGTGGCGATGTCGCCCGAGACCAGGGCGCATCCCGTCCAGAGGGTTGCCAGGGCCAGCAGGCCGAAAGCGGTGCCCAGCGTGTAGCCGAGGGTCATCCGAACCAGCCCCGACGGTGTGCCGTCGCCTTTCAGCAGGTGGGGCAGGCCTCCGGCCACCGCAACGAGCAGAAAGCCGAATACCAGCACAACCCGCGAGCGCAAGGCTTCGCGGAGCGTCAGCCGGGCTATGGCGAAGACCGCACGGCTCACGAGGACCCTCCGGCTCTGTTCGCAGGCATGCCGAGGAAGGAAGCCGGAGGCGTATGGCCGGCAACCCCCGGGGTGGTGCCGCCCGCCGCCGCCACGACTTGCAGAAAGAAGGTTTCGAGGTTGATCCGGGGGCGCTCGCACACCACATCGTGGCCGATCCGCGCGGCAAGCGCCGCGCGGATTTCGTCAATCTGCGCATCGGTGAGTCCCTCGAGGGTGAGGCGCACGGCGTCGGGACGCTGCAGCAGTTCCGCCACCCGGCCTTCGGCGCGAACCAACCCGTCGCACAGAATGGCGATCCGGTCGCAGACATCCTCGACGTCGGCCAGCAGGTGGGAGGTCATCAGGATCGTCTTGCCGGATGCCGCCAGCAGGCGGACCCAGTCCTTCACCTCGCGGCAGGCGATGGGATCGAGTCCCGAGGTGGGTTCGTCGAGCACGAGGAGGTCGGGGTTGTTGATCAGCGCCTGGGCCAGTCCTACGCGTCGGGCCATCCCCTTGGAAAACTCGCCGACGGGGCGATTGGCCACGTGTGCGAGGTCGACCATGCGGAGGAGCTCGCGGGTGCGGGTGCGGGTCGTCGCGGCATCGAGGCCAAACAAGCCGGCGTAGTAGTGAAGGGTTTCGGCCGGCGTGAGAAACTTGTGCAGGCAGGTGACCTCGGGAAGATAGCCAATCCGCGCCTTGGCTGCTGTGTTCCGCGGATTGGCGCCCAGCACGCGGATCGTTCCGGCGGAGGGGCGCAGCAGGCCGAGCAGGAGCTTGATGGTCGTGCTTTTGCCGGAGCCATTGGGGCCGAGCAGACCGAAGACTTCGCCCGGTTGTACCGTGAGGTCGATGCCGCGGACCGCCTGGGTCGTGGGACGGCGCCAGAAATCGCAATAGGTTTTCCCGAGTCCATGGATTTCAAAGATGGGAGCGGTGGTGTTCATGGGGTCACTCAGTTGATGTCGCGTCCGCGAAAAGCGAGGAGTCCGAAGGCCAGCGCGGCCGTTGACCATGCGCAGGCGTAGAGCACGGCGGTTAAAAGGTAGGCGGCGGAGATCGTCCCCCCGTTCGTCAGCGCATCGCAGAGCCAGAAGGACTGGATGTTGGGAAGGAGGCGGGCGCAGCCGCGGAGGAGCAGCGGCGAAGCCGGCCCCAGCAGGGCGTCCACCGAGAGGCCGAGGGCCAGAACCATGAAGCAGCTGATCATCGTCACGCCCGATTTCAGCCGCGTTGAGAGGGCGGTCGCGAGCGAGGCAAAGAGGAGCAGCGCGGCCAGAATGAGCAGGGAGGCCGGCAGGATGCGGAGATCGAGGTTGGCGACCGCAGGATGCCACACGCCCGCCCGGTCGAAGCCGAGCGCCGCCAGCAGTCCCACCGTCAGGATTGCCAGCAGGGTGCGGAAGGCCGCGATGCAGAAGCGGACGCGGCGGCGGTTGTTCAGAATGCCGGCGATGAGGAGTGCGAGTGGCGTCGCCAGCAGCAAAAACGTCTGCGCGCGGGTGTCCGTCAGACCGACAGGTTCGCCATCGATTTCGCTGATCCGGTAGGCGATGCGCGTGGCGATGAGCATGGCGGCGAGGAGGCCATACCAGAACTGCGCCAGCATGCGGACGATGCCGAGGAACTTGCCGATGACGAAGCAATCGCGGGACAGCGGCTTGCTGATGGCCGCGGAGGCCGTGCCGCCGCTGATTTCGCTTTGAACGGCCGCCGCGGCCGCGACAACGGCCAGAACAAGCCCCAGGGTGAGTTGATAGGCGAGGGCGCCGTCGCGCGCGAGGCGTCCCGGTTCGCCGAACTGGTGGAATTGCAGCAGGGGAATCAACGCCGTGGCGGTCACGCCGCAGAGGGTCAGCAGCAGCACCGTCGGTTGCTGCATGCTCTCAAGGTGCGTTGTCCGGGAAATGGCAGTTAACTGCCGCCAGACGAGAACAACGGCTTGCCGGACTTCGGACTGTGAATGCTTCATCTCAACCCGTTCATCCTTGATGGGCGTGTCGGGGAATCACCGGAAGGATCAGATGCGAGGGATGGAAGGGAGAATGGTGAACCGTCTGATTGGCCTTCAGCATCGTGGTCTCGGATGCAATGGCCCGCCCGGTGTTGGGGTTGCGGGCATAGTGGGGGAAGTTGCTGCTGGAAATCTCGACGCGGATGGAATGGCCCGCCAGAAAGCAGTAGGAGGTGACGTCGACATCGATGTCCAGCGCCACGGTCTCGCCGGGCGTCATCAGCCTGCCGGGCTTGTCCAGTCCGTCGCGGAAGCGGACGCGCAGAATGCCATCGCAGACGCTCATGGGGCGGCCGTTGGGATGCACGTCGACGAGTTTGACGGTGAAGTCGGTGTCGGGCGCCGAGGAGGCGGCATAGAGGCGCATCTTGACCGGACCGGTCGCTTCGAGTTCGTCCTTGAGCGGGGGCGTCGTGTAGACCAGCACGTCCGGGCGGGCTTCGACCTCACGCTGGTCGCGCTGTCCGCCGCCGCCGACGAAGCGTCCGCCGCAGGTGGGGACGGGGTTTGCAGGGTCGTAGGTGAATTGGTCGGAATGCTGTTCGGCTACCGGAATCTCCCAGGAGAGGAGACCGTCGCCGGCCGCCGAGTTCGCGTGTCCGTTGCCGCTCAGGTAGAGCGGGGTGAACTGCGTGCGCTTGAGCGGCCATTCTTTTTCAAACCGCCAGACATTCCGGCCCATGACGAAAATCTGCAGGTTCGTCGGGTTGGCCGCGGTATCGGGGATGCCCCCGGTCAGCAGCGAGGTCAGGAACTGGACTTCGGCATCCTCGGAGACCAGGGAATCTGCGCCAAAGGTGTATTCGCCTTCGGGCGTGTTGACGCCGTGTCCCCAGGGGCCGACGCGCAGGCAGGTGAAGCGGCGGTTCGAAGTGGTGTCCTGCAGATCGACGCCGTCCATGAATTGCGCGAAGGATTCGAAGACCGTCTCGCCGAGCAGATCGAACCAGCTCCCCTGGTAGAAAAGCCCGGCTTTGCTTCTGGTGCAGTCCTGAAGGCCGGCGACGCTCCGCCAATAGTCGTTGCGGAAGTCGTTGGCCGCGATCGCCTCCCACGAGGGGCAGGGCATTTGCGCAAGATCGGCGAACTTGCTGATCGGGAGCTGTTCGCGAATGACCTTGAAGTCCGGCCGGGGATAATCGGCAGGCAGGACCGGTGGAGGGTTGGTCCAGCACATGGCGATGTGCCAGGACATCATGAAGGAGATCTCTTGCGCGCCGCCCGTGTAGTAGAGTGAGTAGGGATCGGTCGTGATGGCCGATGGGGCCGCGGCGACGAGCGCCGGATGGCCGCTGCAAAGCGCGGCAAGCTGGGTGGCGGCGGGGTAGGAGCCGCCGACCATCCCGACCTTCCCATTCGACCAGGACTGCCGGCTGATCCATTCCAGAAGATCGCAGGCGTCCTCGACGTCCTGGCCCCAGGGGGTGAATCGCCCCGTGGACTGGCCGCGGCCGCGGCAATCCACCCGCAAGCCGGCAAAGCCGCGCTTCACCCACGCTAGCGATCCTCCATCGCGCGTGCAAGTGGCCTGATAGGGCGAGAAACTGAGGATGACCGGATGTGTTTCATCCGGACCTCCGGGCGGCAGATAGAGATCGGCGGCGAGTTCGACGCCGTCACGCATGGGGACACGGATGTCGATATAGGCGTGCGCGTCGTACTTCATGATGCAGCGGCGGTTGATGCGGCAGGGTTTTGGCCGGAGGCGAAGGTCAGCCGAGCGCCTTGAGCGCGAGGCAGCCGTTGTGGCCGCCGAACCCCAGCGAATTGTTGAGGCAGGTGCGAACGGGGGTCTGGCGGGCCGTGTTCGGCACGTAGTCCAGGTCGCACTCGGGGTCCGGAGTCGTATAGTTCAGCGTCGGCGGGATCATGCCATGCCGGATGGCGAGGGCGCAGACGATGGTTTCGAAACTGCCGGCGGCGCCGAGCAGGTGTCCGGTCATGGACTTGGTGGAGGAGATGGCCACGCGCCGGGCGTCGGCTTCACCGAGGGCGCCCTTGATGGCGAGGGTCTCGATCTTGTCGTTCAGCGGCGTGCTGGTCCCGTGGGCGTTGATGTAATCGATGTCCGAGGGGTTGAGGCAGCCGTCGGCCATGGCCAGCTTCATCGCGCGCATGCCGCCGTTGCCGTCCTCGCGCGGCGCCGTCATGTGGAAGGCGTCGGCCGTCATCCCGAAGCCGGCGACTTCGGCGTAGATCCGCGCGCCGCGGGCGACGGCATGCTCGTAGCTTTCGAGCACCACGATGCCGGCGCCCTCGCCCATGACGAAGCCATCGCGTTCGCGGTCGAAAGGCCGGCTGGCCGTTTCCGGTGTGTCATTGCGCGTGCTGAGCGCGTGCATGCCGGCGAAGCCGGCCACGGCCAAGGGGGCGATGCAGGCCTCCGAGCCGCCTGCAATCATGATGTCGCATTCGCCGTAGTCGATGGAGCGGGCGGCGAGTCCAATGGAATGGAGGCCGCTTGCGCAGGCTGTGACAGGGGCGAAGTTGGGGCCCTGCAGGTTGTGTTCGATGGCGATGAGTCCAGCGCTCATGTTGGGGATCATCGCGGGAATGGTGAACGCCGAGACGCGACGCGGCCCCTTCTCGATCAGATTGCGGGACTGTTCGGAGAGCGTTTCGAGTCCGCCGATTCCCGAAGAGGCAATGCACCCGCAGCGCTCGGGGTTCTCGCGCGAGAAGTCGATGCCGGAATCCTTGACGGCCATGCGTGCCGCGGCAAGCGCGTACCAGCAGTAGCGGTCGATGCGCCGCTGCTCCTTGGGCGGGATGAAGGCGTTGACGTCGAAATCGCGCACATGACCGGCGATTTTCACGGCGTAGTCGGTCGTGTCAAACCGGTCAATCCGGGAGATGCCCGGGGTTCCCGCCAGCAAGCGGGTCCAGATGGTTTCGATTTCAGATCCCAGCGGTGAAACAGCACCCAAGCCGGTAATAACAATGCGTTTTTTCAAGTGGACCTCAGTATGGAAGTTGTTGGTGAATGTAGCGAGAGAGTTAACGGGACTTGAACTTTGCCTCGGCTTGTGCCCATGCCGTTTCGGCGCGAGCCAGTTGCGCGTCGTCGAAGCCCAATGTGCGAAGGATGCGCGTGGCCATCATGCGATTGCCCTGCGGATTCATGTGGACGCCGTCGCCAGTGAGGGTGTTCTGCAGGTTGCCGGCGGCCCGGGCGGCCCTGACGAGAGCAAGCATGTCCCCGCTGACATCGGCAAGCAGGCACTGCTTCTCCGCCGCAATTGCGCGGAGAAAATCGTTGTAGCCGGCAAGTTGCGCGTTGGCTTCGTTTTCGGGCTCTTCTTTAATCATCGTGGCGGTCAGGATGACCACGTGAATTCCGGCGGATTGCGCCTGGTCGATGATCGCGGTGATGTTCGTTTGGAACGCGGGGAGGGGAACGCCGCGCACGCCATGCCAGACATCGTTCACGCCGCAGCTCAGCGTCATCACGGTCGGTTTCTTCTCCAGGACATCGCGCGCCAGCCGGGCCAGCATCTGGTTGGACTTGTGGCCGCTGATGCCGGCACCGACGACGCCGCATTGAATGCCATTTGCAGACAACCCCGCCATCGCCAGCGTGACATAACCCAGCGGGCCAGCCCCCTGCTGCGTGATGGAGTCGCCCAAAAAGGCAATGGAGGCGCCGTCCGTTGCCAACGCCTTCAAGGCGGCAGTCTCCGCTTGGACGATGACCGAATGAAAAACGATTGCCCCGATCAGGCCGAGTGCGGCCATTTGCATGTGCTTCAACTTTTTGTGCCTTTTTTTCGAGGAAAGCGCATCAAACACGAGGCGCCAAACACGGCATCGAAACGCAAATAGCCGAGGAGGTCCAAGGGCAACCTCTTCGGCTATCGCTGAGGAAACCGTCAGCCGGTTATTCCTTGTCGAAGCCCTTGCCCTTCAGATAATCGAGCACGGCCCCGACCGTCGTGAGCTTCTCGGCGTCTTCGTCGGGAATCTCAGCGCCGAATTCCTCTTCGAACGCCATGATCAGTTCGACCGTATCCAGCGAATCGGCGCTGAGGTCATTAACGAAAGAGGCTTCGCGGGTCACCTGATCCGCATTGACGCCCAGGCGCTCGACGATGATCTCTTTAACGCATTCTTCCAATTTGCTTGCCATGATGTTAACTCCCTGAGTTGTTGTTGATCTTCTGTCCGCCCACAAGGGCACTTGTCACATCGTCATGCCGCCATTCACGCTCAGCACCTGACCCGTCACGTAGGACGCGTCATCGCTGGCAAGAAAAACGACAGCTTTCGCAATATCCTCGCCTGCCCCGAAACGACCCAGAGGAATCTCCCCCAGCATCTTTTCGCGCACGGCCTCGGGTAGTGCGTCCGTCATCTGTGACACGATGAATCCCGGGGCAACCGCGTTGACGCGGATGTTCCGGGATGCCAGCTCTTTCGCCATTGACTGGGTCAAGGCGATAAGGCCTGCCTTAGAAGCAGCATAATTACACTGTCCGGCGTTACCAATCAAGCCAATAATTGAGGTGATCTGAATCATGCACCCCGATCGTTGCTTCATCATCGGGCGCGCGACAGCCTTTCCAAAGAGAAAAGCCCCCTTCAAATTGATGGTCATCACCTCGTCCCACTGGGCTTCGGTCATGCGGATCAGAAGGTTGTCGCGGGTGACCCCCGCATTGTTAACCAGAATGTCAATATGGCCGAAAGCCTTGACGACATCGTCCACAAAACCCTGGACGCCATCGTTCTGCGAGACATCCACCGACAGGACCAGAGCCCGCCTCCCCAGGGATTCGATGGCCTTGGCCGTCTCCTGCAAGGGCTCAAGACGCCGGCCGCAAAGGGCGACATCGCAACCCTCGCGCGCCAGTTCAATGGCGATCGCCTGTCCGATTCCGCTTCCGCCACCGGTAACGATTGCGACTTTATCCGTCAATTTGGCCACGTGCAAACCTGCTTTCGTCAAGATGGATCAGGCATTGGCGACCGGCGCAACACTGTCCAAGGAACTGGCATCCTGAACATTGGCGACTGTATACTGGCGGTCAATCCGCTTGATGAGGCTGGACAGGACCTTCCCCGGACCGAACTCGATGAAGGTCTCACCCTTTGATTCACGGATGCAGTTGAGCCAACGCACGGGCTCGGTGACCTGGCGCAGCATGGTCTGCTTGATCATCTCGCCTGCGTTGCCGTGGAGCTGACCGGTGACATTCGAGAACACCGGCATGCCGGGCGAGGCGAAGGCAATATCCTGAAGCATGTCGCCCAGACGCTTGCGCGCGGACTCCATGAGGGGTGAGTGGAAGGCGCCCGCCACTTTCAAGACAACCGCCTTGCCGCCGGCAGCGATCGCGGCCTGTTCAGCGGCGGCGATCGCATCCTTTGTTCCGGAAAGGACAATCTGAGACTCGGAATTCAGGTTTGCCATCGTTGTGCCGGAGGCCTCGCAAATGGCCGCAACCTGCTCAAAGGTCAAACCCATCACGCTGACCATTCCGCCGGGATGGTCGTTGCAGGCCTCTTGCATGAAGCGGCCGCGGGCCTCGAGGATGCGCACGGTGGTTTCAAAGTCGAGTACGCCGGCCACGTGCAAGGCCGTCCACTCGCCCAGACTGAGTCCGGCCACCGCGGAGAATGCACATGCGGGATAGCGCTTCTTGAACGCGTTCCAGCAGGCCACGCTCACAACGAAGATGGCTGGCTGGCAATAATCTGAGCGAGTCAGACTCTCGTCGGGTCCCTCGAAGCAGATCTTCTTGAGGTCGAAATTCAGAACCGCATTGGCTCGGTCGAACCAGGCGGCGATGTCGACATCTTCGGCAAGGTCTCTCCCCATTCCCGTGAATTGGGCGCCCTGGCCAGCGAATACGGCAATTTTCTGGGTCATGATTTTCCTCAAATACACACAGGCATCAACCAATGATGGACTTGGTGTAAGTGGCATGATATTGACCGATGCGAGGTGCGGATGTCAATCAATAAGCGTCGGGGGGGCATTTTTTTTGTTTTTTTGTTGTTGAGCGCCTGGAGGAGACGCGCGGTGAGGGTGCACGTCAACTTCGTTGCCATGCACCGAGGGTTCAGGAGACAGGGTTCAGGGTTCAGTGAGGCCTCTGGCGGCCG
>CAZQKI010000006.1:0-36194 GCA_964592855.1 uncultured Lentisphaerales bacterium
TACTCGATCCAACTGGCGGCCTCTGGCCGCCAGAGGCCTCACTGAACCCTGAACCTTCAGCCCTGTTCCGATGGCCGCGTCGCAACGGCCTCGATTTCGACCAGCGCCCCCTTGGGCAGCGCGGCGACCTGCACACAACTCCTGGCCGGGTAGGGCGCCCGGAAGAACTCGGCGTAGACCGTGTTGAAGGCCTGGAAGTTGGCGATATCGCTTAGAAACACTGTGGTTTTGAGCACGGTGTCCAGACCGGCGCCGCCGGCCTCAAGCACGGCGCGCAGATTTTCGAGGACCTGCCGCGCGGCTGTCGCAATATCGCTGTTGCGCAGTTCACCGGTCTGGGGATCGATTGGCAACTGCCCCGACGTGAAGAGGAGTGTTCCCTCCGCGATCGCCTGGCTGTAGGGACCGATTGCCGCCGGTGCGGCGCCTGTCTTTATTTCTTTCATTTTCTGCTCCCTTTAAAGGTTCAGTGATCACAGACATTCGTCCCGGAGACGAGCGTTCCCGCGAGATACTGGGCCGCGAGTTCTTCCGGTGTGCCGGCAGGTGCGCCGACCACGACCTTGATGCCGTTCTCGCTGAACAACGCCTGGGCACGCTGGCCCATGCCCCCGGCGATGATCACGTTGGCGCCCTGCTCGTGGATCCATTTGGGCAGCAGTCCCGGTTCATGGGGTGGCGGCGTGACCATCGTCTTGCCGGTCACCTTTTTGCCTGCCGCATCCACATCCAGCAGCGCGAACTGCTCGCAGTGGCCAAAATGCATGCAAAGCTTTCCCTCGGCCGTCGGTATTGCAATTTTCATCTTTCCTGGATCTCCCTTGTTTGTTGTCTGGTTATCTGGTTGGACCCGCGCGCTTCCACATGAAAGCGCAAGGATCGGTTCGGCGATTTTCGCGAAGGCCTTGGCGGTCTCGCTCTTGTTGTAGTGGTAGACGAAGGGCGTGCCGTCGTCGCAGGCCACGCCCACTGCCGGGTCGATCGGGATGCGCCCCAGGAAGGGCACGTCCAGCTCCGCCGCCATCCGCTCGCCGCCGCCGCTCTTGAAAATATCCGTCAGCGTGTTGCAATGCGGACAAACGAAGCCGCTCATGTTCTCGACCACCCCCAGCACGCGCAGGTCCAGTTGGCGGCAGAAGCTGATCGAGCGGCGGACGTCGGCCGTCGCCACATCCTGCGGTGTCGTGACCACGACGGCGCCGTCCAGCGGGGCCGCCAACTGGCAGACAGAGAGCGGTTCGTCGCCCGTGCCGGGCGGCGAGTCGATGATCAGGTAGTCCAGCTCGCCCCAGTCGACATCTTCGAGAAACTGCTTGATGGCACCCATCTTGAGGGGGCCGCGCCAGATCACGGCCGCATCGCGGTCGCGCAGGAGCAGTCCGATGGACATCATCTTGACGCCCGCCAGTTGCACCGGCTGGATGCGGCCGTCGATGGACTCGACCTCGGCATCCTCCAGATGCAGCATCTTGGGAATGCTAGGGCCGTGGATGTCCACGTCGAGCAATCCGACCTGCCGCCCCTGCAGCGCCAGCGAGATGGCCAGGTTGGCGGCGACGGTGCTCTTGCCCACGCCACCCTTGCCGGACATCACCAGGATCTTGTGGCGGATCAACCCCAGCGACGATGCGGCTGTCCGCCCGCTGTCCGGGGCGGCTGCGGTGCCGCAGCCCTCGCTGTTGCCGTCGCCGCCGCATCCCTTGCCGGCGCAGGCGCCCTCATGCTTTGTCTTGGCCATCTTCTTGTTTTCCTTTTCGTTCATGCGTCAAAAGTTCAATTGAGTTCCCGCGCCTGCGGATTTGCAGGCATTCGGCAAGGCGTGCCACAGGGCCGCTGCAGCCTGCTGACCCGTGCAGTGCAGGGGAATCAGCGTGCCGATGTCGAACCGGCGCAGCTCGCGCAGGGTCCAGGCGATCCGCTCCGGCGACGCGCTCCGCAGGTGCATGCCACCCACGACCGCCCGGATCGGTGCGCCCGCTGTCAACGTGCGGACGTGCTCCAGGGTGTTGATCAGGCCCGCATGGGCGCATCCCAGAAGTACGACGGTGCCGGCAGACGTTTCCAAAATCAACGCCTGGTCATCCAGAACGGGATCTTCACGTCGGCCATCCGCATCGCGATAAAAACGCTCTTCCGCGCGCTCCTCCGGATGTCGCCGCGGAATCTCGCCCGTCGTGCGGATGCCGGGCGCGACGTCGGCCGGCTTGCGGGCGAGCACAACCTGCGCGTTGGCACTGTCCAGGGCGTTGCGACAGCCCGTTGGCATGCCGATCTCGCGCACGCCATCCGCGGTTTGGCGGTACTTCGGCAGCAAGGCGTCGGGATGGGCATAGACGGGAACGGGCTTGGCCACCCGTCCCAAAACCTGTTCGAGCCCGCCGGTGTGGTCGTAATGGCCGTGGCTGAGGACGATCCCATCCAGCCTGGCGAGATCCAGCCGCAACGCCGCCGCGTTATCGCTCAACACCAGCCCCTGCCCGGTGTCGAACAGCAAGCGGTTGCCGTCGCGCTCCACCCAGAAGGCAAGACCGTGTTCGCCGCGAAGGCCGCGACCCTCGGCCGTATTCTCGGCCAGAACGACGATTCGCAAGGAGCGGTTCATGTTCAGAAGTGTCCCGTCTTGAGGAGCACAAGGGTGCAGGCCTCCAGCGCCTCGATCCCCGCCTCGCGCAGACGTGCGGCCAACGCGGGATTCTCGGCGCCGGGATTGAAGATCACGCGGCGGGGTCGGCAGGCCAGCATCTCCTCCGCAACCTGCGCCTGGTTGGCCGCGGAGAGATAGACCGTGACGGTGTCCAGCGGCACGGGGATCAGCCGCATCGCCGCAAAGACCGGGATGCCCTCGATCGCCGTCAGCGTGGGATGGACGGGATAGACGGCATGGCCCAGCTCATGCAGCATCATGACCGCCTTGTAACTGTAGCGGTCTTGCTTGGCGCTGGCTCCGACGATTGCAACGTTCATCCCGACACTCCTCTTTGCTCTGGGCTGCATGCCCCTCGCGTGATAACCATGGCGCCAACCGGCGCGCCGATCATGACCCCGATGGAAGGACACTTGACCGACAGCAGAAAGAAAATGTTGGCTTGCATCCCGGCGAGCGTCTCGAAGTTGCCTTGCCCCTTGGAGTCGTGCAGCAGCAGACGCACCAGCTCCTCGCGGCGTTCGGGATCGGCCACGCTCATCTCGGTCGATTCGACCGCCTGGCGGGCCAGGCAGGGGATGCATGTCAGCGTGGTGATCAAAGGTTCTCCTCCGGGAACATCATGGCGTCCGCGAACACATCCTGGAAGCCATCCATCGTGGAGAGTTCCACATGCTTGACGCGCCGGGCCATCTCCTCGCCCTGCTTCCGGGCATCCGTGGAGAGCAGCGCGGCGCGCGCGCCGGCCAAGGAGACGTTGCCGACATAGCGGATACGCTGGTGGTCGATCCCGGCTGGGAGCAACCCGATGCGTTGCGCGCTGCTGCGGCGGATGAAGTTGCCGAAGCCGCCCGCGATCAGCACCGTCTTGAGGTCGGCGGCGCCGATGCCGGCGCTGCGCAGGAGCAGGGCGATGCCGGCGCGGATTGCGCCGCAGCCCAGTTGCACTTCGCGCACGTCGCGCTGCGTGAAGGCCACCTCCGCGGCGCCGCTGCGCGCCGTGGCGTCCACCAGCACGAAGCGCGCGGCGCCGTCGGGCGCCAGGCGCACCCGAGCAGCCAGCGCCGGTGCAAGGCCGGGCGGCAGTTCGTCGGGCGACCGCATCTGCCCATCGGGAGCGACGATCCCGTGGTTCAGCAATTCCGCCACCAGATCGATCAGGCCGCTGCCGCAGAGTCCCACCGCTTCGGCGTTGCCGATGACTTCCAGACGGACATCCCCGTTCAAGACGACCTTCTCGATCGCGCCGTGCGTGCCGCGCATGCCGCACGAGATGCGAGCCCCCTCGAAGGCGGGGCCGGCCGCTGTCGAGGCGGCCCAGTATTTGCCGTCATGCGCCAGCACGATCTCGCCGTTGGTGCCGATGTCGACCAGCAGCACCGGTCCCTCCATGCGGTCGATGCGTGTGGCGAGCATGCCGGCGACTGTATCGCCGCCCACGAACCCGCCGATCAGCGGAAAGAGATAGGTCAGCGCCCCGCGGTGGATCGGAATGCCCATCTCCTGCGCCGGAATCAGAAGCCCCCGGGCATGCATCGGCACGAAGGGAATCGCGCCCATCTGAGCCGGATTCAGTCCACACAGGATGTGCTCCATGGTCGTGTTGCCCGCGAAGGTCGCCTCGTAGATGTGCTCGCGGCTGATGCCGGCGCCGGCGCACAGCGCGTCGATCATGCTGGCGACCTCCCGCACCACCGCCAAACGCATTTCGTCGAGGCAGCCCGGGCAGGAGGCCGCATGCCCGATGCGCGAGAGGACGTCGTCGCCGAAGCTGACCTGCGGATTCATCCGCGAGACGACCCCGAGTTCGCGTCCATCGCACAGGTTGAGCAACTGGCCGACCAGCGTGGTCGTGCCGATGTCGAAGGCGACGCCCGCGCAGCGGTCGCGGGTGTCGCCGGGCTCGAAGTCCAGCAGGCGGTGGTCCGCCAGTACGGCCGTCCCCTTGAAGTCATGGGCGCGCAGCGTGGCCGAGACGTGGCGGATCAAGGCGAGGTCGGCCTTGAAGGGACCGATCTTCTGCTCCAAACGAAGCAAGTCGGGCGTGTCGTCCTCCAGCGTGGGGGGGCTCAGTTCCACATACAGCTTGCGGATGGCGGGACGCACCTCCTGCGGGGCGCCGGAGGTGGAGGTCGTCATAATCTGGTGTTCGCCGCCGAAGAGCGAGGTTTCCGGTACCGTCACGACGGTGTCGGATTCGATCCGCGTCCGGCAGGCCAGCCGCCAGCCGTCCTGCAACTCCGCGGCAGAAAAGGTTTTCTGGTCGGCAGCGACCGGCTTGCCGGCGTTCAGCGCGATCCGGACGCGGCACTTGCCGCATGTGCCGGCGCCGCCGCAGGGCGTCTCGATCACCAGCCCGACCCGTGCCGCAGCCTCCAGAATGGTCGTGCCGCGAAGGACGAACACCGTTCGTCCGTGCGGTTGAAAAGTCACGCGAAGTTGTGCTTCCATCATTTCATTTTTCCTTTGTCGTATGCGGTGCAGCATGATCCCATATCCGCAATCAAGGGTCAATGCGCTGCGCACCCTTGTAGACCTCGCGGACCAGCAGTACTGCCGCCGCATGTCCCGGATGTTTCGGAGCATTCACCAATCCCAGAAGAAATGCGACCGGTGCCATTTGCGGTAGGCATCGTGCGCGGCCTTGCCGTGGAGGGGTGGTTCGTCCGCCTGCCCGATCACCTGCAAGACCAGTTCGTCGTCCTCCAGCAGCGGCTGGCGGGGCAGTTCGCCGCGGGCGAGGAGGGCATAGGCCTCGTGAATCATCTGGAAGTTTCGCGTGTCGCCGCCATCCACGTCCGGATGGTGTCGCCTGGCCATTTTCCGATAGGCCTGGCGAAGACCGTGAAGCGATACGCCATCGGACTGAAGCACCAATTTCGCCCGCTCTTCTAGCGTCCGGCCTCTGAGTTCTTGCATGGAATTCATAAGCCCTGTCGTCATTCCACATGTTGATGTCCTTGTCCAGTGCATGCGAAGCGCAGCGCCACGAAGCTGGCGTCCTTGTGCACGCCGGCGCGGAACGGCTCGTATTCGACCTCCGTCCGTCCGGGAGCATCCGATAGCGTGCTGTTCGCCCGGTCGAGCCTGAAGCCGGCCTTTTCGGCCAGATGGATCACCTCGCGGACGGTGTAGAACCGGGCAGCCGAGTAAAAGGCATGGCCGGCCGCGCCCTCGCGGGCATAGGCCCGGCCCCATCGGCTGTCCTTCGGAACCAATCCGACGATCATGCAGCCTTCATCCCGTAGAATGCGGCGGCATTCCGTCATCGCCCGCCGGGGATCGTCGACGAAACAGATCGTCACAATCAGCAGCGCCACGCCGAAACTGCGGTCCGGATAAGGCAGTTCCTCGGCTGGACCCTGCCGCACGGGAATGCCGCGCAGCGAGGCGAAGCGCAAAACGGCGGCGCTGGCGTCAATCCCCTCGTCCACCCCGAGCGCATGCGCAAAACGTCCCGTTCCGACGCCCACTTCCAGCCAGGGACGCGGCCGGTCCGCCAGCAGGTCGCGAAGGGCTTCGACCTCGAGCTGGAAGAAACCGAGCCCCCGGTCCGTCTCGAACCAGGCGTCGTAGCGGTCGGCGTACCGTTCGAAGGGCGCCGCTCCCGGTCTGTCTATTTCGGGCGTTTGCGGCATGCGATCACCATCAGGCTTTTCCAGTGTCATCCCCAAGGGCCTCCTGCAACCGCGACCAGATCTCCCGGATCGCCTGGCCAGCGCTGCCCCTTCCGTATTCGATCACCGTCTTGCCGGCCATCAAAGCGTCGTTGACCTCGCGGTCGAAGGGGATGCGGCCAATCACACGGGAATGGTTTTCGGCGGCGAGAACCTCGATCCGCCGCGCCTGTTCTTCGTTCAGATCCGCCTTGTTGATCACGATCACGGCCGGCACGCGGAAATGGGCGGAAAGCTTCAACACCCGCTCCATGTCGTGGACGCCGGAAACGGTCGGTTCGGTGACGATCACAATCAGATCGGTTCCCGTGACCGAGGCGATCACGGGACAGCCGGTTCCCGGTGGGCCGTCGCCGAGGATCAACGGCAGATGAAGCTCCTCCGCCAGCGTCGCCGCACGGTCGCGGACCTGCGCAACCAGGCGGCCGGAGTTCTCTTCGGCGATGCCGAGGCGGGCATGCACCATCGGCCCCCAGGCCGTGTCGGAGACGTACCACGTGCCGGTGATGTTCCGCTCGCTCTGGATGGCCTGCACGGGGCAGACGAGCGGACACAGTCCGCACCCCTCGCAGAGCATCGGATCGATGCGGTAGGTGACGGCATCCATGCCGTTGACCGGCCCGTCCCGACGGATGGCGGCGAAGTGACAGGCCGCCGCGCATTTGCCGCAGATGACGCACTTGGCCGGATCGACCACCGCCTTCGTGCCGCCGGAAAAGTCGTGCGCTTCGCGGACGGAAGGAGCCAGCAGCAGGTGCAGATCGGCGGCATCCACGTCGTTGTCCGCCAGCACCTTTTCCTCCGCAAGCTGCGCGAGCGAGGCGACCAGCGTGGTCTTCCCCGTGCCGCCCTTCCCGCTGATGACCGTGATCTCGCGGTAGCGTCCGGCCGAACCCATCGCGAGGGGGGGCGGCTTTCCCGCCGCCACGGCGAAGCCTTCCATGGCCGGCAACGGCGGCAGGGCCGTCTGCAGGTGGTCGTAGATGTGCAGCAGGTTTTCGCGCAACTCGGGGAAGCGATCCGTCAGAATCCCGCCGCCCGAGTAGGCCTCGGCGTATTCCCGCTTGAAGGGTATCCGTCCGGCGATCGGGATGCCGACGTCCCGGGCGTAGTCGGCAATCAACGTGTCCGTTCCATCGGAGCGGTTCACGACGATCCCCGTCGGCACACCCAGCTTCAGCGTCAGTCCGACGGCGAGCTTCAGGTCGTTCAGTCCGAATGGCGTCGGCTCCGTCACCAGCAGGACGGCATCCGCCCCCTGAACCGCTGCGACAACGGGGCAGGCCGTCCCGGGCGAGGCGTCGATGATGTTGATGGCGGCGGGATCCACATGCGCCTTGACACCGCGGACGACGTTCGGCGCCAGCGCCTCGCCGATGTCGAGCATGCCGTGCGCAAAGAAGAATCCGCCCGCGCTTTCGCCCGCTTTCCGGCCGGCGGAGGCGGCCACCTGCACCTTGCCGATGGCGGCGGGCTTCTCCGACAGGGCGCCAACCGGGCAGACAAAGGAGCAGACGCCGCAGGAATGGCACAGCTCGTTGAAGATCAGCACCTTCCCCTTGACCATGGCGATGGCGTTGTAGTGGCAGGCCTTGGCGCACTTGCCGCAGCCCGTGCAGGTGGCGGCGTCGCAGACGGGCTTGAGGACGGTCACCGTCTGCTCTTCGGTGAAGACCGGCTTGACGAACAGGTGATCGTTCGGCTCCTCGACGTCGCAGTCCAGCAGCCGGACAGACTCGCCCCGCTGCGCGAGTGCGTAGGCCAGATTCACGGAGAAGGTCGTCTTGCCCGTTCCGCCTTTGCCGCTGGCGATGGTCAGTGTCATGGTTGGATGTCCTTGTTTTGCGTTTCGGCCGGTGCGTCGGCGGCGGCGAAATAGGTGCCGCCCTCGCGTTGGCGGGGGACCACGCGTCCCGTGCGCGACAGTTTACCGATGTATTTGGAAATTTCGTTCAGGTGCATGCCAAAAACCTCGGCCACCTGCTTCGCGGTGCAGGGGCGACGCTTGAGCATTGCCAGGATCGTCTCCTCGTTGGCGGCGACGTCGGCGGAGCGGTCCGAAGGAAACTCGGCGATGACGGTCGCTACCGGATGGAACAGCGGCGTCAGGCGATCCATCTCCTCCCGCCGCAGCGCCTGGACGGTTGACTCGGCGGGAGGACGGACCGCCGTGTTGAGCTGGATTTCGTCCGCAGACAGGGAGTTGACGAGCGTGGCGATCCGCTCCACGTCGACGGGATCATCATTGATGCCCCGGAGGAGGAAGACTTCGATCCGGAGGCTCCCCGTGTAAACTTTTCGGAAGGCCCGGTAGCCTTCGACGATCCGCTCGAACTGCAAATCGGGATGCGGACGGTTGATCCGCTCGAAGGAAGGTGGGTCCCATGCGCTCAGCGACAGCTTGACGACATGGGCGGCCAGCGCCGCCGCCCGCACTTCGGGCAGGGTGAAGAGCGTTCCGTTCGATAGCAATGCCGTCGGGATGCCGGCATGCTCGCGGACAAAGCGGAGCACCTCGCCGAACCGGCTGTGGAGGGTCGGCTCGCCCGAACCCGCCAGCGTGACATAGTCGGCCTTGCCGCCGCCCTCAAGCCACTGCGCCAGCTCCTGCTCGACCTGCGCAACGGGGACATATTCCCTGCGGACGGTTGTCCGGTCTGTTGTCCGTCCCAGTTGGCAGAAGACGCAGTCCAGGCTGCAGGTCTTGAAGGGCGTCAGATCCACGCCCAGCGAACGCCCGAAGCGGCGCGAAGGCACCGGACCGAAAAGATGTTGAAAAATTTTATTCATCTGGCCGCAAGCCGGTGGCACGGATCATCTCCGGAACACCGGCTTCCGAACCCTCACTTGCCTCGGGTCATCGCGCTTTTGCAGGCGGGACACTCTACCTGCGTGCAAGGCACGCCGGCTTGATGCGGAACGCTCTTGCCGCATTTGGGGCAGACGCACTCGCCGCCCGCGCCGAGTCCCGCTCCGCCCATGCGTCCGCGGCCTGCGCCGGCGCCCATGCCCCGGCCCGCGCCTGCGCCCCGGCCTGCACCACCCATGCCGCGTCCGCTTCCCGGACCGGCACCCATCGGACCTGTACCATTTCCTCTTGGCATCTTGAACCTCTCGTTTTCTTTGCTGCTGCCGGGGGCGGGGAGATCAGACTCCCCGTCCACGGCGCTTGGTTATTTCACTTCGGGCTTCGCTTCGATCTCTGCCATGCGCCGGCGAAGTTCGCCCAGTTCGTTCTCGGCAGCTTCGGCCTGGCTTTTCAGCACGGCCAACTGCTGTTCAGCGGTCGGCATGAAGGCTGTCGGCGGCACAACGCCGCCTGCGGCCCGCTGCCATCCGGTCAGACCGGTGGCGTAGAAGCGGTTGCGCCGTCCCCGTCCACCGCCGCCGAACCCGCGGCCACAGCCCATGCCCGCACCGCGTCCGAAGGCCAGATTCATGCAGCCCGGCACTCCGTTTGCCGCACAGTATCCGGCTGCGCGCCCCGTCATCGGCCCCATTCCAAGCGGGCCTGTTCCATTTCCACCTGGCATCTTGCACCTCTCGTTTCGTGGCCTTTGATTTCAGATCCCGGCAGGCCACATTGCCCGACATCTCAGTGTTTGGGTTACGCCCAGTGACCTTCCACGTTGGCCGAATCGCTCTTCTTCAGTTCGCCGGCCTTGAAGAGGCGCAGCGCTTCCTCCACCGTCCCCGCGCCGCAGAGATAGACGGAGATCCCCGCCATGTTCAGCACGCGGAAGGCCTTGGGACCGGCATTGCCCGAGATCACCGCCTGCACGCCGAGCGCGGCGACATTCTGCGCCGCCTGGATGCCCGCCCCCTGCGTGGCGTCGAGGTTCATCCGGTTGTCGTGTGCGGTGAAGCCCTCGGCCTCCGTGTCGACGACGATGAAATACTTGGCGCGCCCGAAGCGCGGATCGAGGCTGCTCGTCAGCGAGTCGCCTGTGGATGTGATTGCGATTTTCATGATGGGTTGCTCCGTGTTGTTGGTTTGTGTTGTTGTAAAAAGGGATGCTGGACGCGGACCTCACGTCGCGAGATGCCGGCGGCCCCGTCCCCGTCCGGGGCCGTGTCCGCGACCCCTGCCGCACCAGCCCATGCGCCGCCCGCAGCATCCGGGCATCGTCATCGCCGGATTGGGAAGCGTCCCCGTCAGCCAGGCCTGGACGACGGGATCCGTCTCGCCGGCGGTGAAGGGAATGAGCTTCACGCCACCCGTCGTCAGCAGATCGGCCAGCGGGCGCGAGACCGCTCCGCAGATCAGCACCTCCGGATGCAGCGCCAGCAACGATTCCGCCTGATGCTGGAACGACGTTCCCGGCAGCGTCGCCAGCCGTCTTCCGGCAATTTGTCCTCCGTCAGCCTCCAGCAGTTCGATCTGCCGCGCCACGTCCAAAACAGGCGAGACCCTGCCGTTCCATGTTGTGATCGCCACTGTCATGATGTTGACCGCTTCCGTTTCATGCAAGTCTCTATAACAGGAAACGTGCCAAGCCAGATTTTCGGCAGATAGAATACACTATCTAATTGGCGCGCAGTATAATACGAAATGCATCCAGAAATGCTACAAACTAAATAGAGTCGCACAATTGCAACTCTAATTGCGTTACATGAACGCAATAGCGCGACTGAAGCCAAAGACCTGCGTCCGATCCCCGGCGCCGATTCGGAGATCGGCGCTACAGGCGATGCCTCGGACGGTATGTCTGGGGACCTGCGCTTGGGGGAACGGGCGGCCTCGCCCGTTGAAGATGCGAAAAGACAGCGGGGAGGGGAGCGTGCCACGCAATTGTCGACCATAGAGAGAACTGGACCCGGCGGTCCTCCGCCGTAGCGAATCGCAAGCCGGAACGGTTGTCAATGTAAAGGACGAGAGGGCGGTCAAGCGCGGGCGGATCGGCCATCCTGCTCAGGCAGTTCGATCCCGAGCGCCTTGATCTTGCGGAAGAGGGTGCTCTTGTGCAGGCCGAGCGCACGGGCGGCCTCCAGGCGGTTGTACCCGCACCGCTCCAGCGCTGCGCGGATGGCCTGTGCCTCCGCCGCCCGGGTCTGCATGGCGATGCTCTCGCCTTCCGGAACGGGTTCGGCGGGCGGCCGGCCCGTCAATTCGGGGGGGAGATGATCCCGCTCGATGCGTCCCGTGCTGCAGAGCACGAAGGCCCGCTCGATGATGTTCTCGAGCTCGCGGACATTGCCGGGGTAGTCGTGCGCCATGAGCAGCGCCAGAGCGTCGGGGCCGATGCCGGAGACCGTCTTACCCTGGCGCCGGTTGAACCGCGCTATGAAGTGATCGACGAGCAGCGGAATGTCTTCCTTGCGCGCGCGCAGCGGCGGCAGCTCCAGCTTGACGACGTTCAAGCGGTAGAAGAGATCCTCGCGGAAGGCGCCCTTGCGGATCATTGCCGCCAGATCGCGGTGCGTGGCGGCGATGACGCGGACGTCGGCGTGCCGGGTCTGGACGCTTCCCAGGGGCTCGTAGGTGCGCTCCTGCAGCACCCGCAGCAACCGGACCTGCATGGCGGGGCTGATGTCGCCGATCTCGTCCAGAAAGACCGTGCCGCCCTCGGCGAGGGCGAAGCGTCCCGGCTTGTCGCTCCCCGCGCCGGTGAAGGCCCCTTTCACGTAGCCGAAGAGTTCGGACTCCAGCAGGGCGTCGGGCAGGGCGCCGCAATTGACCGCCACGAAGGGTTTGTCCTTCCGCAGGCTGTGGTTGTGGATGGCCCGTGCCAGGAGCTCCTTGCCGGTGCCGGTCTCCCCGTGGATCAGCACGGTCGCGTCGCTGGGGGCGATCTGCGGCAGAAGATCGTGAATGCGGCGCAGGGCCGGGCTGCGGCTCACCAGGTCGCCCACCTGGAAGCGCCCCTCCAGCTCCTTGCGCAACTCCTCGACGAGGCTCAGGTCGCGGAAGGTCTCCGCCCCGCCGATGATGCGACCCTGCTCGTCGCGCAGAATGGCCGTGGATACGGCAACGGGGATGCGGTGGCCGGACGCATCCACGATGAACGCCGCGCGGTTGATGATCGGCTTGCCGGTCTTGACCGTCTGCCGCAGCGCGCAGCTCGTCTCGCACATGCTGGCGCGGAAGACATCCGAGCAGGTCTTGCCGATGGCATCGCGGCGGCGGATGCCGGTGATTGCCTCGGCGGCGCGGTTGAACGCCGTGATACGCCAATCGGCGTCAACGGTGAAGACCCCGTCGGAAATGCTCTCCAGAATGCTTTCGGCGCCAGTCATTTTCCGAGTCCCTTCAGGCGGTTTTCGGGAGCTGCATAGACCGCCAGCACTTCGCCCGGGGCGACGGTCACAGCGACGCGGCCCAGTTCTTCCGCCGTGAAAAGCGTCTTGCCGCCGATCGCCCCCTGCCGGAAGGTCTCGGGATCGTCGGAGCGGAGGGTGAGCAACGTGTAGGCCCCGGGCGGGAGCATGAGGCCGAACTCGATCCTCGCCTCCTTGGATCCCCAGTTCATCAACGTCGCATACCGCTCGTCGGGCTGCGGCGCGAAGGAGAGGGCCTCGATCTTGTGGCCGTAGGCCCACAGGGCAAGCGATTTGTCCGGCCCCAGCAGGGCATCCGTGATCTCCGACAGCCAGGGGACGAAGTCGCGCTCGACCTCACGTTGAAGCAGGTCGTCCCGGATGAAGCGCACCCGCTTGTCCCGTGCGCCGCGGTCGATCAGGCCGGCCAGGAGCGGCTGTTTGTGGGGGCGTCCGAACTCGTCCACTTCGCCCTGGCGTTCGCAGATCAGAAAGCGGGCGCCGGACTGATAGGCCTGTTCAAGACGCGCCAGGGACTCCCCGGGCATGGCGTAGGCAAAGGGCACCACCACCAGGCGGTAGTCCTTGAGCGCGTCCAGGTCTTCCGCCTGGTCGAGATAGAAGAGGTCGAAGGGATAGCCGTTCCGCATCAGAAAGCCGTAGACCGCCTCTGAAACGGCCCAGCCGCGCTCGGCCGCGTTTGTCCCCGTCAGTCCGTTCGCGCAGTCGGCGGGCCAGAGGGCCTCGGATGCGCGGGAGACGAGCAAGGCGGTCGGCGGGCGGCTCGGGCGCGTGCCGCCCCATTCCGTCCAGCGATCGATAAACCGGTTCTCGCGGGCGCGGAACGCCTCGCTCCCGTTCAGCGCGATGTAGTTGTAGCGGTACGTCCTCACGGCGCGTGCGCCCTGAAGCACGGCCTGGATGGGATAGCGGACGCTCGGGTGGGTGTACTCCCCCATCATGACCTGCCGGCTACGGGTGGTCGCGGCCCAGCGGCGGACAATGTGCGACTGATAGCTGCAGCCGATGTAATCGGGTTCGGCGAGGTGTCCGATGATGTCATACGGAGCCCCCCCCTGCAGCAGCCGGGCGCCGTCGACAAAGAACTTCGCCTGCGGAGCGACCTTCCGCACGGCCTCCATCTGTTGGCCGAGGAGCCGCCCGGCCAGCCGGGCTCGCTCGACGATGAAGCGGTTGTGCCGCACGCGCGGATCGGGTTCCAGGCGCTCGGATGTCTGCTGCCATTGCGCATGCCAGGTCTTCCAGTCGGCGTGTCGCGTGGTGGTCCAGAGCACGTCCTCCTCATCGGGCGTCAGCGAAAACAGATCCACCCCTGCGGCGGCGCATTCCTTGAGCCACAGCTCGTAGACATCCGGTCCCTCGGAGCCGACGTAGGCCGAAAGATCCTCCGGGCGGCAGATGACGGCGACCTTCATTCCCTTTTCGTGGGCCAGCTCGCAGAATTCGGCCAGGAGGTTGCGCTGGCAGGGGAGGTCCTGAAGCGTGAACGGCTTCAAATCCTTCGGGTCGACCTTCGAGAGGGACGATTCCACGGCGAGGTCGGCCGTCATCCCGTCGGTCTTGCCTCCCGCCGCGCCGGCCAGGAGGAGGTCGAGTGCGTCGCCTTTGTTCGCCGGCTCCGTCCTGGGTTTCAACATGGCGGCCAGTTTGCGGCTCTGCTCGCGCTTGTCGAACCACTCCTGATTGGTTTCGCTGACAAAATTGGTGCTGGGCCAGTGAAAGGCGCACGCCGCCTCCCAGAAGAGGGTGATGACATCGAACCCGTAGCGGTTTTTCATTTCATCCATGACCTGGACGCAAGGGGCGTAATCCCGCAGGTGAGCAGCCTGGCTCCACGGCGGGCGCTTCGCGGCGTCGCCCTGCACGTGGAACATCCAGAACGCGGCCGACACCACCTTGCTCACCCGGTTGGCGGGTTCGGTCGCGGGCCATTCGATGCGGACGGCGGCTCCGTGTTCGAGAAAGCGGGCATCGGCAGGGAAACGGGGTTGCTGCTGGAGCCATGTTTGTTGGCGCAGCCGGGCGAGGGCGGTTTCGTCGCCGAACAGTTCAAGCTCATTCAGCGCCGCCTCGACGGCGGCGCCCGAATCATCGCGGAATTCAATGCGGACGCGGCGCGTCTGCACCGGTTCAAACACCGTCCAGGCATGCGCCCATCCGGGAGCGGGATGCCCGGGTTTGGCGACACCGGCGCCACTCCATCCCAGCAGCGTGTCCAGGGTCCCATCGCCCGTGATGTCGGCGCGAACGGTGAATGTCGCCTGGCCGCACCCGGTGGCGCGGGCCGCCTGCACCGTTACCGGCGAAGGGAAGACCACGTCGTATGAGAACGCCTTGCCACAGCCGGTCTCGGCGTCGCCGTCGACGAGATCATACAGGCTGCTCCGCGACCATTCGGTCCCGTTGACGGCCCAGACGACCGGATTGCGTGTTTGCGGGCCGTCGATCCGCAGCGCCAGCGGGGCGAGATTGGACGACTGCGCCGTCGGCATGGGCAAGGGCTCCGGCTCCAGCCGGATCAGACGCAAGCCGGAAAGCCGGGCCTTCGGCTTGTACGCGCCCGTATCGGCAGCGCTTCCGCCGGTCATGTCCTGCATGAGTTGGTCCATGACCGTTCCCAACTCTGCGTCGTCGGTTTTCGACGCCGGTTTCACGTTTGTGGTTTCGGCGGCGGGCTTGCCGTCCAGAAGCAGCTTGTCGCCCCGCAACTGGAGCCGGCTGTCGAGGCGGTTGACGGCCAGCGAGGCCGGAGCCCGCTCGGGATGTTCGCGGTCTTGCATGTCGGATAGGCCGCCCTCCGCCCCTCCGGAATCGGGTGCGCGGTAGGTGGTTTCCACGGCATAGGCGATCCCGTCTTCGGCAATCAGCAAGCGGAGCGGGACGCCGGGCGCGCCCCCCTGCAGGGTGCCGTGGCAGAGCAGCCCCCGGTTGCTGGTCCAAGGCGCAATCTTGGGAGTCCCGCCAGGCTCGCCTTCGCGACGCGGGTTGTTCATCTTTTCTTCGAGGTGGGAGCCCAGGGAGAGGGTTTGGCCCTTGGAGAGATCCAGCGTGTTTCCCTTGACGATCAGCAGGCTGTGGAGATGCAGGTCTCCGGTCGCGCTCACGGTACCCGATGGCTTGTCGATGGCCAGCGCCGGGAGGATGCCACCCGGCGTAAGGGTCTGATCGCCGGGACCTTTCATCCGCACCCAGCCGGTCTTGGGCGCGGTACGGCTGAGGGCCCGGCCCTGTTTGATGTCCCAGACCGGGCCCGATTCCGGTGCCTCGGCGCCTGCGATGCACCAGGCCGAACCTTCGCTCCGGATCGTGCCGTAAAGCTGGATATCGTTGCAGGGTACGAGAATCACATTCGGCCGTGGACCTTCAAACACCAGGTCGCCGCGGACGGTGACGGCGGCATCCGCGACACTGCGGAACTGATAGAGCCCGTGATTGAACTCCTGTTGTCCAATCATGACGCGTCCCCCCGCCAGAACGAGATTGCCGGTGATTTCCAAGCGTCCTTTGATCTGGACGGGATAGGGGAACGGCGACGGCAGGGTTCGCAGTTCATCGAGGGTCAGGCCGTTCCCGACATCGATCAATAAGGCCTCGGTCTGTCCCGCCACGTGTATCTTCAACCGGCCATGGATGGTGCCCCGGTTCACCAATCCGCCGCACGCCAGCGTCAAAACGGCCGTTCCGTCGCCGCACTTCATCTCGCCGCCGGGCTCGATTGTCATTCCGGCGTGCGCTGCGCCACGCACCGCGAGTCCGAACCCGGCCAGATCAAGACGTCCGCCCTCGGCGATCCTCACGGCTCCGCCGGCGGCCGTCGCCTGCGACAGAACCGGATCGGCGCCGCCTTCCGGACGCCCGATGTGAACGGGGTCCTGCGCCTCCGCCGTAGGCACGACCCCCGACGACCAGTTGGCCGGTGACTGCCAGTCGGCCGATCGGCCGAGCCAGACGTTTGTGGTGGTCTGGCCGAAGGCCTCGCCGGCCAGCAGGCAGACCGCCGGCGCGAGCAGCCCCCGTGAAAAAATGCGAACCAGCCGCTTGACGGTTCCGTCTTGCCCGATTCCCTGCTCCAGTTTCATTATCCACCTCGTGTGACGGTCGATCCGTTTCATGACGGGTTGACCGGGATTGCTTCCATTTCGTATCAAGCGAGCGGGGTGATTTCAGGCGACAGCCTGATGATACGAGGCGGGGGCGGCGCTTCGGTGCCCGCCCGCTCTTCAATTCGTTCCAGAAGCAGGCGGGCCGCCGTGGCGCCGATCAGGCGTCGCGGTTGGCGGATGATGATCAGCGGCACACGCAGTTGGAGCGGAAGGTCCGGTTCGTCGAACACGCACAAACGCATCGCATCGGGGATGGCAATGCCCGCTTCGTGAAGCCCCTTGATGACGCCGGCGGCAATCGGATCGTTGGCGATCAGGATGCCGTCCGGCTTTTTGGGCATGGCCAGCAGCTTCTGTATGGCGGTCCGGCCGAACGCATCGGTGAATGCACCCTCCAGAATCAGCGTGTCGTTGCAAGGCAGACCGACATCCTCCAGCCCGGAGCGGAATCCCGCCAGCCGTTCGCGCGAGGTTGAAGCCGACCGATAGCCGCTGATGAACGCCAGGGTGCGGCACCCGGTTCCGGCGAGCTGGAGGACACCCTGGCGCGCCCCCTCGAACCCGTTGGTCGCCACCAGATCGGCGTCGATGCCGTCGACCGCCGTGTCCACCAGCACCATCGGCATCTTTTGATAAAGCAGTGGCTGGTAGATTGAGGCGGTGGAGGTGTAGGAGGGGCAGAGGATCATTCCGGAAACCGGCTTTTCCAACATGCGGGCAATATGCTGCCGCTCCTTTTCCGGTTGCACGTCGTAGCAGCCGAGAATGAGATGACGCCCCGCTTCGGTCGCGACCTCCTCGACGCCGCGCACGACTTCAGGGTAGAGGGCGATTGTCACGCATGGGACCAGCACGCCGATCTCGCCCTTGGGGGCATTCGGCCGCATCGGCGGATACTGCACGAAGGTCCCTTTGCCCCGCATGCGTGCCAGATAGCCCTGATCCTCCAGTTGCGCCAGTGCCGCCCGGACCGTGTGTCGGCTCAGATTGAAGTGCCGGGAAAGCTCATGCTCGGAGAGAAACAGGCTGCCGGACGGGTATTTCCGGCTCTGGATCTCATGCGTCAGCGTCGCGATGAGCTGCTGGTACTTCGGGGTGGGTTGAGCGGTCGCGGCGGTCTTTTTTTTGGGCGATGCGTTCACGGAGGTTATCTCTACCTTGCAATGTTGCTTCTGTGGTCCGTTAATGTGCGTACATTTTCGACAATAAAGCAGACATTCTAGAAAGTCAACCGCCGATTTTACCGCCGATTTTACGGGGCGAATCGCGCTTGCCATTGCGCCGCATATCTTTTAATGTACGAACATAACGTACAGTTGTTCGAACATCAGACCCAAACACAAGAGGCAGACAATGAAACAGACTGAACGATGGATGGGAATTGCGATCTTGGCGGCGGCAGTCATCATCGGCCTCGCGGGGATTGCCCGGGCGGACGATCCCTGGATCTGGAAGGGTGGGGGATCTCCCGACCCCACCGCGTGGGAGGCGCCCGGCAACTGGACGGGAAACGCCGTGCCCGTGGGTGGTGTGAAGCGCGACGTGGAAATTCCTGCGGGATGCGCACACGATCCGGTCGTCACAAACGGCTTCGTTCTCGGCGGCAAACTCGTGGTGGCCGACGGCGCGCGGATCACGGTCGCCGGCGCGACATTGGTCGCGGACGGCGGCTTGCACCTCGGTCTCGGTGCGGCGGCGATTCTGAACGATGGGGCCGAAATCTGGTCCGACGTCACGCGCCAGGGCGAAGCGGCGGTCGATGTCGGGCTGAAACTCACCGCGTCGATTCCGGCCTCCGGGCAGTTGCCCGGCCTGCGTCGAAGCGGTGGCCCGCTGCCCGAGGTGTGGTTGTATGAGACGGGGCCGGCGGTTCGCGGCAATCTGGTCAACATCGCCCCGCTGGCGGAGCGGCAGGTCTCGCCCTACATGGCGATGACGCGCAACGTGGTCGATCCCGACCCGCACTTCCGCACCCTCTCCCGCCCCGAAGCGGGCGTGCCCGCCGCAGTCGCGCGCTATTCCTTCCGCTTCGAAAAACCGCAGCAGGTGGCTCAGGTACGTTGGAATTCTCCCTATCCCCGGTGGGCGCTGCTGGCCGACACCACCGGATCGGGCGCATACGACCGCCTGCTGGCGCTCGATCTCGCAGGCCATGTCACCAACACCGGCGGGGTGTGGGTTGCCCGCACCACGGTGGCGATAGCGGTGCAGCCCCCGGTCAAAGTCTGGGGCATTCGGCTCGTTGATTTGAACAATAGTGCGCAACTGTACGACTTCCAGATTCTGACACCGAAGCCGTGGTGGCCGCTCCAGCCGTCGCATCTCCATGAAGTCATGGCCGGCAAACATCTGGCGCGCGGCATTCCCGAAGCGGTGGCGGGAGAGGCGCTCGCCGTGGCCACGGCGCCGGCGGCGCGGCAGATTCCGCGCGGCTTCCACATCGAGCCGTGGATGTTCGACCTCGACGGGTGGATTGACCTGCCGGACGACAAGCGCCCGCCGCTGTCCGCCTATCCCGCGTTCACCAATTTCATTGCCAGCCTGAGGCTCTATCACGCCAACACGGTGAACATGTGGCCGCCGCGGAAGTTCAACGCCGTCCGCGGCAAGGGAACCTACGAGTCGGATCTGCTCTGGACCAGCGCATACGAACGCCACAGCTTGAGCAACAACATGCTGGCTCCGGTGGCGGCGGCGTTCCGTGAGGCCGGCATCCGCCTGATGACCATGACACGCGTCGCCTATCCGAAGCCGCTGGAAGACTTTCCCGCGAGCCCGACCGTGAAGACCGAGGCGCCCTATGTCGCGCGGCACAGCCGCGAATATCTGAGCGGGATCGTGCGCGAACAGGTGCGCTCCGGCGTGGCCGGCGTCGGCATCGGCTTCGACGAGCAACAGGCGCGTGCGCTGGGCAACCCCAAGGGAGCCGATGCGGTCACGCGCGCCGCGTTCAAGGCGCGCACCGGCCTCGAGGTTCCCGATCAGCGCGAGGACAGTCTCGCCTTCCGGAAATGGGTGGTGTTCGCCTACGAGGAGTTTGCCGCCTATCTGGGCGAGGCCGCCCGGGCCGCCAAAACCCTCGATCCTGCCGTGCTGACCAAGTCGCCCGTGCATCTGACACTGGGCACGCTCTGGAACGACCGCGTGGGCGTAGGCATTGCGGAGGACATCGTGGCGCGGCGGGCCGAGATCGATTATTCGCGCGCCAATTCCTATCTCGCCTACGAGCAGCTCGGCCACTACATCACCGCCCTCTCGGCCAAGGTCAGCGCGGGCGGGCGGCTGGATCGCAAGACCGTTTCGCTGCACAACTGTCCCTGGGCGCCCGATCCAAAAGCCCAGCCGGGATTCTATCTGCACTTCCCGCCGGTCTACATGCTCGCCTCGCCGATCAGTTCGGTGATGCACGGCGGAGGCATGCCGCTCTTCTGGCGCTACAACTGGATCTTCCGCGACGGCTATGAGAAGCAGGTTCAGAACGCCTATGCCATCCTCGAGACGCTCAGCGCCTGGGGCCTTGCCGATGCGCGCACGCCTAAGAGCATCGCGGTGCTGCGGTCGCGCGCCGCCGAAGACTGGTGGCAGATCCGTCAACGTCACCGTGAAGGCGGCGACCGCCTGGACCAGACGCGCGGTCACCTTTGTTTCAAGGTGGTGGTCGAGTCCCTGCTGACCCAGGGCTATCCCTTCGATGTGGTCTATCTCGATCACCCCGAAGAATTGGACGAACGCCTGCGCGCCTACGATGTGGTGATTCTGCCGTTTCCCTACAGCGTCAGCAGTAACGCCTTCGCCGCGGTCGCCCGGGCCGCCGCCGCGGGGAAAGGGATCGTGGTCTTTGACAAGAAAGGCGAGACTGATGAATGGGGCGAAAAGCATCCGACGCCGCTCTTCGACGCGTTGCCGGCGACGGAACGGATTGTCTACGCCGGCGACGACCTGCCCGCAGTGGGGCAGCACGCGGCCTTCAACCGGCGCTTCGCCGGCACGCTCGACCGCCTGCTGGGCGACGCCAAACCGCTGTTCCTGAATACCTACGGCAACGATGTGGAGGCCGCCTTGTTGGAGAAGGGCGCGCGTGAAAAATTCCTGGCCCTCATCAACTGGACCGAACGGCCGGTGACGATCGACGCCGGCGTCCGCGTGCATCAGGGGCACTACCAGGTGCGTCAGGCGGGCACCGACGGCCCGCGCGCGGTGGCGATCAGCGGCAAAGGCCGCGTGAGTCTGGAGGACCTTGCCCGGTTCCGTGTAACCCTGGCGCCATGGGATGTACGGGTGCTGAACGTCTATCCGTCTGACGAACCGTGAAAAGGGAGGGCTTGGCATGAGCGATTTGACGTTCTCACACATCACGATACCCGCGGCATCCCTGGGCAGTGATAATCCGCTGCCGAACCTCCTGGTGAAACAGGACGCGCACGACACAATTGCGGTCGACCCTGCCGTGCCGGAGGAGATCCGCCGGCACATCGGCTATGGCCGTGTCAAGGGGTGTCTGCCCTATCGGCTACAGGATGGCTACGGCCGACAGCGGCGGCCGACCGACTTTCCGGTGGCGATACTTGAAAATGAGATTCTGCGGGCGACCTTCCTCCCCGATCTGGGCGGACGTTTGTGGTCGCTGCTCCATAAACCGTCGGGGCGCGAACTGCTCTACACCAACCCGGTTTTCCAGCCCGCCAATCTGGCGATCCGCAACGCCTGGTTCAGCGGCGGGGTCGAGTGGAATATCGGCATGATCGGCCACACGCCCTTCACCTGTGCCCCGCTTTTTGCCGCGCAGTTGAAGCTGGACGACGGCACCCCGGTGCTGCGGCTCTACGAGTGGGAGCGCATCCGCGGCGTGGCGTACCAGATCGACGCCTGGCTGCCCGACGGCTCGCCCGTGCTGCTGGTCCGGGTCCGCATCGTCAACCCGCACGACCGCGAATGCCCCATGTACTGGTGGTCCAACATGGCTGTCCCCGAGGCGCGGGGAACGCGCATCCTCGTGCCGGCCGAGTCGGCTTATCAGTTGGACTACCAGTCCGGCCTGCGGGAGATCCCGATCCCGCGGCAGTTGGAGACCGACATCAGCTATCCGACCCAGATCGACCGCTGCGTCGACTTCTTCTTCAAGGTCGCCGAGGGCCGGCGCCCGTGGATCGCCTCGTTGGATGAGCACGGGAAGGGGTTGGTGCAGACCTCGACCGCGCGCTTGCGCGGACGCAAGCTCTTCGTGTGGGGGATGTCGCGCGGCGGGCGGCACTGGCAGGATTTTCTCTCGGCTCCCGGAAATCCCTATGTCGAAATCCAGGCGGGGCTGGCCCGCACGCAATCGGAATGCCTGCCGATGCCGGCCCGCGCCGAGTGGTCCTGGCTGGAGGCCTACGGGTTGATGGAGGCCGACCCGCCGAAGGTGCATGGAGCGGCGTGGACGCCGGCGTGGCAGGCGGTGGCGAGCCGGCTCGACGCCCTCGTGCCGGCGGCGGCGCTGGACGCCGCATATGCGCGCAGCGCGGCGATGGCGGCACGCGCCCCCGAAGCGGTCGTCCGGCAGGGCTCCGGCTGGGGCGCTCTTGAGCGGCATCGCCGGCTACAGGCCGGTGAGCGGCCGTTTTGCGACGAGGCGCTGGTGTTTGACGACGGTTCGCTGGGGACCGATCAGGCTCCGTGGGTCGAGTTGCTGGAGAACGGGTTCTTGCCGCAGCGTTCGCCCGACCAGGATCCGGGCGCCTGTCTGGTGCAATCGGAATGGCGCGAAATGCTTGAGCGCTCCGTCGCCACAGCAGCCGGGGATCACTGGCTGGCCTGGTTCCACCTGGGCGTCATGCGGCTGCAGGCGGGAGACACGGCCGGCGCACGCCAGGCCTGGGAGCGTTCGCTGCGCCAGACGCGGTCTGCCTGGTCGCTGCGCAACCTGGCCTTGCTTGAACAGCGCGAGGGAAACACGAGCGGCGCCGCCGACCGTTGGCTGGAGGCCCACCGCCTGCTGCCGGCCCTGGTTCCGCTGGCCGTCGAATGCGCGCAGGCCTTGTTGCGCAGCCAGCGACCCGACGGTTGCGTGGCGCTCATCGCCGGGCTCCGGCCGGAGCTTGCGGCCAGCGGCCGTTTTCGTTATCTGGAGGCCCTGGCACGCCTGGACCTGGGCGAGTTCGACGCGGTCGAAACCATTCTCCGACGCGGTCTGGTGCTCGACGACCTGCGCGAAGGCGAGTGTTCGCTGACCGACTTGTGGTTCGGCCTGCACGAACGGCGGCTGGCCGCACGCGAGTGCGTGGCCATCGACGACGCCCTGCGGCAGCGGGTGCGGCAGACCTGTCCGCCCCCCGCGCACCTCGAATTCCGCGGGTCGAGCACATGACAGCCGTGCAAAGAAGTGTCCTGCTTCTCGCGCTGCTGTGCAGCGCCAAAGGATTCACCATGACATGCAATGTCGCCAGGCCCTACGACCCCGCGAATCTGATTGTTACCATCCCGACGTTTTCGCGAACGCGCCCCGATCTGATTTTTTCCGCAGGCGAACCGATCGAGATTTTTGCGTTCCCGCAGCGCCGCCCCCTCAGCGGTGCCTGGCAGCTTGCGCGCAATGGGGTTTCGGCGGCATTCATGAGCGGCGAGGGGACGGTCGGGCTGGACCAGACGGTCGGCCTGCGCATCCCCTCCGAACGGCTGGCGCCAGGATTCTACGATCTGCGCTTCACGATCCATTCGGGAGGCGGGGAGGACCAGCGTGGCAGCGCGACGTTCGGTTATCGGATCGACGAGATTCCGGAAGTGGAGACCCGCCCGGACGACTTCGACGCCTTCTGGGCCAAGGGACGTCAGACGGCCTTCGCGGTGCCGCTCAATGCCGCCGCGACCTTGGTCCGCGAACTGACGGGGCGGGAGATCGACGCTTACAACGTCCAGGAGGCCTCGATCCCGGAGAACTACGATCCGGCAGGGGTTCGGTCCGCCGCCGTGAAGCTCTATAAGGTTCAGTTCGACGCGCCGGCGGGGATGCGGATGCACGGCTGGCTGGCGGTTCCTGAGGGGCCGGGGCCGTTTCCCGGCATGCTGGTGCTTCCTGGCGCGGGCTGTGGCAAGGTTCCCGCCCCCGTCGAACACGCGCGGCACGGATACGTGGCGCTGATGCTGCAGATTCACGGTATGGATGTGGATCAGGAGGTCTATGAGCAACCCCAGGACTATCTGAATGTCAAAGGGGGGCGGCCCGAGGACGAATATTTCTACCGCGTCTATCTGGCGTGTGCGCAGGCGGTCCGCTATCTCGCGCAGCGGCCCGACGTCGATCCTTCACGACTGGTCACGGTGGGGAGTTCGCAAGGGGGCTTGCTGGCCGTGGTGACCGCTCGATTGTGTCCCGAGGTCACGGCCGTGGTCAGCTCGCTCTGCTACTACGGAAACTGGCCACTGCGCGATCAGATCAGCGAACTCAACCGGATGAAGGCCGACGGTGCGGGTGCGCCGACGCCCCCGTTTGTGCGCGCCGATGCGCGCCAGAACGTGCTGAGCTACTATGACCCCGTGAACTTCGCTCCGGGTGTGAAGGTTCCGACTCTGATGTGTGCCTGCCTCTGCGACACGCCCAGTCCACCCGGCACCGTCTATGCCGTGTATCGCCGTGTCGGCAGCGCCCGCAAGGCGCTGCACTGGAGCGCCGGAACGAATCACGATTGGATGGTCGCCTTCGAACGTCTGGCCTGGCGGTGGCTGGAGGAACAGTTCGGAACGGCCCCGTCCAAATGATGGGGTGCTTTTGGCGTTTGATCAGGGGTGCATCGACGGAGGAGGGTTGATGGCGACAGAGCTGACGATTCACATGATCGGGAACGCGCATCTCGATCCCGTATGGTTGTGGCCGTGGCAGCGGGGGGCCGACGAGGCTTTGGCGACCTGCCGTTCGGCCTGCGACATTCTCGATGCTTACGCCGACGCCCGGTTCACGCGCGGCGAGGCGTGGGTCTACGATTGGGTTCGGCGCATGGATCCCGTGCTCTTCGCGCGCATCCGCGCGCACATCGCCGCCGGGCGCTGGGAGGTGGTCAATGGCTATCGGCTGCTATTCGGTCTGCGGGGCCTTGAAGCGCGACATCCGCGCCGCTGAGCTTGCCGCCATCGATGTCGGCGGGCTGGTGCGGCGGCGCGGGTTCCGGACGCCGCGCGGCAGCAGGACGGTTCTGGATGAATCTTGGCGGACCGTCTGCTTCAACCAGTTTCACGACATTCTCCCCGGCAGCGCGATCGCCGAAGCCGTCGACGCACAGCGCGCCCAGGTCGGTGGCGCCCGCAGCCGGCTGGACGAACTCGCCTTCGTGTGTCTGCGCCACCCCGGTTCACGGCCGCGTCAGGACCGGACCGAAGGTCATCGCCTCCATATCGTCAATCGTGTTTCGCGCGCCTGGCGGGGTCTGGTGGAAGCCGACCTTTGGCTTAAGGATTACTGCTGGGCGCATCACTTTGAGGACGAGCAAGGACGGCTGGTCGCGAGCCAGCCAATCGAGTCGCCAGCGACCATGGCCTGGGACGGGCGCTGTGTCGGTCCGCCGCAGTTGCTGCTTCCCCTTGCGCTCAAAAAAGGTGAAAGCCGCGTTCTGCGCATTTGCGCCGGCCTCCGCGATGAGGAGGCTTCAGCCGCCCTGGCCGGCGAAACGCCGGCATTCAAGCTCGGTGTTTTAAGCAACGGTCTTGCCGCCGTGCGGTTCGGCCGATCAGGCGTGGCCTCGGTTCGGGCATTGCCGGACGATGTTGACCTGCTGAGCGCCCCGCCGGCGCTGCAATGCATCGAGGACTGCAGCGACACCTGGTCGCACGGGTTGGCGCGATTTGACGGCCCCGTCTTGTCCGAGGCGCGTTTTGGGACGCCATGTGTTGTGGAGACGGGATGTTTGCTGACGATGGTCCGGCTGAACGGCAGGATCGGCGCCAGCGCGGCCCGTCTCTTTGTGTGGCTGGAGCGCGGCGACCCCTCCGTCCATTTCCGTCTGGACGTGAACTATCAGGAGCGTCACTCCGTGCTCAAAGTTCGCTTCGCATGCAGCGGCGGTTGCCCGGCGCGCCTGGACCGCGTGGCCGGAGGCTGGATTGATCGTGCGGCTGACGGCCGTGAGGTTCCCGTCCAGCATGCCACCACCGGGTTCGGCGGAGCCCGGCGACTCGGGCTCGTTTTGCCCGACACATTCGCGATGGATGGCACGGGCGACGCCGTGCGGCCGACCCTGATCCGAAACAGCATTCACGCCATGGACGGCAGCACGCGCGAGCGAATCCACGCGCATCCGCGTCTCGGTGAACGATTCGGTACCGACGAGGGGCCGCAGCGTCTGCGGTTTTCATTGTCGTGGGATGACGCGGCCGCGCCCGCGGCGCTCGAATCGCTGTTGGACTGCCGCCAGCGCCAGCCCTGGCTTTGGGACGACTATCACGGCATCAGCCGGGTCGGTCTTTGGGAATTGCTGGTCTGCAAGGACTGACGGTTGCCTGACTATAAGAAATATAGTAAACTTATAGCAACCTTTTGAAAGGATGTGCGTATGCCCTCTCTGCTGATCAAGGACCTACCTCAAGAGATACACGCTTGGCTGAAGCGCGAAGCCGAACGCAACCGCCGTTCCATGACGCAGGAGGCGCTGGTCGTCTTCGAGGAGCGTATGGCCGGCACCTTTAAACCGGTGCCCAGAATGACTTATGACCGCCCCGTGCGCACGCGCAAGCCCGTAACGGTCGACTGGGTAGTTGCGGCGATTCGCGAGGGGCGCGAAGCATGATCGTTCCGGACGCCAATATCCTGATCGGATGGGCTTTGTCCGATCATCCGCTGACCGAACGCTGCGGTCGCCTGTGGGAGGCGGACGGCGTTTGGGTCGTTCCCCGCCTGTGGCGTTATGAAATCTGGAACGTGTTGACAAAAATGATCTGGGCCAAGTTCCTGCGCCCGTACGAAGCCGAGCCGCTGTATCAGTCCCTGCTGGAGCGCCTCTGCGACAACGAGGAAGACCCGCCCTCGTCAGCGATCTTCACCCTGACGGTTTGCCACCGCGTCTCCGCCTACGATGCCACGTATATCGCGCTGGCCGAAAGGCTGGGCGTCCGGTGTGTCACCGAGGATCGCGAGTTGCTCACGAAATTTCCCAAACGCGCCGTCTCGCTTGACGCGATGCTTTCCAACCGATAGGTCTCTCCGTTATGCCCTTCGATCCCCAGCATGCACGCCCGCTGATGTAATCGTGCGATCTGCCGAGCGCCGGAACGAACTGGTCGCCGCCCTCGCCGATGACGCCTACTTCGCCCACGTCGTCCCCCGGCGGGCAGACCGGTCGACTCGCCGTCCACCTCGCTAAAACGGCGTCGCCATGAGCGTTCCTCGGCCGATAGGAGGGTTGTGGCCCAATTCGTTTTTGCGCTTGACGTCATTCTGGCACTCATTTATTGTTCGTACATTCGATTTTGTTGTTCGTACAGACATTGGCGGAGGTTTATGATGAACATCACCGAAACGTCGCGGCGTGCCGTATTGATGGCGTTGATGATCAGTTGCGCGGGTGCGGCCTTTGGCGGTACCGTGCGTCAGTGGGCCGGGCCGGCCCAGGGCGGCGTGTGGCATGCGGCCGGCAACTGGAGCCCCGTTGGCATTCCCGAGGCCGACGATGCGGTCACCCTCACCGGTGCGGTGACGGTGTCGCTGGCCGCACCGACTGCCGCGCTCGCCACGTTCGCCGTCGAGAGCGGCGCGACGCTCCTCTTCAGCAACAGCACCGACACGGCGACCTGGCTCTACGCGACGTCGGTCACCGTGCGGGTCGGGGGCAACCTGAGCCACGCGATGTGGCCGACGACCAATGGCATTCCCGGCATGCGCGGGCAGCATGCCGTGCGCGTGGCCGCCGAGACGTTCACGGTCGAGCTGGGCGCGTCCGTCAATGTCACCGCGCGCGGCTACCCGGGGCGTCCCGGCCGCACGCCGAAGGGCTGGGGGCCTGGCGCGGGACGCGACAGCTACGCGATCGAGGGCGGGACGACCGGCCACTCGGGTGGCGGCGGCGGCCATGGCGGCTTGGGTGGCGAGGCCTACAGCTTCGGCGCGGGTTCGCCCTATGATGACCCGATCCATCCCCGCCTCGCCGGCAGCGGTTCGTGCGGCGGCTCAACAGCCGCGGCGCACGGCGGCCATGGCGGCGGCGTCATACACATTGTGGCCACGAATGTGGTCGTTGCGGGCAGCGTCAAGGCCAACGGTGGCGATTATATCGTCGCCGGACAGCATCCCGGCGCCGGCGCGGGCGGAACGATCGCCTTCTATTGCACGACGCTGAAGGGGAGCGGCAGCCTGCAGGCCTACGGCGGCAACCGCTCGGGCGAAGGAGGCTGCGGCGGTGGCGGGTGCATCGCGGTCCATTGCGATCCGGTGCTGCAGGCCGCGCTGGCTGTCCCGGCCGCGATCAGCTACAGCGTCAGCGTCGGCCAGGGCTCGCAGCGGGCGCACGGCGCACACGGCACGCTCTATCTCACCTGCCAGGATTTGATCGGCGCCGATGTGATGCAACGGATCGAGTGCCGCTTCAACGTGGGGCAGAGCGGTGACGCCACCCAGACCGTCGAGCCGGTCAAGATCTACTCGGCGGGCCCCTTCGTGCTGTCGGCGCTTACGTTGCAAGCGAACCAGCGCCTGGGCTTCATGGACATCCCGGGCGGCGTGCGGATCACGGGCAACTTGACGCTGAACCAGCGGAGCACCTTCCTGAGTTACGCGGCCCGGGCGCCGCTGACGGTCGACGGCGACCTGATTGTCAACGGCAACGCCAGCGTCTTCGAATACGGAATCCTGCGTCTCGTGGCGCCGGAGGCCCGCGCCGTTCCGTCGCTGACCCCGACCAACCTTTATGTGAAAGGCGATATCGTGGTCAACAACGGCGGCCGCATCCGCAGCCACCCGCTGAACGCGGTCACGGCCGGCGTGGTCCGGGTCGTTTGCGACGGCCAGATCACGGTTGCGGCGGCAGGTCTGATCACCGCCATGGGCGCCGGCTACAGCGGTTCGCAAATCAACGGCACCGCCCGCGGGCCGAGTCCGGGATTCCGCGACGGCATCTCGGGCTCCGGCGGCGGGCATGCCGGCGCGGGCGGCAAGAACTACAGCGGTGTGCTCGGCGGCACGGCCCTTTACGGTTCGGCCGAATTCCCCTTGACCGCCGGTTCCGGGGCGGGGTGCAACGGCAGCCGGATCGACTACAACACGTATATGGTCACCAACGCGTCGGGTGGCGGCGCGCTTTGGTTGCAGGCCGATGCCGTCCTCAACGCCGGGACGATCAGCGCCGACGCCGTGAACCGTTCCACCATCCAGCGCAGCGGCGGCGGGGCCGGCGGCTCGCTGCTGGTCCAGGCCGATCGCTTTCTGCGCGCCTCGGGCTCCTTCACGGCGACCGGCGCCCCGGCCGGCCAGCACTCCGGCGGCGGGGGCGGCGGACGTGTCGCTTTGCGCGACTGGACGAGCTTTAATTTCGAGGGCTCCACTTCGGTGGCGGGTGGCGGCGCGGGAACAACCCCCGGTCTGGCGAGCGCCGGCACCGTCGGCTCGCTTGCGATCACCGCCGCCGAACTCCCCGCGCCGCGCGACCTGGCTGTTCTGGGCGTGCCGCTGAAGGCGGGGGAGTGGGCGCCGTACGCCTATGGAACGCACCGCTTGCCGCCCGGGGTCTACACCAATTTTGTGGGACAGTACGTGGAATCGGCCAACGGCGCCCGCAAGCGGCTGCTGGCCTGGACACTCACGGGCGACGACGATGCCCTTGTGGCTTCGGGCTCTACCACCAACGTGGTCATCGATCTGACGCTGACGAATCTGACACAAACCGCCTTCTGGACCAACCAGTGGCAGTTGACCGCCACCGCCACGGCGGGCGGCGTGATCACAGATAATCCATCCGGCTGGTTCGACAACGGCGCAGAGGCTGTGCTGTCGCCTGAGGCGTACTCGGGCTTTGTTTTTCTGATGTGGACCGGGGCCGGCGTCCCCGCCGGTCTGGCCACCACCGAACCGCTGACGGTTGCGATGAATCAGGCCCGCGCGATCCAGGCGGTCTTCGTCTCGACCACGCCCACCTCGCGCAGATGGGTGGGTGGCACGGGCAACTGGACCGACAGCGCCAAGTGGTCTCCCGCAGGCGCGCCGGGACCCAACGACACGTTGACCATCACGAACGGGGTGGCCACCCTGTCCGATCCGATGCAGGCCGCCGCACTCACGCTGGGCACAGGCGGCACGCTGACCATGAGCGGTTGGGAGACCTTGCTGACGCTGACCGGCGGTTTGATCGTCGATGCGGGCAGCGTGCTGACGCACGCGCCGTGCGGCAAGACCGCCGATCCGCTCCATCGTGTGCACATCGAGGCGGCGACGATCGAGGTGCGTGCCGGCGGAACGGTGAATGTCAACGGCCGCGGCTATCTGGGCGGCACCTGCGTCGTCAGTGGCACGGGTGTGGCCGGTTACGGGCCCGGCGGCGGCATGGTCAATATCTCGGGTTACGGCGGCTCTCATGGCGGTGTCGGTGGCGAGAACAACCACGGCGGCACAGCGCCGCTCCCGTACGATGACCTGGTCAGTCCGCTGTTGCCCGGTTCGGGCGGCGGTTCGGGCACAACACTGGCCGCGGTCGGCGGAACGGGTGGCGGGACGATCCGGCTTGCGGCGTCCGACGCCCTGACGATCAACGGCACGGTTTCGGCCGATGGCGCGGCGCCGACGGGCGGCGGCCATCCCGGCGGCGGCGCGGGCGGGACGGTCGATCTCACCTGCGAGACGCTGCTGGGTGGCGGCAGCCTCTCCGCGGGCGGCGGGCCGCGCGGCGGCGAGGGCGGCGCGGGCGCCGGCGGACGGATTGCCGTCCACTATGACCCTGCGGCACAGGCGGCGCTGGCTTCACAACCGGCGCTCACGTTCCGCATCGTGGTCTATGACAACGTGAGCACACGCTATGCGACGCTTGAACAGGGCGGGACCCTCTGGCTGCCCGACAACCTGCTCTTCAAGGGGGTGCTTGCGGAACGGTTTGCGGGCATTGTTCAATACCACACGCCGCTCGACTTGTCGGTTGCTCAGCTTGTGGCCAATGGCGTGCGTCTGAAGCTCTGCACCACCAATGCGGCGATCACGGTGGCCGGGGCGGTCGAGGTGCGGAAGATCGGCGAGATTGCGTTCGCCCAGAGCGGTCGGCTGACGGTCGGCGGCAATGTCACGGTCTCCGATGACCGGTCGGTGCTCAGCTTCGGCACCTTCGATGCAGCCAATGGCGGGCGCCTGACCGTCGCGGGCAACCTGAATGTGATGACCAACGCCAAAGTTTCATTCCGCTATCCGGCGGGCGAAACGGAAGCGCTGCAGGTGGGTGGCACGTTTGGCTACTCCGGCGTGGGCGGCGTGATCGAGTTAATCGCGGCGGCGGTGAACGATCCGACGAACCAGCCCGGCGGCTTGCTCGACTGGAGCACCAGGAATTGGACGATTCCGTCAGGCGGCACGCTGCGCGTGGCGTGCGACGGGCCGAGCGGCGGATCGGTTTGGCTGAAATTCCGTGATCTCACCGTGGCGGCCGGCGGCGTTCTGAATGCCGACGGCGCGGGCTACTGGGGTGGGTGGAGCGGTCACCGCGGCGGCTACGGCCCGGGCGCCGGATCGCCTGGCGACAACTCCGGCGGCGGCGGCGGATACGGCGGCGCGGGCGGCGCGGGGTTGCATGCCAATTCTTACGGCGGCAAGGCCTATGGCGACGAACAGCGTCCCGTTCTGCCGGGAAGCGGCGGGGCGGTCAGCCTCGCCGGCGGAACGGTCGTGCCGACGTTCCTGACCGGCGGCGGCGGACTGATCCGCATCGAGAGCCGTTCGCTGACCGTGGCGGGGACGATCACCGCCAACGGCGCCAACACTACGGGCAACCATCCCGGCGGCGCAGCGGGCGGCGGCATCTACGTCCGCACCGATGTGCTGGATGGCAGCCCCGGCGGTCAGCTGCGGGCCAACGGCCGCGACGCCCCATCCTGGGAGGCCGGATCGGGGGGTGGCGGACGTATTGCGGTCTGGTGCCGGCGCAATGACTGGGCCGAGGCCAAGTCCTGTGCCGAGGTCAAGGGCGGCCTGGCTGGCGCCTCCTCCTATCCTGGAGTGGCCGGCACGGTTTACTGGGGTGTGATCCCCGCCAGCGGCACGGTTATCCTGCTGCGGTGAGTACCTAGAAAAAGAAAGAGCGAGTTGCGTGATGTCTGCAAATAATGCGATGGCGCTGATGCTTGCGGTTGGAATGGGAGTCGCGACTTGCGCGGCGCAGGCGCCGCTGCCGGATGCGGCCGATCCGGCCTGGGGGGCGGCTCTGCCGTGGAGCCGTTTCGCGCAGGTTGAGACCCTCCCCGGCATGCAGGCGATCCAGAAGCTCAACGACGGCGATCCGGAGAGCGGTCCCATCTGGTGTCCCGGCGGCGAGGGGGGCGGCGAGGTCGCAGTCCGCTTCCCGCAACCGCTAGAGGTCACGGTCCTCCGCTTTGTCCAGCACGGCGGCGCCACTCGGTTCCGGCTGACGGCCGACCTCGACGGCAAAAGCGATTTTACGACGGTGATTCAGGAGCGCGCGGACCTGAAGGATGGGGTCAAGGCGTTCATATCGGTTCCCGTGAATCGCAAGGTTCATGGACTGAAACTCGCCTTCATGGAAGGGGTCAGCGGCTATCGCGCCCCCTTTCCGGCGTTGGGCGAGATCGAGATCTACAGCAAGCAACCGGCGCCGCCCGCTCGGACCCCGGCCGTGGCGGCCCCCGTGCTCAAGTCTGAAGCCGTCAAGCCGTTGCCGGCGTTTGCGCGCAAGGCGATCGACATCCGCCTCTGCATCGACACCTGGCATGCCGGCGTCGGCCGCAATGCCGATGGCGCGGCGCTGGAGGAAAACAAGACCTTCCAGGAGATGATCAAACGCTTCCGCGAGGCGGACGCCAACAGCGCGCGCCTGTTTGCCGAGACGGCCTGCTGTGACGATGAGATGCCCTGGAAGAGTGAAAAGCTCTGGCCGGGCCACGGGTTCAACCAACTGGCGCCGCTGGCACAGGCGCTCCATAAGAACGGGCTGAAGCTCTATTTCTTTTCGCATGCGTGGATGTCGCCTTTCCAAAAGCGGGGCGAGCGTACCGTGATGCCGTACTGCCGCTGGGACTACCCCTACGAGCAGAGCGACCGGCTGGTCGGCGTGGACGACCATTACACGGTGACCTATCCCTGCGTGATCAGCGACCCCGGCTTCCGCGACCAGTGGCTGCAGATGCTCGGCGAGGCAATCGACCAGGGGGCCGACGGCGTCTATCTGATGCCCGACGAATACTACTTCAAAGGGCACAACCTCTCTCGGGTGAACTGCCCGCTGTGCCAGGCCGGGTTCAAGAAGATGTACGGCTACGACGCGTTGCCGACCGGCGGTGGGTTCACGGTCAGCAAAAGCGGTGCGACCTCGGTGATCAACCGCGGCAAGGTCGAGGACACCGAGCCGTATCGCAAGTGGAAACTCTTCGAGTACCGCAAGATCGCCGAACTGTTTCATCACATCTCCGCCGAGCTGCGCAAGCGCCACCCCAAGGCTCAGATTGTGATGAGCGACAACAAAATCACGGAAGACCTGCAGGGGCGGCTCGAGCACACCATGGCCCTGGACATCGTCGAGAACGATCCAAACGCGGACTTCGCCCAGATGTACGGCAACGTCGCTCTCGACAGGGTCGGTTGGATTTCCGCCTATGCCCGCCGCATCGCGGCTGCGGCAGGCGGTGACAAGCTTCTGGCCAGCATCCAGTGGCTGGGGGTGCAGGATTCGCCCACCAACTATCCCATCCAGCTATTCGGCTACGCGCTGCCGCAGATTATGCTCGGCGCCAAAGTCTACGAGAACTACCGCCTCAACTACATGTACGACAAAGGCTGGTGGCCGAACGCTCTGGAGTGCCACAAAATGATCCGCCTGCTCGAGCAGTGGGGCGTGGCGGAGGCCAAAACGCCCGACGTGGCCTGCCTGTTGCTTTCTCGCGCTTCAGAAGATTGGTGGCGCACCAAGCTGGAGGGGATGTGCGGCGCCGCGGAGAGCGGGGACGTTGCGTTCAACCTCCTCTACGCCGGCGACGACATCAACAAGGCGGCGCCGAAAACTGCGGGCAGCGACCGCGACCGCGTGCTCAAACTGGACGCCCTCCGCGGCGTGGGCGCCAAGCTGGCGATGGAGAGCCTGCTCTGCGAACGCGCCGTCCCCTACCGGGTTGCTTTCACCGACCGTTTCGACAACCTGGAGGATCTGCAGCGGTTCAAGCTCCTCGTCATGCCGTTCAGCTACTCGCTATCCAAGGCGGCGTTCGAGAAGGTGAAGGCGGCTGTGGATGCCGGCGTGACATTGGCGATCTTCGGACCGCTGGCGCCGGTCGACGAGTTCGGCAACCCGTACCCCGAACCGCTGCTGCAAGCCTTGGTCGGCAAGCCGAACGTCATCCACATCCCCGACAACCTGGCGGCGGTCGGCAACAGCGCCGTCAAGCGGGCGGAATACGCCAAGCGGTTGGCGCCGGTCCTGGACCCGCTCGGCTACAGCTTCGAGGCCGTCGGTCTGCCGGTCGAATGCATCGTACGCAACCTGCCGGATCGCAAGGGCTATCTGGTCTACCTCGGCAACTGGGACGGCAAGCGTGCGGCCCGGCCTGTGATCGTCCTGCCATCCTTGACAGGAAAGCCGAAGATCGAGGTCTACAGCTCCGCAAGCCATTCGCTGTCAGACGCTTCCGCTACCGATGGGAAGGGGATGGCGGTGGACCTTGCGCCGGCTGAGGTCAAGCTGATCCGCATCCAGGTCGAGTGAGCAATAGGGGACGCAGGTTCATGTGCCAGACAACGGTCCGCGTGGTGCCGCACAACGGCCGCACCGCCATTTCAGTCGACGGCCGGGTGATCCCCGGCATGTCCTATTTCACCTACATGCTGCACGGCGGCAACCTGCGGCGCGAGGTGTTGCAGGAAATGGTGGCCAGCGGCACCAAGATCTATTTCGTGCTGTGGCAATACTGGCAACCCCGCAACTATCCCGAACCGTGGTCGGCCGACGGACGCATCGACTTCACGCCCCTGGACGAGTGGATGGGGGCGATGGCGGGGATGGCCGACGACCTGTGGTTCATCCCGCGACTCTACCTCGGCGCGCCCGCCTGGTGGGCGGAGAAGCATCCGGAGGAGCTGGTCCGATTTTCAGATGGCGAAATCACAGCCTCCCAAGTGGACGGTCAGGACGATCTGCGGTTGCCGTCGATGGCATCCACCCGCTGGCGGACCGATGCCGCTGACGTGCTGAGGCGGATCGTCGAGCATGTTGAGCGCGGGCCCCATGCGGATCGCGTGCTGGGGTACATGATCAACGCCGGCGGCACGGAGGAGTGGGTCTGCCACGGCGCCCAGCAAGGGCGCCTGCCCGACTCCAGCACGCCGGCACGGAACGCCTTCCGTCAGTGGCTTGGCACCCGGTATGGCAGCGATGCCGCATTGGCCAAGGCTTGGAGCCGCCCCGGCCTGACCTGCGCCCGGGTTGAGATTCCCACCGAGGCAGAGCGCCGGCGATGCGAACCCGCCGTGGCGCGCGACCCACTGCTCGACCGACCCTCCATCGACTACGACACGTTCCTCTCCGACCTGTGCGCCGATAACCTGCTCGAGTGGTGCCGCGTGGTCAAGGAGGCGACCGGCGGGCGCCGCCTCACCGGTGCCTTTTACGGCTACCTGCTTTGGCAGACGGGCTACGCCAACGCCGTGACCAACAACGGCCATCTGGCCGTACGGCGCCTGCTGGATTCTCCCGACATCGACTTCCTGACCGGCATCACCAGCTACGACAATCGCGGCACGGGCGAGCCGGGGAGCTTCATGCTCCCGGTCGAGAGCGTCCAGGCCGCCGGCAAACTGGTCTTCAACGAGGTGGATGTCCGCACCCATCTCAGCCCCGGCCGGCCCGCACGCGGCGAGATCAGCCCGGAATTCCGCAATACCTACGCCTATACCAGCGATGAGTCGGTCTCGATGTATCGCCGCGAGTTCGCGCATCAGCTCATTCACGGAACCGCCTGGTGGAACTTCGACATGGGCGGCGGCTGGTACTCCTGCCGTGAGTTGCAAGACGAGTTCGCCCGCCAGTCGGCGATTGCGGAACAGGCGCTGGCGTGGGACCTTTCTTCGGTCTCCGAAATGGCGGCGGTGGTCAGCGCCTCCAGTCCCGCCTACCAGCGGCTTTTCACCATGCAACAGGTGCTCGCCGACCTGGCCTGGGTCGATCTGCAGTGCGACCGCGCGACGACCGAGCTCTATTACGCGGGCGTGCCGTTCGACTGGTGGCTGGCCGACGATCTGGCGCGGCCGGAGTTGGAGCGATACAAGGTGATCTACGTCTTCAACGCGATGTATCTGGACGCGCGCGAGCGGGCGGCCCTGGAGAAACTGAAGGGCGGCGG
>CAZQKI010000006.1:36294-46148 GCA_964592855.1 uncultured Lentisphaerales bacterium
CACCGGCGCCCCCGCGTTCGCCGTCAAAGACTGCGGCGACTGGCGGTCTGTCGTTTCGCCGGCGCCGATCAACCACCGTCTGGTGGCGCGGGGACTGGCGCGTCTGGCCGGCTGCCATATCTGGGTCGATCCGGCGCGCATCCTCTTTGCCAACCGCAGCCTGCTGGCCGTGCATATCGCCGATTCCCACGAGCCGATGCGGATCCATCTGCCGGAACCGATGAACGTGACGGATCTGGTGTCGGGCCAGGAGGTGGCGCGGAACGCGAGGCACTTCCTGATTCAGCGGGATTATCGTCGCCACACCACCTTTCTCTACCGGCTGGCGTCAACTTGACCAGCCGATTCCATTTCTGCTATTGTGCAGACAATCAAATTTTGTTGTGCGTACAGAGAACCGGGGACAGGGTAAAACCGAGAGAAGGGGACAGCGTATGATACGTATTGCTAGGTTGCCTTATGTCGTGGCGCTGACACTGTTGGTCGGCGGTGCGGGAACTGCTTTTGGAGACACGCGCACGTGGGACGGTTCGGTCTCGGCCGACTGGTTCACGGCCGGCAACTGGGCGGAAGACGCCGTGCCGGTTGCGGGCGACGTCGTGACGATTGCCGCAGGGACGGCGCTGCTGACCAATTCGACACCGTCGCTGACCTCGCTCTCGCTGACGGGCACCCTGGTCTTCAGCAACTGGAACACGACCCTCTCGGCGACCAACGTGATGATCAACAGCGGCGGCATCGCGACCCTCCCGCCGGCCTACACCAGTACGGCCATGTCCAACAATGTCGTGGTGGTCTGCTCGAACCTGACGGTCGCCACGGGCGGCAAGATCGACGTTGACGGCAAGGGCTATGCCGGCGGCGCGCGCTTCAGCACCTCGCCCGCGGGCGACGGGCACGGCCCCGGACGCGGCATCGGCAACGCCTACGGCGTCGGCGCCAGCCACGGCGGTCGCGGCGGCGGGTCGGTATCCGTCTATCCCAACGCCGTCTACCCCGGCGCATCCCCCTACGATGTCGTTGCCTCCCCGCAGTTGCCCGGCAGCGGCGGCGGCGGATCGGCGACGGCCTCGGGGGGCTTGTACGACGGTGGCGCGGGCGGTGGCGCGGTGCGCATCAACGCCACCGGCGCCGTCGCGGTCGAAGGTGCGATTATGGCCAACGGCGCCAGCGGCGCCGGAGCTGGCTCGGGCGGCTCAATCTACATCGTCTGCCGCACCTTCACGGGGGGCGGGTCGGTCAGCGTCAGAGGCGGCGCGGGCTACCCGTATCACAACGGCGGCGGCCATGGCGGCGGCGGATGCATCGCCATCGACTACAATCTTGAGGCACAGCCTGAGGGCCTGAGCGCCTCGCTGCTGGCGAGCCCCAGCGGCTCGCTGGCCGGGAACTACGGGAGCGCCTCCACGCGCGGCGACTTCGGCACGATCTGGCTGCGGGACGACCGTTTCTTCGGCACGGTGATCGGCTCCACAGTCTCGGGCCGGATCTTCGGATTCGACGCCCTGACGCGAGACGCCCTGACTGTCAACAACACCTGGATCCGTTTTGCCGAGGAAGGGTTCGCCCTGACCGTTGCGAACGATCTGACCGTCAGCGGTGCTGCAGGGATGCTCCAGGTCGGCGGCGGCGCCCGCCTCGCCGTCTACCAGTACGAGCCACGCTACGCGACGATCGATGCCTGGTATGGACCGGTAACCGCCGGCGGTACGGTGCCGCCCGTCGTGACGGTTGGCGGCAACCTGACGCTCAGTGGCGGCGGCGCCCTGGCCCTCTACAGTGCAGCGACCAACAGCGTGGCCCCCACCCACGGTGCGTTGCTCGACGTGGCCGGGCGCGTCTCGATCGCCAGCACTTCGGCCCTTTATCCCTATTCCCATCCGACGAACGGCGGATCCGTTCGGCTGGAGGCGAAGTCGGTGATGGTGGCCGCGGGAGGCCGGATCAACGGCAACGGCAAAGGCTTTGCCGGCGCGCCGGGTTCGGGCCGCAGTTTCGGCCCGGGATCCGTGGAATATGCCTATTATGCTCCGGGCGGAGGCCATGGCGGGATCGGCGGCAGCAGTTATAGCATCACCTTCGGCGGCAGCTCCTACGGATCCGATGAGACCCCCGTGCTCCCCGGCAGCGGCGGCGGGCGCATTCAAGCAGCTGGCGGCAGCGCGATCATCATCGAGACGGAGGAGGGGATCACCGTCAACGGCGAGGTGCTGGCAGGCGGGATGTTCGCGGGCGCAGGAGGTTCGATCAACCTGCTGTGCGGGACGTTCGCCGGCACCAACGGACTGCTGAACGCTGCGGGCAGCAATGCTGACGCGCACCATGGCGCCGGGGGCGGCGGACGCATCTCCGTTCGCTTTGATACGGCACAGCAATCGCCCCAGGCCGTATCGAAAATGCGCTACACGGTGGCGGGCGGTGCGGCCAGCACCGAACGGCCATCGGCCGATTCCGGCACCCTCTGGTTTTCCGATTCCCGTTTCCTGGGTGAGACGCTGACCGGACTGTGGGGAAAACTGTCATGGCTCGACACGTGGACGGTACCATCGCTGACCATCACCAACGCCAGCGTGCGGTTCATGGCGGATGGCTTCCGGCTGGCGGTCGCCAATAACCTCGTGATCGGCATGGGCGGCGTGCTGGAACTGGGCGGCCCCATTGACAACACCAACAAAGTGGCGCTTTCCTTCACGACGCCTGCCGCGCGTTTGCGCCCCTATCCGCACGGGCTCGTTAAGCCGCCGGAACTGCTGGTCGGCGGCAACCTGACGTTGACCAACGGCGGCCTTCTGGCGGTCTACAGCGCCGTTTCGCCGCAGGTCGGGAACGAATCGGGGCTGGGCGCGCGGGTTGAGGTTGCAAAGGACGTGCGCATCGCCGCCAACTCGTGGATCCACCCCTATGCGCACCCGACCAACGGCGCGGCGCCGCTGCTGCGGATGAACCGGCTGCGCATCGACGCCGGCGGCGGCATCAACGCCGACGCCAAAGGCTATTCCGGCGCCTTGCGGATCAACAACGTGAATCTGACGGTAACCGGCTATGGTCCCGGCAAGGGGACCGCCTCGGCCTACCCCAACGGCGCGGGCTACGGCGGACTGGGCGGCAACAATACCTACGCCAACGGACGCGGCGCGACCTATGGCGTGCGGGAGACCCCGTTCTATCCCGGCAGCGGCGGCGGCGCATCCAGCACGGGCGGCGGCTTGATTCGACTGGAGGTGGCCCGCACCTTCGATCTGGCGGGCACGCTAACCGCCAACGCGATCACCGTTTATGGCGCCGCTGCAGGTGGCGGCATCTACGTCAGGTGCGGCACGTTCATCGGTCGCGACACGGCCGTGTTGAGCGCCAAAGGCGGAAACTCCACGGCAGGGCATAGCGGCGCGGGCGGCGGTGGCCGCATCGCCGTCTGGCGCCTGGCGGGTGCCGAGATCCCGGTCCTGGTTTCGAAGGGGACCAATGTTGAAAATGCGGAGTTCAGGGAGACCTATCGCGCCGATGACGGTACATTCTTCTGGGACTGGCTTCCCCCGCCGGGCTCGGTGTTTGTAATACGTTGATCAAGTCGGGAGGCATGTTATGTCGGGACGAGAGAGGGCGCATATGAACGGCACATGGAAACAGCTCGCAGTCTTGCTTGGCATGGCCTTGATCGGCGCCGCGTCGCGGGTTGCCGTCGCACAGGAGATTGCGCCGCCGGAGTGGGGAAAGCCTTTCAACTATCTCTACTTCGGCGACACCCTCACCGTTCCCGCGCTGCAAAACGTCCGGGCGCTGAATGACGGCCGGACCGACACCGTCGTCGCCTTGCAGGGCGGGGGGGAGGCCGGCTCGGAACTCGCGTTCCGCTTCCCGAAAGAGACGTCCGTCACGATGGTGCGCTTCCAGCAGACGGGCCAGGGGGCGAGCCGCTACAAGCTCCTCGCCGCCACGACGGCGGACGGCGATTTTGACACGGTGGTCACGAACCGCACGGACGCGTCGGTCCTTGCCGACCAGTGGATCGAACTGCCGGTCAACCGGAAGGTGTTCGGGCTGAAGTTCGTCGCCCTGGCCGGCCGGCTTGGCTATCGCTCCAGCTTCCCGGTGTTGCGTGAACTCGAAATGTACAGCCCAGAGGCCATCAACGCGCGTGCGCCGGTACGTGGCGGCGTGGCGATCCGGAACGGGCGTTTCAAGCCGCTGCCGCCGCTGGATGTGCGCACGGTCGATATCCGGGTCTGCACCGACGTATGGAACTACGGGCTGGAGCAATGGGAAAAGGAGCGGGAGCAAACACCGCTGAAGACCTGGCACGGCTATCGCAATGCGGTCGCCCTGCTCCAGGAGCTTGATGTGAACAGCGTGCGCCTGTTCGACGAGACCCTCTGCGGCAAAACCGCGCGGTTGCCGTTCGCCAGCAAGCTGCTGCCCGCGGAGCGGACGCGCGACTGGATGCGTCCGCTGACGGACGCGCTGAAGGCCGATGGCTACGCGCTCTATTACATGACGCATGCCTGGAAGCCGCCGTTCCAAGTCGAGGAGAAAATGGCGCCGATGCCGTGGTGCCGCTGGGACTATCCCTATCACCAGAGTGACACGCTTGTCGGCATCAACGAAAACTACAAGCACGCCTACCCGTGCGTGATCAGCGATGATGACTTCCGCGTAAAGTGGACGCAGATGATGCGCGAGGCCCTCGCCAACGGCGCGGCTGGGGTCTACCTCATGCCCGACGAGTACTTCTTCAAAGGTCACAACCTCTCGGCCGTGAACTGTCCCTCCTGCCGGCGCGAGTTCAAGAAGCTGTTCGGCTATGAGGATTTGCCGAAGGCGAAGAAGCCCGACAAGGGGACGAACGCCGACGGGCAGGTGACGATGGCGATTCCGGACGACACCGAGCCGTTCCGCAAATGGAAGCTTTTCGAGTACACCAAGCTGGCGGAATTGTTCGCGACCATCGGGCGCGACCTGCGCAAGGAGTTCCCGCACGCGCAACTGGTGAACTGTGAAAATCAGGCCACCTTCGACGGCGGACGCCTCGAACACACGATTGCCGGCGACGTGATCTGGCAGGGGTCGCCGGCCGATCTGGCCCAGGTCTACGGCAACGCCGGGCTCGGATCCGCCGCCACCCACATCGCCTTCATGAAGCGCTTTGAGGCGAGCGCGGGCAGGGACAAGCTGCTCGCCTCGTGCGGCTGGGGGGCGGCCGATATCAACCGTCCAGCGGAGACGATCGCCGGACTTGTGGCCGAAACGCTGCTCGGCGCGAAGGCGGTCGAGGTCTATCGTCTCAACTACATGTACATGAAAGAGGGGGTGAGCGTCTACAAGCGGGCGTTCCGGATGATTCGCCTCCTGGAAAAGTGGGGCGTGTCCGAGGCCCAGGTTCCCGACCTCGTCGGCTTGCTGATGAACCGCGCGGGCGAGGATTGGTACTACACCAAGATCAACCCGCTGACTGCCGCCGCCGCGTCGGGCGCGAAGGTCGACTTCTACCTGCATCTGGCCGACGAGTCGATCAACAAGGTCATTGCGGCGGGCGAGAGCGACGACCGTCAGCGCCTCCTGATGCAGGAGCGCTTCCGCGGCTACGGCGCACGGCGGACGATGGAGTCGATGCTCTGCGAAAACGGCGTTCCCTACAAGGCGCTCTGGACGGAGCGGCCCGACAACATGAAAGACCTCAAGCGCTTCCGCGTGCTGATTGCGCCGTTCCAGTATTCGCTGTCGCGTGAGGCGTTCGCCGAGATCAAGGCTGCCGTGGAGGCGGGGACGAAGCTGATCGTGTTCGAGCAGCAGGCGCCCACGGATGAATTCGGCGTTCCGCATGAGAAGCCGTTGTTCGCCGAACTGGAGGGCAACCCCAATGTCACGTTCGTCAAAGAGAGCCTGTCCGACAACAGCGCGAACCGGAAATGGCAGACGGTGCAATTGAACCTGCTGGCGAAGGCGATCGAGGGGAGCGGCCATGCGTTCAACAACAACGGTGCGGACATCGCCTATCTCGTGGCAGCCCTGCCGAAGGACAAAGGATTCCTGCTCTATTTCTGCAACTTCGATCCGCGTGGTGGCGAGGCCTCGCGCGTCTCGTTCCAGCTTCCCCTCTCGGGATCCTATCGCCTGGAGAGCTACTCTTCCGATACGCACGAGTTGAACGTCAACTGGATTGAAGGAACGGAGACGCTGACGGCGGACGCGGTCGCCGGCAAGCCCCTGCAGGTGGAGATCGCGCCTCAGGAAGTGAAACTGATGCGGATCTATCGGTAGCCATGAATAGGAGGTCGGTGATGAAGCGATGGGTTGTTTCTCGTTTACTGACGGCGGCTATTCTCTTCGCGTTCTGCCGGGATAGCCGTGCCGAAACCCGCACCTGGACGGGCTTGGTTTCATCCGATTGGTTCGTGGGCGGCAATTGGTCCGATGCGACCGCGCCCGCCGCAGGCGACGATGCGGTCATCGCCGCGGGGACGGCGCGGCTGACGAACGCCACGCCGGGGCTGGCCTCGCTTGCGTTGACCGGCACGCTGGTCTTCACCAACTGGAACACGACGCTCTCGGCGACCCAAGTGACCATCAACAGCGGTGGCGTCATGACTCTCCCGCGTGCCTTTGTCAATACGGCCATGTCCAACAAGGTCGACATCGTCTGCTCGAACCTGACCGTCATGGCGGGGGGCAGAATCGACGCCGACGGCAAAGGCTGGGCCGGTGGTGCGGTCACGGGCAGCGGCTTCGGTCCCGGCCGCGGGGAAGGGACCACCGCGACCGGTGCGGGTGGCGGTTATGGCGGGTATGCGATCGATGGCAGCAACGGCGGCAAGGGCGGGTTCCCCTGCGGTTCAGCCTTTGCGCCCCATGCGCCCGGCAGCGGCGGCGGCGGCGGTAATCTCAGCGTGGGCGGCGCCGGCGGCGGCGCCATTCGGATCGTTGCGAGTGGGTCTGTCACGGTGAACGGTTCGATCACCGCCAATGGCGGCAATGGCGGTACCAGCAGCTATGGCGGCGGCGGCGGGTCGGGCGGCGGCATTGACATTCGCTGTCGGACGTTGGCCGGGAGCGGCGGCGGGTCGATCACGGCCAACGGCGGCAATGGGTGGCAACCGGCCTACAGCAGTTCGGGCGGCGGCGGGAGAATCGCCGTCGACTACAACACGGGCGCCCAGACGGTGCGTCCGGCAATTGTGTTTCAGGCGTTGCCGGGAAAAATGGGGTCCGCCAGCGCGCCCAGTGTCGCCACCGTGTATCGGGGCGATATCGGCACCCTTTGGTTTCCCGATTCCCGCTTCCTGGAAGAGCCGCTCACCTCCAACCTCTACGGGCAGTGGGCGAACCCCGACTTCCTGTCGTGGTCGCCGACGCGGCTCACGGTCAGCAACGCCTGGCTCCGTCTGAAGGCCGAAGGGTTCGAGCTTCACGTGGCGGAAGACCTCACGGTGACCGGATCGGCCGGGCGGCTGGAGATCGGCGGCGGCACCTTGTACACGAACCTCGCGGCGCCGCGTGTCTCGTCTGAAGCTGCCGCGCCGGCGGTGACGGTCGGTGGCGCCCTGCTGCTGACGAATGGCGGGCAGCTCGCGATCTATGCCGCCGCCGCCCCGTCCGCGACACCGGGCGCCTCGCTGCGGGTGACGAACGCGATCACGATCGGCACTGGCTCGGTACTTGAGCCCTGGTCGCATCCGACTAACGGCGGCTCGGTTGTGATCGAAGCGGCGCAGGTGCGCGTGTTGGCGGGCGGCAGCCTGAATGCGGAAGGCAAGGGGTTCTCCGGCGCCCCCAAGGGCTCCACTGCCCGCGCCTGGGGCCCCGGGGCTGGGATCGGCGATGCGCATTCCGGCGCCGGCGGCGGGTATGGCGGCTTTGGCGCGGGATCGTATTACTATAATTTCGGAGGCGCGGGCTACGGATCGGCCGCGACCCCCCTGGCGGCGGGCAGCGGCGGCGGGCGCGGCGGTTCGTTAGCCGGCGGCAATGGCGGCGGCGTGGTGCGGCTGGTGGCCGGCACGGTTCTCGTCAACGGGACCGTCACGGCCGACGGCGGCGCCAACGGCAGCGGCGGTTCCGGCGGTTCGATCTACATCACCTGCAACAGTCTGGCGGGAACGAACGGGATACTTCAGGCCAACGGGGGATCGGGTGTTGTTCAAAGCTGGAGCGGCGGCGGCGGCGGCGGACGTATTGCGCTTGACTACGCCCCCGCATTGCAGGCTGCGGCCGGCGTGCCGGGTATTGTCTTGTGGGCCAAGCCCGGACAATCGAACGGCTCCCTGTTTCCGTCGAGGTTCGCCGACATCGGGTCGATCTGGCTGCCCGATTCGCTGTTCGTGAAGCGAGATTTCACGCCGAATCTGTCGGGGCAGCTGGTCGGCATAACCCCTTGGGCGAACGACCGCTTGATCGTCAGCAACACCTGGATCCGGTTTGCCGACGAGGGGGTGTCGCTGAACGTGACGAATGATGTGAAGGTGCTGGGCAGTGCGGGACGCCTCGACCTGGGCGGGACGACGGCGCTAGCCATGAACGCCATGACGGTCGTCGGCGAAAACAGCCCGGCGGTCATGCGTGTCGGGGGCGACCTGATCGTGAGCAATGGCGCGAGCCTGTATCTCTTCAGCGCGCGAACCAATGGCGTGGCGCCCAATTACGGCGCGCGCATGGTTGTGGCCGGCACCCTCCGTGTGGCGGCGAGCAGTTGGATATTGCCAGTCTCCCACCCCGTGAACGGCGGATCGCCGCAGTTTGCCGTGAAAAACCTTTGGGTGGCTTCCGGCGGCGGGTTCAATGCCGACGGTCAGGGTTGGTCGGGATCGACGAACGGCCTTTCCGGCGGATTCGGTCCCGGCGGTGGACGGCCCGGCGGCAGCGTCACCATCGGATCAGGTTGCGCGGGCGGGTACGGTGGCCGTGGCGGAGGATCCTACTATTACACGACAGGCGGTCCGTCTTACGGGTCGTCCAACGCGCCTGCCGGCCCCGGCAGTGGCGGGGTCCCTTACCAGAGCGCACGCGGCCTGAGCGGGGGTGGGCTCATCCGGATCGAAGCTTCCGGCACCATCGCGGTTAACGGTACGCTGACCGCCAATTCGGCGACGGGGTCGGGGCCTGGGTCGGGCGGCGGGATCTACCTCCGCTGCCGACGCTTCACCGGTGGCGGACAGCTCCTGGCGAACGGCGGCGGCAGCGGCAGTACCCTGGCCGCAGGCGGCGGGGGCGGAAGGATCGCCGTCTGGCGCATGACGCACAGCTTCACGGGGTCCGCATTTGCCGCCAATGGCGCCGGATCAACCAGTGGCGCCGGGCACACCTGGGATCCCGGCGGTCTGGGATCGGTCGTGTGGGGCCCGATCCCGCCATCCGGCACCGTGATGCTGGTGCGGTGATCCACGACTCCTCAGGCGGATACGAGACATGCCCATGAAAACCAGTTTCGGGCACTTCTCGCAACAAAACGGCTGAACCGGTATACTGTGCCGCAACAAAGGATTGGATCATGAGGGTGCGGCACGTTTTATTTTGGCGGACACTCGGGGTGATATTGGGCTTGGCCGGCAGTTTGGTGGCAGGGACTCGGGCTCCTGCTGCGGTCGACAAGGCCGCCCCGGCCATTGAGTTGAAGGCTTGGGGCGTCACGGACGGTTCGCAGGGCGGGCCCGGCGACATTGCCGCGATGAAGGTTCAGCGGGCGTTCCAGGAGCGCTGGCCGCAGATCAGCCTGGTGCCGGCGACCGGCTTGCAGATCCCGGGCCGGGCGATGGACACAACCCCGCTGATGCAGATTGCCGGGGATATCTCGCCGGCGGTGCTCTACGTCAATTTCCGCCAGAGCGACACCTACATCCGCAGCCGGTTCCTCTATCCCCTTGATC
>CAZQKI010000006.1:46248-55816 GCA_964592855.1 uncultured Lentisphaerales bacterium
CCGCAGAGCCAGGCGGTGATCGCGCTGTTCCACCGCCGCGATCTGTTTGCCGAGGCGGGGCTTCCCGACCGCGTCCCCGACACGATGGATGAGTTGCTCGCCTGGGCACGCCTGTTGCACAATCCCCGGAAGAATGTCTATGGCATCAACATCTCGCTGGGCGAACCGGGCTGGTCGACCCTGGGCTTTCTCTACAGCTCGGGCGGCCGCGTGGTGGAGCGGGACGGGGAGGGGAACTGGCGGTGCGTCTTCAACTCCCCCGAGGCGGTCGATGCCTACCACTACGTCGCACGCCTCTTTCTGGAGCCCTTCACGAACGCCTACGGCCGGTTCACCGGCGTGGTGAACATGGGGGAATACGTCTCCGACGTCCGCTTCGGCATGTGGTTCAACTACATCGACAACAAGGCGTTCGAGCGGCTGGATCCCAATGTGGTCGGCTTCGGGCCGACACCGGCCGATGCCGCCGGGCGGCGCGGCAGCGAGTTCAATGCCTTGATGACCGGCATCTACGCCGGCTGCGAGAACAACGTCGCGCTGCGCGATGCGGCCTGGCAGTGGATCTTCTTCCGCGGCGGACGGGATGCCGAGATCATCCACGCCAAGTCCTATGTGGAGAACGGCCTGGGGCGCTTCGTCCAGCCGCACCTGCTGGCGCTGGCCGGCTATCCCGAGTTCATTCCCGAAGTGCCGAAGGGATGGAGCGAGGCCTCGGTGCAGGCGGTCAAGGCCGGCATACCGGAACCCTATGGACGCAACTGTCAGATGGTGTACCGCTACTTGAATCAGGCGATCGATCAGATCCGCACCGATCGCGAAGTGGCGCGGGCCATCGCCGCCGGTGACGCCGCCGGCGCCAGGCGGCGCATCGGCGCGATCCTCGATTCGCGGGTGGAGCTGGCCAACGACAAGATGCTCAACGTGGTGCCCGAGCCGGTGCGCGCCTTCCGTGCGCGCGTGGCCGCCGCCGTCGCCCTCCTGATCGTCGTGGTGTTTGTCTTCGTCTTCCGCACCGTGTTCCGCGCCTTCAGCGCGAACCTGATGCGCAGTGATGCCGACCGGGCGCGGGGCGACTGGCAGTTCGGCCGGAACAAACTTGCCTATCTCATCCTCCTGCCGTCGATGGCGAGCATTGCGCTCTGGAGCTACTGGCCGCTGCTGCGCGGCACCACGATGGCGTTCCAGGATTACAATGTGCGGGGCTTCAGCACATGGGTCGGCCTGGACAACTTCGGCGCGGTGCTGTTCAGCGCCGAGTTCTGGCATTCCATGGGGGTCTCGCTGCAATACACGGTCATGTTCATGACCGTCGGCTTCGTCGCGCCGATCATCCTCGCGCTGCTGCTGTCGGAGGTGCCCCGGGGCAAAATCCTCTTCCGCACCATCTACTACCTGCCGGCGATGCTCTCCGGCGTGGTGGTGATCTTTCTGTTCAAGAGCTTCTATGGCGAGTATGGGCTGATCAACCAGATGCTCAACATCGGCGTGCGGGCGGTCAACGCCCTGCTTCACACCGACATCGGTCCGTTTGCCAGCCGGTGGCTGGAACTGCCGCGCACGGCCTTGATCTGCTGCATGCTCCCCACCATCTGGGCGGGCATGGGCCCCGGGTGCCTGATCTATCTGGCGGCGCTCAAAGGTATCCCCGACGACCTCTACGACGCGGCCGACATCGACGGCGCGGGCGCGTTCCACAAGGCCTGGCACATCACCCTCCCTTCGATGCGGGCGCTGATCGCCATCAACTTCATCGGCGCCGCGATCGGCTGCATGCAGAGCGGCAGCGGCTACATCCTGGCCATGACGGGCGGGGGGCCTTACACCCCCTACGGCGCCACCGAGGTCATCGGTCTGCATATCTTCTGGGAGGCCTTCATGTTTCTCCGCTTCGGCATCGCCACGGCCATGGCCTGGGTGCTCGGCGCCATGCTGATCGGCTTTACCGTGCTGCAGCTCAAACGACTCAGCAAAATGGAATTCAAGGCGGCCGGCGGACAGTGAACCGCCCGGCCAGAAGAGGTTATCCGCATGCCCATCATCAGCAACATCGGCAAACGTTCCTTCAAGGTGCGGGCGCTCTATGCCTCCATCTATGCCGTGCTCATCATTGGCGCGGCGACCATGATCTACCCGCTGCTGCTGATGCTCGCCGGCTCCGTCAAGAGCGAGGCGGACTCGTGGTCGATCACGCCCTATCCCGAATTCTGGTTCAACGACACGATCCTCTTTCAGAAGTATATCGACTCCAAGTACAACGGGGGAACCGCCCTCGCGCAAGCGGCGTGGAATGTCCCGGTGACGAGTTGGCGGTCGATGGAGAATCCGGTGCCGGTCGAGGCCCAATGGATTGCGGCGTTCCGCGACTGGCGCGCCGCCCGGCCGGCGGAAGTCCGTTCGCCCGGACACATTGCCGGCTACGGCGTGACGCCCCGGAATCTGCGGGGCTACCGCAAGAAGATGGCGCGTCTGTTCGCCAACGACCTGGACGCCTACAACCGCGCGGCCAACCAGCTCTTCACGTCGTGGAGCAGCGTCCGTCCGCCGGCGCTGATGATCGGGCGCTACCCCAACCCCAACATCCCCGACGCTTTCCGGCAGACGCTGCTCGCGTGGTTCGCCACGTTGCCTCCCGAGGACGATGTGGTCAGCAGCGAACAGGGGCGCTTCGCGATGGAGTATTTGCGCGGATGCTATACCACCCAGGTTGAAGCCTACAATCAGGCCCACGGCACCGCGTATGCCAGCTTCAGCGAGATCCCTTTCTCCGACCGCGCGCCTGCGGAACCCGGCCTGCAACGTCAGGACTGGGAGACCTATGTCCGCTCCTCGTGCGCCTTGGACAGCATCCGGCTCGATCCCGGCCTGGTGCCCGCCTTTGGCCGTTACCTGGCCCGGACGCATGGCTCGGCCGCCCGTTTCAATAAGCTATTCGGCACCGATTTCGCGAGTCTCGAAGCCATCCCCTTTCCGGCGCGGCTGCAAGACGCCCCGTTCCTGCGATCCGATCTGGACGCGTTTCTGAAAGACGCCGATCTCTGCCCCATCGATGCCGTGCGTGTGGTCGATTCCGCCCAGCGCTTCGAGGCGTTTCTCCGTCAGCGGCACGGACGCCTGCCCGAGGGGTACCCCGGTTTCGGGCCGATCGTGGCGGCGGTCGACTGGGCCGACTGCTTGACGCATGCGCGTGAGTGGCGCCGGGAATTCACGACGCGCAACTATGCCATGGTCCTGGACTTCATCCTGTTGCACGGCAACGCCCTGCGCAACACCGTCATCTATTGCGTCCTGGCCGTGCTGACCGCGCTGATCGTCAACCCGCTGGCCGCCTATGCGCTCAGCCGGTTCAAGCTCCCCGGAACCTACAAGATCCTCCTCTTCTGCATGGCGACCATGGCCTTTCCGGGGGAGGTGGCGATGATCCCGGGCTTCATGCTGCGCAAGCGGTTTCCGCTGTGGCCGCTGCTGGGCGGTCTCGCCGTATGCCTGGCGGTCTTCCTGCTGCTGGAGCGATGGCGTCCCCGCTGGAAGGAGAACCGGCGGGCCCTGCTGTCGCTGGCGGCGGGGTTGCTGACCGGGGGCGTGCTGATTCCGCGACTGGCGCCCGCCTACGCCACGGTCAGTCTGCTGAACACGTTTGCGGCCCTGGTGCTCCCCGGCATGGCCAACGGTTACTCGATCTTCCTCCTCAAGGGGTTTTTCGACAGCCAGCCCAAGGAGCTTTACGAGGCCGCCGACATCGACGGCGCCAATGAATGGGTCAAGTTCTGGACGCTCACCATGAACCTCTCCAAACCGATTCTCGCGGTCATCGCCCTGGGTGCATTCGCCTCCGCCTACTCCAACTTCATGATGGCGCTGATCATCATCCCCGACCAGAAGATGTGGACGCTGATGGTGTGGATTTTCCAGCTTCAGTCCGAGGCGCATCAGTCGGTGGTCTACGCCTCCCTGGTGATCGCCGCCATCCCCACCTTCCTGGTCTTTGTCTTTTGCCAGAATATCATCATGCGCGGCATCGTCGTGCCGACCGAGAAGTGACGAGCCCCGCTCCTGTTCCGGCATTTGCTAAGCGTCGCATTGCAGCCCTTATACTGAGTATCTGAATCCTGTAAATCCTGTAATCCTGTCAACTCAAAGGACCCGTCCCATGCCGATCATCAAAACGGACAAGATTGAAGTCACCATCGACGACGCCACGCTCGACGTGGCTGTGCGCGACTTGCGCACGGGCAAGCTCTGGCGCATGGCGGAAGAGGGACCGGGGGACATCGGCGTCAAGGGACACTGCGGCCCCTACCAGTCCTTCCTGTTCCGCGATGCCGCTAAACGGGAGTGGACCTCCCTCTCGCCCGTCTCGGTCCAGGCGCAGGTCAGCGGCTGGAACTACTCGGCCAATGTGTGGTCGCCGCTCAGCTTCGGCCTGGTGGCGACCTATACGGTCCGCGAGAATGACCTGACGATCCACCTGGCCCCGTTGCGCCAGGATTCTCATGAGGCGTCGATCATCGACAGCTACTATCCCCGCGGCTTCCGGTTCCCCGAGAAGAGCGCCGGCGATCTCGTTCTCCCCGTCGGGCAGGGGTGTCTGTTCGACAAGGACAGCACCGCCGTGTTCGACATGGTCCTGCCCGGCTATGTCGGGGTCGGCTTCGTCATGCCGTGGTGGGGGCAACGCTGCCGCGACGGCGCCGCGCTGATTGCCTGCACCACGACGCCGGATGATCTCGGCTTCCGCGTGTGCAGCGACGGGGGCCGCCGGGGCGCCACCGTCCATCCCTACTGGCAGGCCTCGCTGGGGGGCTTCAAGTATGCCCGGTCGATGACCTATTCCTTCTTCGACAACGCCAGCGTGATGGATCTGGCCAAAGCCTACCGCCGACATGCCGAACTTCAGGGGCTGGCCCTGACCCTGCGCGAAAAGGCGGCGGAGCGGCCCGCGGTGGAGAGCCTGGTGGGCGGGCCGCATTTGCACATCTGGTTCATGTCGACCTTCTCCCGTTTCGGATCTGCGGCGCGGGTCAACTACATGCGGTTTGCCGAAGGGCTGCGGCGCTACCGGAAACTCTGCGACCTCGCTGGAATCGGCCCCCGCGCGCTGGCCCATATCGACGGCTGGTGCCGCGACGGCTACGACTTCAACCATCCCGAGCCGCTGCCGCCCGATGTCCGCCTCGGCGGCTGGGAGGGCCTGCGCCGGCTGCGTGACGGCATCCAGGAACTGGGCCACCGCGTCGTGCTGCACGACAACTATGTCGACTACTACAAGCACACTGCCGCCTTCGCCTGCGACGAGGGGGTCATGAACCTCGACGGCATCAAGCACGAATCCATCGAGTGGCTCGGCGGGCCGCAGCAGTGGCTCTGCTCCACCCGCGCGCAAAAATATCTCGAACGGACCTGCGACGAGATGGCGGCGCACCGGTGCGCGTTCAACGGCTTCTATCTCGACTGCTGGAGCATTGGGCACCTGCGCGAATGCTACGATCCGAACCATCCGGCCACCCGCGGGGTCACGCGCCAGGCGTGGAGCGAGGCGCTGGCGGTTTGCCACAACCTCGGCCAGGTCGTCGGCAGCGAGTCGGGCAATGACTGGGCGGTGCCGGTGATGGACTACTGCCATACGGTCCAGCCCGATATCATTCCCCACGTTCTGCGCGGGAAGGTGCCGGCCTTCGGCGTTTCCATCCCGCTCTACAACATGGTGTGGCACGACTGTCTGGTGTGCCCTTCGTGGATCAACCAGAACCCCCACGAACAAGCCGTGGTCAAGGAGGGAATGGTGGTGCCGCAGACCCGCGACGCGCGCCTGTGGGCGCTGCTGTGGGGCGGACCGCCGGCGCTGCGGACTCGCACCATGGACTGGGGCACTTATGCGGACCGCGATTTCGAAACCGACGCCGCCTTCATCGCCAGCCTGAAGCCGGTCTGGGAATTCAACGGGGCGGTTGGTTTCGAACGCGTCGCCGACTGGGAACTGCTCTCGCCCGATGGCCTGCGGCAACGGACAGTCTTCGAGAACGGTGCCGAGGCCGAGGTCGATTTCGCCGGCGGCGGGTATCGCTTGAAGGTCGGGAAAAAGCGCAGCAAGGGGATTTTCACATAAGCAGCAACCCTAACAAGGAGAAAATGATGAGAACGAGAACGAGCGGTCGTTTGGGCAGGGTCATGGAGTCCGTCGTAGCGGCTGTTGTCTTTGCGCTGCTTCCGATGGTGCGCGCGGGAACGGCTTACAACGACGCGGTGCTGTCGGACAGCCCCGTCTACTACTGGACGTTCGACCAGAGCGAGGGCGTCGAACCGAACCTGGGCACGGCCGGTTCGGGCGGCGGCGCCAACAACCTCGCCAAAGGCGCCACGTCGACGCGCGTGCCCTCCTTGAAAACGCCGGGTGGCGTGACGCTGGGCAGCGATGTCTTAGCGAGAAGCGTGTCGTCCGACCAGTGGTTTTCCGGCACTCTGACCGGCGGCGCGATCAACAACCGGTATGCCATCGAACTGTGGGTGAAGTCATCGCATGCGGGCCATCAATACCTGCTGAACCACGGCAACTCCCCGGCTTTGATCAGCGGATACAACCCGTGCCTTGAAATATTCAGCTTCGGCGGGCGCAGCGGCTCATCGGGACCCGCCGTCTTCGACGGAAACTGGCACCATGTCGTGGTTGGGGTGGACCGCGATCTCGGGATCCACACCTTCTATGTGGACGGGGCGTTCAATACCACGATCACTTCGGGAATGAGTTCATGGCCGGGCGGCGGAACACTTTATGTTTGCGGGACGGGTGGTGACGCCATGTCGGGCGAGCTCGATGAGTTGGCGATCTACAACCTGGATGGCGAGACCTCCGTGACCTTCGCGTCCAAACTGGCCCAGATCGCCAGCCACTACAACGTGCTGGCGCCCTCCGCCTCGATTTACAACCGTACTGTTCTAGAGGAAGATCCCCTTTTTTACTGGTCCTTTGATGAGGCGAGCGGGAACGCGTTGAACTATGGGCGTGCGGGCTCCGGGAACCAGGCCAATGAATTGCTTCCCGGGAGTATCGGCAGGACGACCTCGGCGAGTACGTCGGGCGGCATCGGTCTGGGCCGTTGCGCGAATATCTCCGGATCGGCCCTGAACCGCTGGATCTCCAGCGGCGCGATGACGATGGCCGGAACGTCCATCGTCAGCCGCTATGCGGTCGAGTGGTGGGCGCGGACTCCTGTCGCCGGCGGCCAGGTGCTTCTGGCCAACGGAACGAGTGTACCGACCGTGTTCACCGGTTCACCCAACGAATTGGAACTGTCCGGCGGCGCCGGGCGCACCGGCAGCGGGGGGCCTGCCATCGACGACGGGGCCTGGCACCACGTCGTGGTCGGCGTGGATTGCGTCAGCGGCAGTCATACGTTCTATGTGGACGGCGCCTCCAACAGTTCCTTCCGCGCGGTGATCGCCCCGTGGGGTGCCTTCCAGACGAACATCGTCGGCGGGTCGATCGCCGGCGACGCATTCGGAGGCCAGATCGACGAGGTGGCGGTACACAGTCTGGATGGCGTGCCGGCGGCGTTTTTTCAAAGGGCCCTGGCCGACCTCGCCTCCCACTACATCGTCCAAGCCGCTTCGCCCACGGAATACGGCAAGGCGGTGTTGGTCGGCAAGCCCCATTATTACTGGACGTTTGACGAAGCCGCCGGACGTACCGTCAACCGGGGCAGCGCCGGTTCGCCGCTGGGCAACAACGACCTGGCATCCGCCAGTGCCTGGCGGGAGGCCTCCACCAACACGACCGGCCGCGTGAGTTTGGGCCGCGCCGCCAAGGCCGCCGGCGCGGCTGCTGACGAGTGGTTTTCCGGGACGCTTACGGGTGGGGCGATCAACAACCGCTACGCCATCGAACTGTGGGTGAAGACATCCTACAGTGGGCAACAGTACTATCTCTACCATGGTGCCAACGCTCCCGCCCTGATCAGCGGGTGGAATCCCGGCTTGGAACTCTACAGTGCCAGCGGACGATCCGGGAGCGAAGGGCCGGTCATCACCGACGGGAACTGGCATCACGTGGTGGTCGGCGTGGACCGGACCAACAACCGGCATCGGTTCTTTGTGGACGGGGTTGCCGACGACAGGATCGCAACGACAATCTCCACGTGGCCGGCCGGGCAGGCGCTGGTGGTTTGCGGGTCGGGAGGGGGGAATTTCTTCAGGGGGGCTATCGACGAGTTGGCCGTCTACAACCTCGACCAAACGGCCGATTTCGACGCCTTCCTGGCGGGACTCGCCGGGCACTATTCACTCCAGGCCTTGCCTGTCGGGAGCGTGATCACGCTGCGTTGACGCCAAAGCATCCGGTGAGGACGTGACTCGCCCGTCAGCCTACCCCCCAGGAGCGTTGCATTACCCCGCCTTTGCAAGCGCATCGGCGATCAGACAGCCTGCGGCGACGCTCCCGCTGGCCATCATTGCCCACCAGGCCCGCGTTGTGCGTTCGCCAAAGCAGAACACGGAAACCAGAGCGCCCCCCAGAATCAGCGTGAGCGCGATTACGGGAAAGGTGAAGGCGGCCGGGAGCGACGCGCACAGCCGCAGCGACGCCATCCCTGTGATCGAACCCACCCCGGCCATGGCGCCCAAGCCCAACCGCCAGCGCAGCGGGCCCCGGGGCTTCGCCCCGATCAGGAGGTCCAGCCCCAGGAACAGCCCCAGGGTCAGGTAGAGTGCCGTCAGGTACTGGTTGCCGAAGCGGCTGGCGTGGCTCGCGTCGCCGCTGGCCGGTGTCATGCCCAGGTACTTGAAGGCCCCATTGCTCAAGGCATTCACCACGAAAAGTCCCGCGAGGATCCCCGCATACAGCCGCCAGGCGCGGAGCGTCTGCGGCTGGCTCGCCTCCCGCCGGTCATCGCCCGAGACGAACGAGGCGCAGAACACGCAGACCATGGCCACGGCCACCCCGATGCCCTGCAGCGTGCTCAGGGTCTCGTTCCAGGCCAGCCGCGCCATGAGAATCACCAGGACGAATCCGAGGTACATGGCGCAGTTCAGGGGCGACAGCGGCCCGTGCCGGAGCGCGTTCGCCATCAGCAGAACCATCGCGTACTGACTCGCCCCCACGACCACCCCCAGCCCCCATGTCTGCCACGGAGCTTCCCAGAATGGGGCCTGCCACGTGACGGCGGCGCAGTAGGCCGTGCCCGCCAGGGTGACGAGAAAGGCGATGGACTGGACCGATACGCCCCGCTGCTGCCCGATCCGGTAGGTCACGTTCATCAGGCCGAACCCGACGCCGGCGAGGATCACGTAGAGAATCAGCGCCGGCGTCAGCATGGCAACCGCCCGTGCATTCGCGGCTGAGCGCGAAACGGCTCGCCGATCCACGCCCGTAGCAACGCTTCACGCTTCGTGTTTGCGGTTCTATCGATGCTCCCGATTCGTTTCATGTTGGCATGCTCGCACTTTTCTCCGATCTGCGCGCGGATTATTTCACTTTGCCTGGCCTTTGTCGAATCCCACATCCTGCGGCCGTCCCGGCAAATTCGCAGAGACAGGACGGCGCGGGAGCACCGTCCTACTTCGGACCGCGCCGTTTGGA
>CAZQKI010000007.1:0-54594 GCA_964592855.1 uncultured Lentisphaerales bacterium
ATTTTGCCCCCGACTCGGCGTCTGAAGCCGCATTGGACCCCGCCGTCCCCGGCGGTAGGCGAAAATGCAAGACGCTACGACGCCCTTTTCACTACGGACGAGGACGCCCGGCTCCAGATCACCTTGGTCGCGAGACGGATAATTGTGCTCTTCTGGCTGCCAAGCGGCGCGGTCCGATACGTCCCGCGCTACAGTAGGACGGGACCTATGGGACCGTCCACCGTCGGATGCGTCTGCGCGGTCCGATACGTCCCGCGCTACTTTTGCGGACGCATCGATCCGGGCGCGAGCGGTGGAGCGGGACGTATCGGACCGCTCAAAGTCGATCACGCGCAAAATGAACGTAAATGACTAGACCTTAGGGTACATCTCAGGAACAAAACGGTGAACGATAGCGTGCGACGATAGCGGTGGACGATGGCGCCTCTTGACTCGTTATCCGTTCTCGTCGCCCGTTCTCGTCAACCGGATACCCGGAGGTCGCACTGAACCTGGATTCGCGGCGCCTGCACGTTTCACGCATGCAATCTCACATCCCGGACGACCAATTGGATCGTGGTGTTGCCACCGTACGTGTTCTCCTGAATTTCGCCGGCGATGTCGAAGGGGGCTTGGCGGTCGGCGAGGAGGGGGAGGTAGGGCCGGGCGCGGAACCAGACAGCCTGGAGGGGAAGGCCGTCGTCCGTGACCAGGTTCAGCCGCAGGTGCTCGCCGTCGGCCCCCAGGGTCTGCGGGGGATTGCGCAGCGTCACGTTGCGCAGTCCCCAGCAGGGGCGCGGGTGGCCTTCGCCGAAGGGCTCGAGCCGCTGGATGCCCTGCACCAGCGCCTGGTCGATCCCGGTGCCGGCGAGCCAGCCGTCGATCATCAGTTCGGGTGTGCAGGCGGCCGCGCCGACTTGGGCGAAGCAGGCTTCGGCAAAGGCGGTGCGGAAGGCTTCGAACGCCCCGGGCTTCAGCGTGAAGCCTGCGGCGCGCGCGTGTCCGCCCATCCGTTCCAGGTGCGGTGCGCAGGCGGCGAGGGCCGCGACGGCGTTGTAGGCGTGTCCGGCGCGGACTGAGCCGTGGCCGCCGCCGGCGGCGTCGAGCGAGACGACGGCCGCGGGGCGGTGGTGTTGGTTCATCAGGCGCGCCGCCACGATGCCCACGGTTCCCGCATGCCAGTCCTCGCCGCCGACGACGACCGCGCCGTGTCTGGCGGCGTCGAACCATGAGTCCAGCTGCCCGTCGGCCCGGATCAGCAGTTCCTGTTCCGTGGCCTTGCGGATGGCGTTGGCATCGTCCAGGTGGATGGCGAGCGCGCGCGCCTCGTCGCGGTCATCGGTGGTCAGGAGCTGCAAGGCGGGGAGGGCCGTCTCCATGCGTCCGGCGGCGTTGAGCCGGGGACCCAGGATGAAGCCGAGGTGGTAGCTGTTGATATCGGTGTTGGAGATGCCGCTCTTCTTCATCAGTTCGACGAGTCCGACGCGCGGCTTCCGGTTCAAGGCCTGCAGGCCGAACGCCACGAGCGTCCGGTTGTCGCCGAGCAGCGGAACGACGTCGGCGACCGTGGCGATGGCGACCGCCTCCAGCCAGGAGAAGAGGCGGAGGCGTTCCTCGCGCCGGTCCCCGCGCTGCTTGATGGCGCCGCTGGCCAGCTGGAAGGCGACGCCGGCGCCGCAGAGGTGGTGCGCCCCTTCGGGTGTACCGTCCTGGTGCGGGTTGACCACGATGCAGCCGTCGGGGAACGTGCCGGCCAGCGTATGGTGGTCCGTGAGCAGCAGTTGGATGCCCCTGGCCTGGAGCCCGGCCAGCAGGCTCGTTGCGCCCATGCCGCAGTCGACGGTGACGAAAAGGGCAGGGGTGCCCAGGTCCAGGCAGCGCGTGAGGGCGGCTTCGGTGAGTCCGTAGCCTTCGGTATGGCGGTCGGGGAGGAAGGGCCGGACCTTGCCGCCCAGGAAGCGGATGATGTCGGTCAGGAGCGCGGTTGCCACGACGCCATCCACATCGAAGTCGCCGAAGACGACGATCTCGCCGCCGGCCTCGATTGTGCGGAGCAGCCGGTCCACGGCTTCCTGGATGTGGCCGATCGCGAAGGGATCGACCAGCTTCTGCTCAACGGGCGCAAGGAAGCGCCGCGCCGTGTCGGGGTCGGAATAGCCCCGTGCGGCCAGCAGGTTGGCGATCGGCAGCGGCAGTCCCAGCGCTCCGTGCAGTTCCCGGGCCGCGGCGGGGGCGTCGGCGACCGACAGCCAGTCGAAGCGGGGAAGAGCAGCGGGGGCGTTTTCGGACATGGCGGGCTCGGTTCAGCCAAGTTCGTGCACCAGGAGTCCCGAGCGGAGCTTGGGCTCGAACCAGGTGCTCTTGGGGGGCATGATCTGGCCGGCATCGGCGATGGCCATCATTTGCTGCACTGTGCAGGGGAACATCGAGAAGGCGATGGCGTCGCGGCCCTGGTCGACGCGGCGGGTCAGTTCGCCGGTGCCGCGGATGCCGCCGACGAAGGCGATGCGGGTGCTGGTGCGGGGGTCGTCGATGCTGAGGAGCGGCTGCAGCAGGCGGTCCTGCAGCACGCTGACGTCCAGGATGGAGACGGGGTCTGCCGCGAAGGGCGGCCAGGTGAGTTTGTACCACTGTCCGGCGAGATACAGGTGGGTTTGGCGGGGGCCGTCGGGTGAGGGGTCGGCGGTCTTGGTGACGGCGAAGCGCTCGCCGACCCGCTTCAGGAAGGTTGCGGCGCTCATGCCGTTGAGGTCGGCGACGCAGCGGTTGTAGGGGAGGATGCGAAGCTGGGACTCGGGGAAGAGGACGGCGAGGAACCAGTTGTATTCCTCGTTGCCTGTGTGGCCGGGGTTGGCGGCGCGCCGTTCGATGCCCGCGCGATAGGCCGCCTTGGCGCGATGGTGGCCGTCGGCGACATAGGAGACGGGGACCTGCTCGAAGGCGGAGGTCCAGGGGGCGGTGTCGCCGGCGACGCGCCAGACGACGTGCCGGATGCCGTCCGCCGCCGTGAAGTCGTAGAGCGGCCGGGCGGTGGTTGCTGCGTCCATGAGGGTGTCGAGTTCGCGGGTGTCACGGTACGTGAGGAAGACGGGGCCGGAGTTGGCGTTGAGGGCGAGGGCGTGGCGCGTGCGGTCGTCCTCCTTGTCCTGGCGGGTCTTCTCGTGCTTGCGGATGATGTCGTTGGCGTAGTCCTCGATGTGGCAGCAGGCGACGACGCCGGTTTGGCTGTGCGGCCCCATGATCTGCCGGTAGACGTAGTAGCGCGTGTCCGCCTCGCGGACGAGCACGCCGCGGGCGATGAAGTCCCGGAGGGCGGCAGCGCCCCGGGCATAGACGGCGTCCGCATGGGGGTCGGTGCCGTCGGGGAGGTCGATTTCGGGGCGCGAGACATGGAGGAAGCTGTCGGGGTTGCCGGCGGCGAGGGCGCGCGCCTCGGGGGTGTCGACGACGTCGTAGGGGACGGCGGCCAGGCGTGCGGCGATCTCGGGTGCGGGGCGGAGAGCCTGAAAGGGTTTGGTCTGCATGCGGGTAGCGTACCGCATTTCGGGTTGGATATTCAATACACGGATTTGGCAGTTCTGGATTTGGAATGGACAAATTGAAGCCGAATTCCTATTCTTTGCCTTTTTAGGAAACCGATGGATTTGCATAGACAGTATTACAGTCAAAAAGTCTGGACCTATTTCAAGTCGGAGTTCGACAAGCACACGACCCCCTTCAACGTCGTGGATCTTGGCATCATCCGCGAAAATTATCACAAGCTGCGCGGTTGGTTTCCCACGGCGCACATCCATTATGCCGTGAAGGCGAATTCATCCCGCGAGATCCTGAAGCTCCTGCGCGATCTGGGCAGCAGTTTCGATGTCGCGAGCATTTACGAACTGGAGCAACTGCTGCATCTGGAGGTGGAGCCCCACCGCATCAGCTTCGGCAACACCATCAAGAAGGGGCGGGACATCGAGTACGCCTATCAGCAAGGTGTGCGGCTTTTTGTATCGGACAGCGAGGAGGATGTGCGCAATCTGGCGCTCTACGCGCCCGGGGTGCGGATGTTCGTCCGGGTGACGACGGAGGGCGGCGACACGGCGGACTGGCCCCTGTCGCGGAAGTTTGGCTGTCATCCGGATCTGACGATCGCCCTGCTCATGCTGGCCAAGGAACTGGGGCTGGACCCCTGCGGCATCAGTTTCCATGTCGGTTCGCAGCAGCGCGATGTCGGGAGCTGGGACACGGCGATCCGGCAGGCTCGTTCCATTTTCAGCACCATGGTGGAACAGGGGTTGCCGCTCAGGCTGTTGAACATGGGGGGCGGGCTGCCGGCCAACTACCTGTCGCGCGTGCTGCCGCTGGATGTCTATGCGCAGGAGATCAACCGCTGCCTGACGAACGATTTCGGCGCGGACGCCGTCCCCGAGATCATGCTGGAGCCCGGCCGCGGGCTGGTGGGCAATGCGGGTGTCCTGGCGACGGAGGTGGTGCTGATCAGCAAGAAGTCGCATGCGGCGGTGGATCGCTGGGTCTATCTGGATGCGGGCACCTACAACGGGCTGAGCGAGTGCCTGGGCGAGGCGATCAAGTATCCGCTCTACTGCGAGAGCCCGGGGGAACTGAGCACCGAATTCATCATGGCCGGCCCCACCTGCGATTCGCAGGACATCCTCTACGAGAAATTCCGCAATCCCCTTCCTGCAGGGTTGAAAAGCGGTGACCGGATCTACTTTCTGACGACCGGCGCCTACGCGTCGAGCTGCTGTTCCGCCGGCTTCAACGGCTTTCCGCCCCTCAAGACCTACTACGTCGACAGCGCGCAATAGCGGCCGACGTCCGCCCCGCCGGTCTCCCGGCCGGGGAACAAGCGGCCCATGATTTTGCTGGATCAAACATTGGCAGGATCAAACATTGGCATTGTGCTTTGAAAGAGGGTTCGGCATAATTTAACCGTTCATTGGGATGTCATATCAAAACAAAGGGAACAGAATGAAGAAAAGTCTGATTGCGGGTGTTGGGCTGGCTCTGGTTATGGCCACGACATCCATGGCCGCTCCCGAGCGTCGCGGCGGGACATCCATGGCCGCTCCCGAGCGTCGCGGCGGGACATCCATGGCCGCTCCCGCGCGTCGCGGCGGGTTCATGGGCGGTTTGCACGGTTGCTTATTCGGTCTGCGTGGCGCAGCCGCCTTCAACGACGGCAAGACTGTCGTCCCGATGGAATGGGTCAATGCTTTTACCCTTCACATCTGGTCCGCCATTCAGGGCTGGCAGGGGACGACGACGGCTGATTTGCGTGCGCGATATGGCTCGCATTTCTTTTGATTTCGGGTTTGGCTGAAGTGACCCACCTGAACCCTGGCATCCTGAACCCTGATTTCTGGCGCAAGCAAGGTATTGCAAGCGTCGCGGTTGTTGTGTTGATGGTTGCGACGCTGCGCGCGGAAACCCTGCTGACGCGTGTCACGAGGCCCTACGACGCCATTCAAAGCCTGAGCTGCGAGATCCGCCGCGACATGCCGTTGGCCAGCGGCGGCTCCGCCCGGATGCTGAGCCGGGTCTATTTTCAGCGCGGTGACCGGATGCATGTCGAGACCAGTGTTCCCTTGAAGCGCCGGATCGTCAGCGACGGCACGAACTTCTGGTCGCACATCGACGGCATGGCCAAGGGATACGGGGCTCCCGTCGCGCAGTTGAACGACGACATGCTGGGCAATCTGCGCTCCGTGCCCGGGTCTGCCGAGATGGCGCTCCGTCAACTGGCGGATGCACGGGAGGTTCCGCTGCCGCCCACGGCCGATTTTCGCGCGCGTACGGGTTACGACAACGGGAAAACCTTCACGGTGCTTTCGCTGGACGGGCAGGGGCGCCTGGTGCGGCTGGAGGTTTTTGGCTCGGCGGCGATGAGCGAATCGATTGCGCGCACGGACTACTCCGCCTTCCAGGAGGTGCTGCCGGGCGTATGGATCGCCTGCGTCCAGAAGACGCAGGCAACCCTGCGTGGCGCGTCGCACGCGGAGACGCTCCGCGTGGCGAATCTGGCGGTCAACGGAGCCTTGCCGGCCATGCTGTTCAACGCCGAGGCCTTTTTCACGGGCGTGGCGTTTGTCGATTCCTTGGAAAAAATGGATGGCGGGGAGGAGTGAAACGTGAAATGTGACGTGAAGACGTGGGGAATGTGACAAAAGCGGGATGTTTGCTGCTGGCGTTGGGCTTGGGGCTGGCTGTTGCGCCGAGCCTCGCTGCGGCAGGCGCGCTTGATTTGGCGGCGGAGTTGTTTGACGAAGGGCAGTGGGCGGCGGCCCGCGCGGAGAGCGAGCGGGTGTTGATGGCGTCGCCGGCGGCGGTGGAGGCGGACCGGGCCCGGCTGCTGGCGGCCGTCGCCACGCTTCGCTTGCCGCCGGGCGATCACGAGCCGGCCCGCGGCGTGCTCGATGCGTTGTGGATAAGCGGGACGACGGCGATGGAGATCCGCTGCCGGGCGGCATACGAGCTGGCGCTTGCCAGGCTGGATGTCGACGCGCGGCAGGCCTGCGAGGCGTTGGTCTTCGCCTACCTCAACACACGCGAGGTGGGCCTGTTTTGGCAGTCGGGCTGTGCGCTTTACTTTCATTTGCTGGATCACCGGGCGATGCGCCGGAAAAATATCCAGGTCTGGCGCACGCTTCAGACCTGCAGCAGCGTGTGGCCGGCGGATCTGGTTCAGGCGCATCGCGGCCGGGAGCAGGCGCGTCATCCGTCCTGGGGCAGTCTTCCCATCCGCGGGCTGGTAGCCCTCTACCGCGCGCAGATCGCCCCTGCGATCGGCTCGCGGTGCGAGCTTCATCCGAGCTGTTCGGCCTATGCGCTCGAGGCTGGGCGGGCGCATGGCCTGCCGGGGGTTGCGATGATGGCCGACCGTTTCATCCGCGAGCCTGCGGTCTCCGGCGCGCGGCAAAACCCCGTGGTGCTGCCGGGGGGTCGGATCAAGTACGCGGATCCGCTTTCGGACCATGATTTCTGGATGAAAGAGCAACGATGAGCCACTTGAAACGATGGATCCTGCCGCTGGCAGCTTGCGCGTCGGCCCTGGTCGCGGCGGCAGCCGACGGGCCGGCCCTCGCGCTGGCGATGGGACAGGAGCGGCAGCATCACCTGGCCGCGCTGGAATACCGGCGTCTGGCGATGTCCACGAACGAGGCGGTCACGGCCGGCCGGTATTATTGGCTGGCGGCGCATGCCTACGCGAGCGGACACGATTGGCCCCTGGCCGGCCGCATGCTGGACCGCGCGGAAGACGCCGCCCCCGTTGAACTGGCTCTTTCCGTCTCCTGGCTGCGTGCCGAGCAGGCGCTGGCGGAGCGCGACTGGAAGGCGGCGGGCTTTTACTTTGAGAGCGTGCAGACGGCGGCTGCGGACGATGCCTGGCGCGGCTTCGCGGCCCGGGGCATGACGGCCGCGCGGCTTCGCGACGGCGATGTTGAGGGGGCGCGCGTGTGCGTTCCCGACGCGGAGCGGCAGGCCGTGGAGCAGTATGCCGCGCGACGGGACAAGAAGCCCTGGGTCGGAGGCTTGCTGGGTCTGGCCCCCGGGCTGGGCTATCTCTATTCGGGCGAAATCGGCAATGCCGTTCGTTCGTTGCTGCTCAATGGCCTGTTCATCTGGGGCATGACCGAGACGGCGGAAGAAGAGCAATGGGGCGTTTTCGCCGTGCTGACCTTTGCAGAGCTCACCTGGTACTCCGGCAGCATCTACGGAGGCATTGATGCTGCGCAACGCCACAACCAGTGCCGACTCGACGAGGCCGTGGATGCGGTGCGAGGCGACCAACGCCCCCAGCCCGACCTTTCCCGAGTGCCTGTGTTCACCCTTGGGTTTCAATTCTAGGGACGATTTGCTAAAATCGGCGCCATGAAAACCTCCCTCCTCCTTGCTGGTGTCAGCCTGGCGGCCGTGACCACCCTTGCGGCGCCCCTGTCGGGCGAGCGTTTCGCGGTCGATCTTTTCAGCCGCTGGTGCGCGGGCGGCGAAAATGTCTTCTTCTCCCCCTTCAGCATCTCGTCCGCCCTGGCGATGACCGCCGCCGGCGCGCGCGGTGAGACGGCCGGCCAGATCGCCGCCGCACTCGATCTCTCCGAGGGCGCCGGGCAGCTGTCCGACGCCTTCCTGTCGCTCGATACGCAACTCGCCGCGGCGCGGAAAGACTCGCCGGGACTCGCCTTTTCGGTGGCGAATGCCCTCTTCCCGCAACAGGCCTTCGCCGTGCAGCCTGCCTTCCTCGAGACGGTCCGCGCCAGCTTCAAGGGCGAGGCGAAGCCGCTGGACTATCAGCGTGATCCCGAGGCCGCGCGGCGGACCATCAACATGTGGGTCGCCGAGCAAACCGCGTCGCGCATCCAGGATCTGATCGCGCCGGGCCTGCTGACGCCCATGACCCGCATGACCCTGGTGAACGCGATCTACTTCAAGGGGCAATGGGCGACGCCCTTCGATGTCAAGCTGACCCGTCCGGCCCCGTTCGCAGGCACGGGGGATGTCACGGTACAAGCGCCTTTGATGCAGCGCCGCGGCAAGATGCAGTATGCCGAGATCGGCGGGATTCAGGCCGTCGACCTGCCCTATGCCGGCAACCGCTTTTCGATGCTGGTGTTGCTGCCGGCTCCTGGCCGGCCCCTCGCCGACGTCGCGAAGCTGGTGAAGACGAGCGGACTGCGCGAGTGGCGGGCCAAGCTCGAAGAGACCGATGTGACGCTTTTCCTCCCCCGGTTCACCTGCACCTGGGAGATGGAGTGCACCCGGACGCTGACGGCCATGGGGATGACCGATCTGTTCGATGCCGGCAAGGTTGATCTTTCGGGCATTGCCGGCAAGCCGGGCGATCTCGTTGTCTCGGCCGTGGTTCACAAGGCCTTTGTGGAAGTGGCCGAGGAAGGGACGGAGGCGGCGGCCGCAACGGGGGTCGTGATGAAGATGACGGCCTTCAGGCCCCCGGAACGGCAGGTCGTCTTTCGTGCCGACCGCCCCTTCGCCTACTTCATCTGCGAGCAGGCGACGGGCTGCGTCCTCTTTGCCGGTGTCGTGGTCAGACCGTGATCCGGATTTGGATGGCGGGAGCGGTTGCGTCGCGGACGGCGAAATCGCGCGCCACACGGTAGCCGGGGACCCAGACCACGGTTTCGCCGCAGCAGAGCAGGGGGAGTTTGTCGCGGTCGCTCCGCGGGAGCTTCGCGTCGACGAAGATGTCCTGAAGCCGGCGTGTACCCTGCATGCCGAGCGGTGCGATGCGGTCGCCCGGCTGGCGCGTGCGGAGGAGCAGCGGACGGGCGCCGACGGCTTCCGGAGCCAGGGAGCAGGCCGCCGGCCACTGACCCGGCACGCCCCGCTCGCGCACAATGCCGGAAACCATTGCGGCGGAAATCGTCAGTTTCATCCACGAAACGCATCCCGGAACGGGGAGGGGGAGCGCTTCGCGGGGTGGCGGGAAGGGCGTCTGCTCCCGTTGGATGGCCAGCAGGCCGGACCGACCGGAGAGGTGAAGGTTGCCGGGAAGCGTCATTTTCCACGGTTTATCCTGGCCAAGGCGTGCCAAGATTGCCGTGATCGGCTCGAATCCCGAGGCCTGAGCTTGTCCCTGCCGTATCAGCCATCTGCGGACGATGCGACGCTGCAGGGCAAGCGGCTGTTCGGCCAAATCGCGGATGGGGAGGGCGTTCTGCCGGGATCCATGCGTATCGGCAACGGCATGGTCTGCCAGCCAGCTGCCGACGAGCGATTCCAGGAAGTCGTCCTCGGCCCGCAAGATGTTGGACGATTGGGCGAGCTGCGGAGAAATGTCCGTGCCAAAGTGCTTGGTCAGCCGGGGCAGGAGCTGGTGACGGACGGCATTCCGGTTGATGACGGTATCTTGATTTGAGGCATCCTCGCGCCAGGGAATATTTTGACTTAGAAGCCAGTCTTGCAAGGTTTTGCGGGGAAAATCGAGCAGGGGGCGGATCAACCGGAGCTGCTGCTGATTCCGTTCCAGCACAGAGCAGGGGCGGAGTCCTGCGAGCCCGCAGGATCCGGCACCTCGTGCGAGGCGGAGCAGGAGCGTCTCGGCGACATCATCGGCCTGGTGTCCCGTGGCGACGGCATCGAGCGCCTCGGTGCGGGTGCAATCGAAGAAGAAGGCGAGCCGCGCCTCGCGGGCGGCCATTTCGAGGGAAATCCCGCGGCCGGCGGCTGGGTTTCCCGACGCCGTGCGGAAGGCGGCTCCCGCCTGTTCGGCGAGCTGCCGGACGAATTGTTGATCGCCCGCCGAGGTTTCGCCGCGCAAGCCGTGGTTGAAGTGAAGGACAACGGGGACGATGCCGGCCTTCCGGCAGAGGGGGAGGAGGAGGAGGAGGAGGGCGACGGAGTCCGCCCCCCCCGAAACGGCTACCCCGAGCCGATGAACGCCTGCAAGAAAACGATGCCGGTCAACGACTTCCATCACGGAGGCGCGTAGATTGACGGCGTTGGGTTGTTTTAGTGCGCGGCGCATGTTAGTTTACAGCCAATCGGCCAACGTGAATGATGGCCCGATGCAGACGGTAGCGCGAACAGGGGCTGGATGTCAAAAAAAATGCATGGGTGCCTCCCATTTTTCTGTACATCTTCATGCGTTTTCATGCTACACTGCTGTCGGATGGAAATATGAAGGGAGAGGGATCATGAAACAATTAAACTTAAAAGCCTTTAGCTGTGCTGCGCTGGCACTGCTCGTACCGATCTTTGCGCAGGCCGCAGGCAGCGTCACCCTTTCGACGCCGGTGCAGTCGCCCTCCGGCGCGTCGGTGTCGAGCGGACTTCCCGTCACGATCACGGTGAATGCGACGCCCGTTGGCGGCGCCTTGATCAACACCGTCAATCTGATCTACTCCCATAACAACGGCACCCGCCAGTGGTGGGTGACCAACGCGATGACGTGGGTCAGTGGTGTCGTCTACAGCGGAGTCATTCCCCCGTTGCCGACTGGCACGGTCAGTTACCGCGTCTCGTGCCGCTTCAATGACGTTGAAACGACGCAGACGGCGCTGGCACAATATACGGTACTGGACGTTCCCTCGATCGACAGCGGCAGGTATATGCCTTTTGAGACCCTGTGGGCCAATCCGGTGGGAACCAATTATTATTTTGACGTAGCGGCTGGTCGTTGGCTGGGGAGCGGATTATTCACCTCCACACTGCTCAGCAATCGGCCCATTGGCGGTGAGAACAGGACGTATCTTATCCGGAGCATTGTTGGAGCTTACATACAATCGCCGCCGTTGGTCGGTGGCGTTGGAACCATCTATTTCACCTCCCGTCCCCGTCAGCCCAACCAGACGCAGAAGATCCATGTTCAGGTTTCCACCAATGGCGTCCCTGTGGAGAGCCAATGGGAGACTGTGCGTATTCTCAATTACCCGCGAACGGATCCGTCGGTCAATATCGCAACCCCCGTCGTTTTGAATCGGGCGGATATCCGGTGTGTCCGGTTTGTCATGACGGAAGACAGCCCGTATGACGGTACTCCTGCGAAAACCGATGGCGCGGTTGCTTTCGACAACATCGTCCTTTCCTCTCCGCCCGCTGACATCCGCATGGAAGAGCGGCTGCGCAATCCGGGGTATCCTTCCCGCGATCAGAACGTGAAGATGCGGTGCGCGGTGATCGACACCAATCCGAATGCGCCGGCCGTCAATCATCAGGTCACAGTCTATTATCAGTGGCTGCAAAATGAATCGGCCCGTCCGCAGGCGGGGGGCTGGCTGAGCACCAATATGTATCCCGTCGGTGGTGGCGTCTTCGAGGGTGTGATTCCGCAGCGTGAGCCGGGTTTTGTCCACTACTACTATCGATTCGCCTTTGACGGGTACTTCTATTCCCGTGATCCGGATGGCGCTCCCGGGACGGAACCTACCAACAGCGAGAATCTCAGCCCCAACTACTGGTCGGACGGCGATTCTTTGCCTGGCGCCCCGATCTATTATTCGAAGTATGAGGTGCGTTCCTTCCGGTCGGAGTACGGCGAGGTCTGGCTCGATGCCGTTCCCGTGCAGGCCACGGTGCCGATGGATCTGGTGGGCGATGAAAGCTGGCAGGGGATCACCCTCGTGACGGGGATCACGAATCTGAACTGGCACTTCATCGGTCTGAACCGCTATACCAACAACGCACCCGCCTATCTGGCGGCGCCCGTCATCTGGGGTGAAAACGACCAGAGCTTCGCCAATCCGCCGATCGGCGGCACGGCCGAGATCGATGCCACCAACGGGATCATCGCCGAGTTGGAATATGAAGGGTTTCTGCTGATGCGCTTGAATACGGTCGGCCGCGACTACATCGCCAAACGCGCCGTGTATCAGAACTTCGACCAATGGCTCGCGAGCAAGACCGAGTTCGAGGAAAGCCTGGGGCTCTATGCCGTGTTGAAATACGAAGAGGATTTCGATGCCTGGGCCGACGACGGCTATACGGTGGATCAGTCCAAGGGCGAACCCTTCCAGAACGACACCCCCTCGGCAACGTTCTCGGTCTATCCCGTCCAGACTGCGAACGGCTGGGTGATGCAGCAGGGTCGGGTGCTGGCCGAGCGCAAGATCGACACGAAGACGACAACCCTTGTCAATCAGGCGCTCCTCCTGAACGGCCTTGGCGGCGGACGCGTGGGCAACAGCGGCGATTCGCTCACCATGGGCATCGAGAAGATGACCTATTCCATGCGCGCCAGCTTCAACGACCGGTATGCCGCCATCTTTACGAACGACTTCAGTTTCGCGCATGGCCAGCAGATCGAAACAACCTTCTCGGCTGCGCAACTCTCGCCGGAGTTTCCTTACATCTCCGTCATGGCCAGCTACCATCCCGACGCCTTCCTGGGGGCGAGCTACTACGAAATCCGCTTCATCCAGTCCAACGAAACGGTCGCCAACCAGACGGACAATTGGTTGACGGGCGAGGTGTGGCGTTGGAACGCGGGGAGCACGACGCCGACGAAGATCGGCGCGACGCAGACCATTGGCTCGGGCAAACTGATAGTCGACAAGGTCGTTACGATCATCATCAGCGGCACATCGCCGTCGGTGACGATCCAGGTGCTGGTCAACGGCTTGACAACCAGAACCTATACCGACAGTGCATCGAGCCGACTGACCACCGGCGGCACGGTGGGCTTCCTGACCCATGATGCTGTGCCGGTGATCAAGAGTGTGTCCGTCAAGACGTACCCGGCGCTCGCAACCTTGATGACGGCAACCGATTTCGACACCCCTCGCCTGGCCCTTTGGTATCTCGGCGGCTCTCGCGCCGATGGGGGCGGGCACCGCTGGTCGAAGGTCACCCACAGCGACACCACGATTCGTCTGACGCGCCAGGTGCCCACCCAACTGGTGTCGATCTACAAGGCCGTGCGCCGCCCCGGCGCTCCCGGCCCCGCCACCGAGGATCTGGTGCTGCAGCATGCGGGAATCGTGGTCAATTCGTTGGCTTATACCCCCTTGACCGAATCGATCAAGCAATGGAACGAAGGCTTTGTCGAAATCCGCTACCAGTCCGGCGACGTCGATGTCGCCATCGACGAACCGCGGCTCTACCCCTGGCGCGCCAACACGCGCAGCGCGGACAATAGCGAGAACGCCGAGGTCCTGGGCGTGAAGTACTACGATTGGACGAGCAAGGATCAGCAGTATGAATGGCTGAAGAACAAGCGTGGCTGGGCGGTGCTCGAAGGCATGGTGACCAATGCACTCAGCGTCCGCGGCAATGATGTGCACCTCGAACGGTCGCGCGCCAATCCGAGTCTGGATCAAGCCCTGGTTTCGCCCGTGCTGACCAACGGCATCGGCATCATCAACTTCGTGTATACCGTCAGCGGCGGCACGGCCATCTACGCCGTCGAGCGGACGGACGAGGGCGTGCAGCAGAACTGGACGACCATCGCGACCTTCACCAACACCGTCGGCCAGACGGGAACACGGTATGTCGCCGTCCGAGAAAACTTCACCGGCCGGATCCGCATCCGCATGCTGGCCACCAGCAACATCAACGCCAAGTTGATGATCGACGACGCCGAGGCCCGCGATTATCCTCCCCGCGACGATACCACGTGGCAGGCCTACAATGTCCTGGTGACGGATCTGCAGACGAATCGTCTCTACTCGGGCCAGAGCTGCTATCTCAACAACAGCGCAACTGCGGGAGTCGGCGGCACAGGGGTTGCCCTCTCCGAACATCAGCCCTTCGTTCAGACGCCAAGCGTGGGAACGGGTATCGGCGAGATTGCGTTCTGGCACCGGTCTTGGTCGGGCACGCCGACGACCCTTACCTTGAAGGTTGCGCCGACGCCGGACACGCCCGACGCGAACTGGGTGCTGATCACCAACCTGACGGTCTCTGGAACCAGCTACGTCTACTTCAACAACCCGAACATCTACGATCTCGACAACCACGTGCTCCGCGTCTACAGCAGCACGAACGGTGCGGACCGGATCTGCATTGACAACGTCCTGGTCACGGAGCCCGTCCGCGCGAGCTTCGAGATCCAGTCGGTGCGCCTGGACCCTGCACAACCACTGGTCAATGCGCCTGTAGCCGTCGAGGTCGATATCGGGCGGTTCCTGATGAACCCTAAGAACGTCAGAGTCTATCTGAGCTATCATGCGGGTTCAAACGACTGGGGCACGGCGAACTGGTGGACACCTGAAAACACGCCCACCAGCCGGCGTCTCGAACTGCTGGCCATCGCCCCGGGTTCGCGCACCTACCGGACGCCGTCAGGAACGCCCATCCCCGCCTCCTTCACGATCGATTCCGTCGTTCAGTACTTGGCCTGGGGCACGCACTACGAAGTAGACGCAAATGCCTCGAATCCCTCGATGATCGTCCAGGGAACAGCCCCCTTCGTGAATCCGGCATGGTACGCTCCCATCAACCTCAACTCGAATTACGTCACGAAGGGCTGGTCGCCATACTACTTCGTCTATTCCTGCCCGCCTTATTCGGTCTGGGTCAATGAACTCAATTCCGCGCTGGATGGCTATGAACCGGTCGGCGATTTCGTCGAACTGATCGGACCGGCTCAGGCGGACATCAGCGGTTGGCGCATCGAGCTGAGCAACTATTCGCTGCCGCCGGTCGTTCAGGACTTCTGTGTCATCACCACCCCGACCCTCTTGAACGACAAGATCAACGGATGGGGCTTCTTCGTCTGGGGCGACGCTAGCGTGGCGAATGTGAATCAGACCTTTGCCACGGTGAAGTACAAGAATGTACCGCAGCATGGCGGACTCCGTCTGATCCGCAGTTGCGGTGCCGTGGAACAAAAGCTCTGCTTCGGCACTTCGGCCAGGGGCAATCTGCAATCGCTGGGCTACACGTACATCGGCTTTGACGACGGGTGGGATCCCGTGGCCCTCGCGATGCGCACGTCGAAGGCCAACGCCTTGGTATTTGCCGACTTCTACTGGCCATCCTCGCCCAGCGACTTCTTCTCGCCGGGCAACGTCAACGTCGGCGAGAGCCTGGGCGAACTCGCCCCGCCGCCTACGGGCTACGTCCTGCTGACCTCGGTCATCGGTCCCCATGGACTGCATGACGGCGTGGCCACCACACTCATCAGCGAGCAGGTCACTACGGGAAGCAGCGCCGGGATCCCCTATGCCGCCGATCCCTGGTACCGCATCGGAACCTTCAAATCGAACGGCGCAACCGTGGCGGATGCAATCGGTCTGAGCAACTATCTGTGGCAGGCCGCTTCGATGACCACGGACATCAGCAACCATGTCACCTTCGTAGCCGTCAACACCTACGGCGAAAACATTCCGATCAGCTGGCTCGCGGGATGGTCCGAGCAAGCCGTGGCCGCCGGCGATGGCGACCCCTTCAGTGTCGATCAGGAATTCCTGATGAACACCGATCCGACCCTCACCACGACGGCAAACCTGAAGGTGACGGCGATCAACTTCGTCGGGACGACGATGCAAGTGACGGTGAAAATGGAACGCAACACGATTACGCCTTTCAACGCGGGCGACATCAACGGCATGCTCTACCTGCAGTCGCGGGCCAGCCTGCTGAGCGGGACGTTTGAGGATGTCGCCGGCACCGCGATCACCGGTGCGGTTTTCAATGATGGCGCGGGTGGAGACGAACACACCTACACGTTCGAGGGTATCACGAATGCCAACCTCTTCTACCGGGCGGTCATCAAGTAGCCGGGACGGCACCCCCTGAACGTAAAAATACGCCGGAATCCGCTAGGATTTCGGCGTATTTTCTTTGGCGGAGCGGTTCCGGCTACTCCGGGGCGTACAAATTCCGGGCGAGATCGTCCACCGCCAGCCCGGCTTCGCGCAGGATGCGGATGTGCGGATGGAAGTCCGCCACCTCCTCCAGACTGTGGGCGTCGCTGCCGAGGGCGATCCGGGTTCCCGCGTCCAGACAGGCGCGGATGAAATCGGGCTCGGGCTGGTTGGTGTGGAAGTTGATTTCGGCGGCAATCCCCGCGTCGGCCAGCTTGCGGGCGACGGTCCGGTACAGGTGCGCGGGCTTAGCCATCTTGTGGCGGGTGAAGATGCGGAAAGGATGCGCCAGCACCTGGATGGGAAAGGTCAGCAAGCGCTCCAGATCGCGCAGGAACAGCCGCTCCATCTCCGCCTGCGGCGTCTCGCTCCGCTTCAGGATGTCGATCTCATGAATGGCGCCGACCAGCAGATCCCAACCCGCGGCATCGCCGGGATGCAGCAGCAGTTCGCCCCCCGCCATCAGATCCACCTCGAGCCCGATGCGGACGTTCGGTCCGCGCTGCGCGTCGGCAAACGAACGGTAGGCCGCCATGCGGCCGCGCCGGGGATCGCGGGTCCATACGGCGTCGGCCAGGCTGCGGTCGCGCTGCCAGTTGTACGTCCAGGCGATCTCCTTGGGGAAGTAAAGGTGAAAGGCATGCTCGGTCAGGCAGATCCGATGCAGGCCAAGACGCTCTGCCAGCAGGGTGTTCACTCCCGCCGCGACGGTGGTTGCGCAGTAGGCGAACTCGGTATGGCAGTGGACATCGCAGAGGCCCGGCACCTCGACTTGCAGGGCATGCGTTGTCGCCTCCACCCGGCCGCCGTCCAGCCGCAGATGGAGGAAGGTGTAGGGGGCTTCGGCCAGCGCCGGGACGATGGCGTACGGCACGCCCTGATGCTCGTGAAGCGGCTGTCCGCGGTGAAAGTGCCCGCTGAACGAGGCCGTCACCTTCGCGGCCGCGTAGGCGTCCCGCACCGCATCGGCGTTGTCGAGCAGGTAGGGATAAGCGGAATCGATCGCCGGATGGAGGGGGTTGTGCTGCAGGGCGATGAGCGGCACGCCGGGATGACGACGGGCGGCCTCGGCCGGCCAGGCGAGCGCCTCCGGGGCGCGGGTGTAGTGGTCGCCCGCGACGCGCGTGTCGTGGAAAAGGAGAAAGCCGTAGCCGTCGACGAGGTGCAGCCCCGGCGCCGAATCGAACAGCTGTCCGACCGTCTCGGGCGGTCCGTCGTGGTTGCCCGGAACCGCCAGCACGCGGATCCCCGACCGCTGCAGTTCGCCCGCCAGCCGCGCCAGGTCGTTCCGGGCATCGGGGGCGTCGCCGTCGTCCACCAGATCGCCGAGCAGCAGGATCAGCCCGGGCGTGATGCCCTCGTGACGGAGCCGCGCCAGCGCCTTGTGAACGAGCATCAGCGCCAACGGCGCCTGCCGGGCGGTGCAGGGGCAGTTGCGGCGCGCCAGTGTTGTGTAGTGCAGGTCGGCGAGAACCAGGATGTCCAGCGGGGCCAAATTCATGCCCGCCAGTGTAGAGCAGATTGTACCCGCTGCAAACTGCAAACTAATGGAGCGCGGGCGTCGCCGAACGGTAGGCCCGCGGCGTGCAGCCCATGATGCGGTGAAATTGCCGGCTGAAGTAGTTGGCATCCTCGAAGCCGCAGGCCTCGGCGATCACCGCCAGCTTCTGTCCGTCGTTCTGGCGCAACAGCTCGCAGGCACGGGTCACGCGCGTGTGGATCAGGTAGTCGACCGGGGTGCGTCCGACGGCCTCGCGGAACCGCCGCATGAAGGTGCTTTCGGACATGCGGGCCTCCCGGACGAGCTGGCCGATGGTCAGCGGCTCGCCGTAGTGCTGCTCGATGTAGCTGAGCGCGCGGCTGATGCCGAGCACCGGCTCGGTCCGCGGTTCCTGCAGGGCCGAGTAGCACCGGGACAGAAAGCCGATCAGCCGCATGAGGTTGCCGCAGGCCATGAAGCGGCACCCGGGACGCTGGGCCTGCAGCTCCTCGCCCAGCTCTTCGATGATCGCGCTGGCGCGTTCAAGCTGCGCCGCATTGAGCCCGAGGCGCAGGCCGTCGCGCCCCGCCTGCCGCATCTGCGGCTCGATCTTGAAAAGCGCGTGGTAGCCGGGGACCGCGCCGAGGTCGAGCTCGTTCAGCGGCAGCCGGGCCCGCTTCGGATTGAAGAGGACGTTGACCAGCACGAGCCGGTCGGTCTCGGCGTACCCGTGTGTGGTGCTGCCGCGGATCAGGAAGACGTCGCCTGCCTTCAGCGAATAGGCCCCGTGCGCCGTGATGTGGCTTCCGCCGCCGCCGGTGATCAGCACCAGCTCGTGAAAGTCGTGGCTGTGCAGCGGGGTGCTGCCGTGGTTGGCCATGCGCATAACGGCAATCGGCAGGTCGTGGTCGTGGAAGACGGCGGCGGAGCGGATCTTGCGGGTGTTGGCAGGCTTCATAACGGGTGGCAGGATTGTGCTAATCTTTGCCGATTTTGTCAATGGCGCAATTGCGGCGGGCTCTCTATAATGGGCGGCATTTGCACAACCGTGCGGTTATTGGAGATCCCTTATCATGGCCTTGAAAGTCGGTGTTGTCGGCGCGCGTGGAATCGGAACCACGCATGCGAACTGTCACAAGCAGGATGAATTGGCCGATCTCGTCGCGGTCTGCGACGTGGTGCGGGAGCGGGCCGACAAGCTGGGGAAGGACCTGGGTGTTCCCGCTTTCACCTCGCTCCAGGCGATGCTGGTGGCCCATCCCGAGATCGAGATCGTTGATGTCTCGACGGGCGGCGACGAAAACGGCGGTTGGCATTATGCGCCGACGATGGAGGCGCTGGCCGCCGGCAAGCACGTCCTGGTCGAGAAGCCGATCTCGAACCGCATCGAGGAGGCGCGCGAGATGGTGGCCTTCGCCGTCCGGCAGGACCGCTACCTCGGCTGCAACCTCAACCACTACTTCACCGAGCCCGCCGCGCGGGCCGACGCGCTGATCCGCGAGAAGAAGATCGGCGAGCAGCTCTTCTGCCTGCACCGCATGGGCTTCCCCGGCGGCGAGTACAACTACGGCGGACCCGACGCCGGCAACTTCGCCGGCTTCCCCTATGCCCACGTCAAGGCCTTCCTCGCCCATCCCTTCAGCATCATGCGCCACTTCTGCGGCGACATCACCCACGTCCAGGCCTTCATGGACCGCCCGCATCACCGGCGGGCCGCAGGCGACCTGATGGTTTCGCTGAACAGCATCCACGTCCGCTTCGCCAGCGGCTGCATCGGCTATCTCTACAGCCAGCGCGGCGACGGAACCATGGGGCTCGGCGGCTGGTGGAGCGTCGAGGTGGGCGGGACGCGCGGCACCTTCATCATCGAGAACTGCGTCGAGAAATTCACCTACATTCCCGCGCCGGGCTCGCCCGACGCCAAGGACGCCGACACGAAGGGCCTGGGCAAGGCGCCGCCGCCGCAGGTTCACAACACCGGCGTCACCGACTTCGGCACCACCTTCCCGAACCGCATCCACGCCTTCCTCGAGGATGTCACGAACCAGGTGCCGAAGAACCGCCTGCGCGCCTCCGGGCGCGATGCGCTCGCCACGCTGGAATACACCTTTGCGGCGATCCAGTCCTACGAGAACGGCGGCGCCGTCGTCGTGCCCCATCCGCTCCCCTCGCAGCACCGCGCGGGCGGCGTCGACCAGGCGCTTTGAACCTCACCGGGAGAACCATCATGAAATTGGGAGCGAATTCGGTTTTATTCGGCGGCCACAATCTGGAGACCGCCTTCACCAACATCCAGCTGGCGGGTTACGACGGCATCGAGATCTCCGCGATCAACGGCATGAGCGAACACCTGGTGATCGATCGGTGGCAGGAATGCGTGCCGCTGATCCGTGACCTCGCGGCGCGCACCGGCCTGGCGCTCCTCGCCATGGAGCAGCCCAGCCAGGATTTCCAGGTGATGAAGCGCGCCATGGAGGCCGCCGTGGCGGCGGGCATCCCCGTCATCAACTGCGGCCCCGGCGGCAAATCCGCCGACGAGGAGAGCTTCAAGGCCATGCTCGCCAATCTCAAGACGCTCGCCAAGATGGCCGAAGACCACGGCGTAACCCTCTGCGTCAAGGCGCATGTCGGCGCCGCCATGTTCAACACGCCGACCACGCTGCGCGTCCTGGAGTCCGTCGATTCGCCCGCCTTTGGGCTCGACATGGATCCCAGCCACATCCACCGCGCGGGGGAGAACCCCGTCGAGGCGCTTGCCGCCGTCGTCTCGCGGATCAAGCACGTCCACATCCGCGACTGCAAGGGGCGCCAGCAGAACCCGGGAACGCCTGCCATGCAGGCGAACGGCCGCGGCGACATCGACCTGCTCGGCTTCATCCGCGTGCTGCACGAGGCCGGCTATACCGGCGCGGTCAACCTGGAGGTCATCGGCGCGAAGGCCTTCACCGTCACGCAATGCGCCCTCATCGCCGCCGAATCCCGCGGCCACATGCAGGCCTGCCTGCAGGCCTGCGGCGCCCGATAACTTGATTCCGATCCGACCGATCCGACCGATCCGACCGATAATCCACAGGAGACAACCATGACTGCTAGAAAAGCTGCATCCAAACCCGTCCGCAACGCCGCGGCGTCCGCCGCCCGCCCGCCCAACCTGATCCTCTTCGGGATGGACAGCCTGCGCACCGACCATATGAGCCTCTTCGGCTACGACAAGCTGACCACGCCGCACCTGGACAAGTTCATCGCGCAGGGCGCCGCCTTCTCGCACTGCTTCAGCCCGAGCGTCCCCACCACGCCGGGCTATTCCTCGATGTTCACCGGCATGGATGTCTTCGGCACCGACGTGGTCGCCTTGCGCCACAAGGGGCCGCTGGGCGACCACGTTTCGACCCTGGCCGAAGTGCTCGGCAAGCAGGGCTACACCACCGTCTGCGTCGGCTTCAGCGGCAACCCCGCCTCGCGCGGATTCCAGAAGTACGTCGACTTCCCGGGCTGGGGCTCGTGGGAGACGGGGCGCAGCCCCAAGGCGGAGAACCTGAACGTCGCCACGATCCCGGTTCTGCGCGAACTGGTTGACAGCGGCAAGCCCTTCTTCCTCTTCATGCGCCACATGGACCCGCACTCCCCCTACCTGCCGCCGCTCCCCTTCGAACGCCTCTTCTACAGCGGCAACGAATGCGATCCGCAGAACCGCTCGCTCGACCCCGTCTATGCCTTCAAGCCGTTCTGCGACTACTTCGCGAGCTGGTTCCCCCCCGGCTGCACCGACAAGGACTACGTCTGCGCCCAGTACGACGGCGCCATCGCCTACATGGACGCCGCCATCGGCAACCTCCTCACGGAGATGAAGCGGCTCGGACTGGAGAAGAACACGCTGACCGTCTTCGACTCCGACCACGGCGAAACGCTCTACGACCACGACTGCTACTTTGACCACCACAGCATCTACGACAACGTCCTCCGCGTGCCGCTGGCCTTCGTCATGCCCGGCCGCGTGCCCGCAGGCTTCCGCAACGACAGCCTCTGCCAGCTGAAGGACGTCATGCCGACGATCCTCGATCTGCTGGGCATCGAAAGCCGGATTGCGTTCGACGGACGGAGCCTGGCGCCGCTCCTCGCGGGCGGCGAACGGGCCGTGGAATCGGAGTTCTACATCACCGAATGCACCTGGATGCGCAAGCATGGCTGGCGCACCCCGCAGTGGAAGCTGATGCAGGCCCTCGAGCCCGATTTCCACTTCAAGCCCAAAGTCGAGCTGTACGACCTGGTTCGCGACCCCGGCGAAGACCACAACCTCGCCGAGCAGGAGCCGGCCGTCGTGAAGCTGCTGCAGGCGCGGATGCTGGCGCATATCGCCAAGCGCGAAAAGGAGACCGGACGCCGCGACCCGATCTACACCAACCTCGGCTGGCACGGCCATGGCGACAAGCCCTTCAAATCGTCGCAGCAGGCCTACGACACGCTGCACATCGGCTCGCCCCAGGCCGCCCAGAAGCTGCAGGCCCAGCTCAAGGAACTGCAAACCCAGCGCGGAGCCGCCAAGCTGTGAGCTCCGGCGCGAAGACCCTCCGGGTCGGCGTCATCGGTCTGGGTTCCATCGGCAACAAGCACGCATCCATCTACCAGTCGCTCCCGAACGCGGAACTGGTCGGCGTCTGCGACTGGAACCGCGAGCGGGCCGATGCCGCCGCCGCCCGGCTCGGCGTGCCGGCCTACTACGCGGTCGATGCGCTCCTCCGGGAGGCGCGCCCCGCGTCGGTCAGCGTCGCCACGGGCGGGGTCGAGTATGGCAGCGAGCACCACCTGCCGACGATGCAGGCCCTGCGCGCCGGCGTGCACGTCCTCGGTGAGAAGCCCATCTCCAACGACATCGACCAGGCAACGGAGATGGTCGCCTGCGCGCGCACACAAGGGCTCTGCTACGGCATCAACATGAACCACCGCTTCACCCCGGCCGCCCGCCTGGCGCGGCAGTGGATGGACGAGGGGCGCATCGGCCACCTCCTCTTCATGAACATGAGCATGTGGATCATGAACCCGCAGGAGAGCTCGCCCTGGTTCCAGATCAAGGCGCTGCACCCCCACACGGTCGATATCATGCGCCACTTCTGCGGCGACATCGAGACGGTCCACTGCAATGCGATGAAGGCGCCGGGGCGGACGATCTGGTCGACGGCGCAGTTCAACCTGCGCTTCGCCTGCGGCGCCCTGGGCCACCTGACCGGCAGCTACGACATCCAGCGCGGCCATCCCATGGAACGCTGCGAGGTCGCCGGCGTCAAGGGACGCCTCGTGATCGAAGACATGTACCGCGAGGCCACCCTCTACCCCGCGGGCGACCCCGTCAAGCAGGTCTACACCAACCCCGTCTTCGGCGGCCTGGGGAGCTTCGACGACACCTTCCGCAACCGCATTGCCCGCTTCGTCGAGCAGGTGCTGGCGAGCGACGCCCCCGACGCCATCGACGGCTCGGGCGCCGACGGACTGGCGGCGCAGAAAGTCCTGGCCGCCGCCATCGAATCCATCCAGACGGGGCAGGCGGTGCACGTCGGGGAATTCTGCGAACGCAAAGGCTACCGTTCATGATGACAACGATCATCGGCCGCGGCCACTCCGGCACGCGCGCCATCTCCCACACCCTCTCCCAAAGCGGCGTCTTCATGGGCGAACCGCTGAACGTCTCGGGCGACCTGCTCCCCCCCGAAGCGATGTACGAGGCGTGCCGCATCATCGCCCGCTACATCCCCTGGCGCGGCGGACTGAGCTGGGACTTCGCTCCCGTCCAGACCATGGAGATCCCGCAGGCGTTCAAGGATCTGATCGAACGCTATCTGACGAGTGTCTTCGCCAGCGACAATCCCAACAAGGGCTGGAAGATCCCCGAGACCACCCTGTGCTTCCCCTGGATCCGGCGGATGTTTCCCGAGATCAACTACATCTTCTGGGTCCGCAACCCCCGCGACTGCATCACCGGCAACCATATCACGGACGACCTCCACAATTTCGGGATCGACTATCCGGAGACGGAGGACCTGTTCATCCGGCGGGCGATCTCCTGGAAATACCAGAACGACCTCGTCCGCGCGACGCCGCGCCCCGCGAAGTGGATCAAGGTGCGCCTCGAGGACTTCGTCCTGCAGCAGGCGTGCGAACTGACGCGGCTCGAAGGCTTCCTCGGCATCCCCCTGGCGCGCATCCCCGTCAAGACCGATCCCATCGGCCGCCACAAGACGCGGAGCGAAATTCAGTTTCCCGATTTTCTGAACGACGCGCTTGCCGAGCACGGCTACGAGTGAAGCAGATCGAATATTCGTTCCGCCAGATAGATCGGAATGGAAAGCAGTGTGTATTCGACGCTGTCGCCTTGCGTGGTTTTTACGCTCATAGCGATTCTTGACAGCAGATTGGCGTCCAGGCGAACCGCCGTGTCGAGCTTCTTGTCGAACATGAATTGGTGAAGCGATTTCATCGCACCTTCGCTTCCTGATTTCACCTCAATCGGAACAAGGCGGTTGCCGTCCTGAACCAAGTAGTCGATTTCGCCCTGCCGGCCGCCGGTTCGTTGCCAGTAGTAAAGTTCGGGATCTCCGGCCCCGGCCAGCGCATAGCGTATCTGCTGTCCAACAAACTGCTCGGCCAGTGCACCTCGGTTGCTGAAGACAAGATTTGTGATGACATCCGGCTTCATACGGCCAAGACTGAGTTGCACCGATACCAGCCCGATATCGATCAAGAGCATCTTGAAAAACTTCTCATTGGCCTCCGCACCCAGCGGAAGGCCGTTCGCCGCCGTATGCCGAACAGGAGTGAGCACGCGGGCCATGGAAAGCAGATTGAGTGCTGCTTTGACCTCGCCGGAGCGGATACCTTCATCGACACGGCTGAGCACGAACTTGCCACCGAGCTGATCGGCGGCTGATCGGAACGTCTTACGGAGCAGGGCGCTGTTCTTCCCGTATTTGTTGAAGTCGTCGCGCAAGGTTGCCAGTAGATCGGTCTGCACATCCATGCAGGCGTTGACATCCGCCGATGCCACCCATTTGCTCACGGATTCCGGCATTCCGCCGCACAGGCAATACAGTCGATACAAGTCGAGGCATTTCCGGTGGAGGGACTCATTGAGCGGATGATCCAGCGAGACGGCCTTGAGTGTCTCATAGAGCGGCATGTTCCCGGTTGCGCAGACAAATTCGAGGAACGACATCGGTTCCAGATAGAAGTAGCTGATGCGTCCGACCGGCATGCTGAAGGCATGCGAAGCGAGAACAAAATCGAGAAGGGACCCCGCGCTGATGACCGGCAGCGACGGCAACTCCTCCTTGAACCAGCGTAAAGAGGCAAACACCTGCGGGGCGGCCTGGATTTCATCCAGAAAAAGCAAGGCGGTGTCGGGGCGTACGGAGCGACCGAATTCCGCGCCCAGCAGCGCGAGCGTTCCAGCTGGATCATTCTTTTCGAAATAGGAGGCGAACTCCGGATTACGTTCAAAATTGATCTCAATCAGGTCCCGCTTCTGCCGTTCGGCCAGATCCCGGACAATCCATGTCTTTCCGGTCTGCCGAGCGCCTCGCAGCACCAGCGGTTTCCGGTCCGGTTGTTCCAGCCATCGATCCAGTTTTGCGGATGCTTCTCTCTTCACGCGAATCCCCTTCTCATTCAAAAATGGGCTTTATCTTAATAAGAACGCGTTGAATTGTCAATTGACATGATAAAACAACGCGTTAATTCAAAAAAATGAAGGGGGGGACGAGCCCTCCCGGTGAAGCCGCTTCCCGAACAAGGATCGTGCATGGATGGGTGGCAGGATCGCCGCAACTCTCGTAGCAGGAGCGCCTGTCTTTCCTGTCTTTCCTCTTGACGCTTCCCCTCCCTTTCAACTACCGTTTCCCCGTGAAAGTCATCCCCCATGGCGGTCTGGTGCGTTTGCGCCACTTGATCGCGGTCGGCAACAGCACGTGTGGACAAGCCCCGACTTCCGGGGACGGCGATCCGCAGTGTCAAGGAGCAGGGGGGGACGCCGCGAGGCGGCGCTGGACGATGGTGTCCATGGCCGCCGCCGCGTTCGCCGCCGCCATCTGCTTCGCCGCCAGCCCGTCCGCCAGCCGGATTCCGGCGACGCTGAATGCCAGTTTCCGACCCCTGCCCGACGGCGCCACGCCGGCCGAGGTTGTGGTGCGCGCACGCGTCGTCGACTGCAAGCCGGCGGCGTTTGCGCGCCTGGTTTTCAACCGCAATGACCGACCGTTCGAGTTCACGCAGTACGCCCCCGTGGCGGCCCTGGGGCCGGGACCGGGATCGGGCGACGGGACGGAGCGGGAGGAAATCATCGACCTCGGCGATGAGCAGCCGGCTGCCGGCCGGGCATTCATCGAAGAGCCGGGCCAGGTCTTCACGCACCTGTGGCTCAACCGGGGCGTCTGGTCGCCGGCCATTCCGGTGTCGCTCCTCGGGGCTTTCCCGATCATTCAGGTCCGCGGCATGCAGCCGCAAGCGGTGCGGCAGCGAAAGGAGCCGGTGCGGGAGCTGAATGTCCCCGTCGCCATCACGAACGTCACCGTCGAGTTCGAGGTCAGCTTTCAGGGCAAGGTCCTCAAGACGTTCGCCGAGTCCGCGACGGATGGGAACACGGTCATCGCCCGGTTCGCCGTGCACCGGCTCGATGCCGGAAGCGGCCAGCCCCCGCTCCCCCCGGGCCCCGGGTTTATCGAAGAGACCTGCGGGCTCACCGAGTACGCGAAACGCCGTGCTGATCGGCTGGAAGCCCTGCCCTGGGCCGGCGGGCGTCTGCCTGAACGCTATGTCTTCATGACCTGTTGCGAGTCGCGCGCCATCGCCAGCCGGGAGGTCTATCGCCACGAATACCGCGCCGTCCGCCAACTCGGCGTCAACGGCCTGTTCTACGGCTTCCGCGACGAAGTGGACGAGGCGGTCCGGAACCGGACCGGCGTGGCGGCGGCCTTCGGGCGTGCGCGCGGCGACAACCAGAACCTGCCCGGCGCCCAGTCGCAGTACCTGCTTCCCGAATTCGGGCGGGGTGCCGAAGCCCGTCCGGGCGACGGGTGTCCCTATCACCCCGTCAACGCCGGTCTTGCCGAAAAGACCCGCGCCGGGGTTCAGCAGATCCTGGCGCGGATCCGCCAGACGCCTTACGAGGAATACTGGTTCCAGACCATCAGCGAAATCGGATCCGTGTTCGACCGGGCGCCTGAACGCAAGGCGCACATGGGCGCCTGCCCCTACTGCTGCGAGGCGTTTCGCGACTATGTCCGGGGCTTCGGGCTGACGCTGGCGGACTTTGGCGCGAAGCAGTGGGACGTTATCCGCCCCACCTATGGCTACTTCGCCCGGCCCGCAGGTGCGCGCAAGCCGGAGGACGACGCGGCCAGGGCCGCCCCCGCGCGGGAGGCGGAGACCGCGCGGAGCGCGTCGGTCGGGCCTGGCTCCACCGACGATGCCGGCGATCCCGGCGCGCACGTCATGGGCGAAATGCCGGGAGACGACCGGGTTGCCGACGACGCGGACCCCGCCCCCGCGGCGGCCACGATTCCGCTGCCGGACTACGGGCTGTCGCGACTGCGCTACTATTCGGCGCGCTTCAACAACGAGAGCTCAGCCCGCGTTTTCGCTCCGCTGCGCCAGGCCCTCGTCGCACAGAACGATGCCAAACGCCGGGCGCTGGCCGAGGGACGGACCGACACGCCCGAGGCCCGGCAGCCGTGGGCGTACAGCTTCGCCCTGCGCGGGAACACCTTCCTGATGGGCGGCCACAGCCTGGACTTCTTCGACTGGTACCGCCAGGCGGACAACGCCTTCATGTACGAAACGTCCAACCGCGACCCGCGCGTCTGGGGCTGGGACAGCTATCTCTGCGATGTGGGTCGCATCCACCAGGAGAAACTGGGCACGGCGTTCGGTCTGATGGTCAAGCCCGAGCGCGGCGCTGTCGTGCAGCGGACCCTGACGGCGGTGGCGCGGCAGGTTCGCGCGATCTACTGGTACACGTACGGACCGGACTATGTGCATCCCGACACCTTCGCCAAGTTCTATAAATTTCCGGTTCTGGAAGCCATGAGCCGCACGGTGCACATGATCGGCGAGGCGGAACCGGTGATCTACGATGCCGCCTGGGCGCACCCGGCCGCGGTGGCCGTGGTCAGGCCCCAGACCTCGGCCATTCTCGACGCCAGTCACGCCGCCTGGGAGAACGGCAAGTGGGTCTACCAGGCGCTGACGCACGCGCACCTGTCCGTGGATGCGCTGGACGAAGGCTACCTGCTGAGCGAGGATCTGTCGCGGTACCGGGTGATCTACATCAGCGGCGCCGCCGTCCGCCGGGACGTGTCCGAGAAGCTGGCCGGCTGGGTCGAGGCCGGCGGGGTGCTCTACACCGGCGCCGGCGGGTTGGTGCATGACGAAGCCGGCCTGCCGCTCGCGGCCCTGGCACCCCTGCTGGGGCTGAAGCCGCGCACCCCGGTCGAGATGTGGGGCGGGGTGCGCCGTTACGGGTCCACCGACCTGGCCGGCATCGCGCGGGAGCGAGACGCGCCCGCGGGCGCCCGGGTCAGCGGCCAGGTTCCGTTCGGCGGCTCGTTCGAGCTGGCTGTCGGACGCGAGGTGCTCGAACCCGAGCCCGGCGCCGAGGTTCTGGCGACCTACGTCGATGGCGACGTGGCGGCCATCCGGCGCGCCGCAGGCAAGGGGTGGGTATATGTCGTGGGCTTCTATGCCGGCCTGGAATATGCCGCCGATGTGTTGCGGCCGGATTACGACATGGCCCGGGATTTCAGGGACGACAAGCGGGCGTTTGTCGCGGCACCTGCGCTGGCGGCGGGCGTCGAGCCCGTGGTCGCGGCGTCCCATCCCCTGATCGAGGGTGTGCTGCTGAAGCACGCCGCATCGGGGAGACGGGCCGTCCTGCTGATGAATTGGGCCTACAAGGCCGGGGCCGACGGGCGCGGCCGCGACCTGGTTCCCGCAGCGCCGGTCACCCTCGTCGTGCGCGACGCCGGGCCGGTCAACACGGTCAGATCCCTCTGGTTGCGCGCAACGATCCCGCACCGCCGGGAAGGCGCCCGGCTCGTCGTGACCTTGCCCCGGCTCGAGGACGGCGACATTCTGTTGCTTGAATGATGCGGGATGGGCGTCAAAGAAGTTGATCGGAAGTGGACAGTGCCGTTCTTGTCAAGCTGGTCGTGCGGGAGTCCGGCAGCGCCTTCTGCGGGATCGATGTGAAAGAAATCAACAGGTGAACAAAAATGGAACACAAAAGGCACTTGCATTTCATCTGAAAACGATGCAGACTAGTCTGACTAGTTGAGAAAGGAAAATTGCAGTGAAAAGTTGGCCCTTGCAGGATGCCAAGGCAAAGTTCAGTGCCGTTGTCGAAGAGGCGATGAAAAACGGGCCTCAACGGGTGACGCGGCGTGGACAGGATGTCGTCATTGTTCTTTCGATGGCGGCCTTTGAAGAATTGTCCAGCCGCCGTGGGCGTGGGAGGGGAGGTCTTGTGAAGTTCTTCCGGGATTCACCGCTTGACGAGTTGCCGCCGGACGCGTTCACACGCGATGCTGACACGGGCCGTGAGGTCGCGCTATGAAATATTTGCTGGACACCTGTTTGTTGTCCGAGCTGGTGAAGCCGCGCCCCGATCCTTCGGTGGTCATGTGGGTTGATCAGCAGAGTGAATCACAGCTTTTTCTAAGCGTCCTGACGTTAGGCGAATTGCGCAAAGGCGTTGAAAGGCTCCAAGACGGAGGGAAACGTATCCGACTGGGACAGTGGATCGACGGAGAGCTTAAACCGCGTTTTGCCGACCGCGTGTTGACGGTCGACCTGGATGTCGCGGAACAGTGGGGAATTGTCTGCGCCCGGGCCAGCGAACGGGGTCTGGCGCTTCCGGTGATCGATGGCTTGATTGCGGCAACCGCCCTTGTTCACGGGCTGACGGTGGTTACGCGGAATGTCTCGGACATCCAGGCATCGGGTGCCCGGGTTCTCAATCCTTGGCTTCGAGAAAACTAGCTCGTATAGGCCTGATTCCCGTGGCCCTCACCGCCTTTTTGGGCTGGGTCGTCATTTTCTCTTCGCCACCGAACTTCAAGGGTGTCGGCAGAAAGGTTGGCTCCGCATCGCCTGCATGGGTGTCAGGGCGGATCGACCAGTTCGTAGAACAGGGCCTCTTTGTCGGACAGCCGCCCCTGCTGAATCAGCGTGCGGACGTGCTGCAGATCGACGGTGCGCGGGCGGCCGTCGCCGGGCGAGTCCGGTTCCATACGTTCGATATCGGCGGGCAGGCCCGCCGATGACTGAAGCCGCGGAGGCGGCGCGGCCGGGCGCGGCCGCGAGGGTTCGTCGGCTGTCGTGTACCGTGACAGCAGGCGGGCGCAGAGGAGAACCGTCAGTGCGATGCAGGCCAGAATAATTCCGATCCGGCGCAGCCTGGCCGTGACCGTTGCGGGGAGGCGGACGCCTTCCGGTTCAGGCCCGCGGGCCAGGACGGGCGGGAGATTGGTCAGCAGCAACAGGGCCAGCACCAGCAGAGCGGCCCGGGGGCCAAGGGTGGGCACAAGGATGAGTCCGGTCAGCAATCCCCCCGCCGCGGCGCCGATGTGGTCGGCGGTCTCCAGCCTGCCGGCAGCCTCACCCGTCTCCAATCCGGCACCGGCCAGCCGGCTGGCCGCCAGCGGAAAATAGCAACCGGCGCAGAGACCGCACAGCAGAAAGGCGACGGTGAAGCCGGCATGCGTCCACCGGTGCACCGGCCAGCAGGCGATCGCAATCAGGATCGCGGCGTGGGCCAGTAGCACGCCGATCTCGATGCGGCGGTGCGGCAGGCGGTTCGCCTGGCGCGCCATCAGGGAGGCGCCGGCCGTCAGACCGGCCATCGACAGCGCCGAGACAATCCCGATGTGGAGATAGAGGGAACCATAGACCGTCTGGTAGACGTACATCAGGACGATCATGATGCCGATCCCAACCCAGCCCGACGAGAAGACCAGCAACGAACCGTCATGTCCCGCGGCGCCGCCGGCCAAGTCCCGCTGGCGGACCAGGATGAGCCGCAGCATGGCGAAGACCAGGATGGGGACGACGAAGACGAAGATGCCGGACACCGCGAGGCGTTTCATGAAAAGCATTCCTGGCGCTCCCGCCTGCTTGGCCGCGAGCAGCAGGCCGTAGAGGTGTGCCAGCGGCCGGGCATCGCGGTTGATCATCAGTCGTTCGGGCAGGTCCGCCCGTGCGTAAAGGTCCAGCGCGGCGGCGGCCCGGTCGGGCAGGTAGGTGGAGAGGAGGGCCTCCGGCGGATAGAGGCCGCGGCCACCCGGGACCGCGGCCAGGCGGTCACGCAGCGTGCCGGGGTCGCCGGAGAGACTGCCCGTCACGGAGACGATGAGCCACGTCTCTTCACCCGGCACGAGCACCAGGCGGGGAAAAACCTGCAGCAGCGTCCGCCACGCCGAAGCGCCGAGGTTGACCTGCTCCGGCCCCATGCGATTCGCCCCTCCCGCGATCCGGACCGCCAGCACGCCGCCGGGACGCAACGCATCCCGCATGCGGCGATAACCTTCAACCGTGTAGTAGCGGTTGAGGACCGCACTGGCCGCGTCGGGGAGATTCAGGAGAACCAGATCGAATTGGTTTGTCATGGCGGCCAGCCGCGTGCGGATGTCGCCGCCGTAGCGCTGCAACCGGTCGTCGTCGACTTTGAATTGCGGCGGAATGTAGCGTTCGACGGTGCGCACATACGCGCCGTCGCTATGCGCCCGGGTCACCTGTTCGATCTGTGGCAGCGTCAGCAAGCGGTAGCACAGGCCGAGCCCCGAGCCGATGACCAGGATGCTCCGCGCACCGGGATTCTGGCAGAGGGCGGTGCCCGCCGTCCGTCCGCTGCCGCTGGTGTCGGGAAGCACCTCGCACGTGGCGCCATCGCGCAACGCCACCCATTGGTCCTGGTAGACGCCATGCAGGTACTCCGCCTGGGGTGTCTGGAAGGCGCCGCGGAAACTTTCGCGGGGCAGCAGCCGCGCCCATTTGGCCGACTGCTGCCGCGCGGTGAGCCTGCCATCGACGCCGGCCAGCAAGCAAATCAGCAGGGCGAGCGGAACCACGGCCCATGTCCAGCCCCGCGGCTTGGCCAGTCGGACGGCCAGCGCCGCCAAGGAAACGAGCAGCGCCAGGATAAAGAAAATCCACATCGGGCTCGCGCCTGCGGCCAGGAGCAGGGTCGTGCCGATGCCGCCGAAAAAGCTGCCGGCCACCTCCATCCGGTAGACGCGCGCCACGGCGCCCCCGCCGTCGCGCTGGAACCAGCGGCAGGCAACCGGGAACAACAGGCCCGTGATCAGGCTGACCGGGGCATTGACCACCGCCGACAACAGCACGATGTTGCTGACGGACAGCAGGGCGAATGCGTCCACGCCCGCGAGCGGGCGCGCCTGAGCGATCAAGAGCAGCGCCAGAACAAAGGCGGGTACATAGCCCAGCAGCAGCACTTCGATGTTGTTCTGCAGCCAGTTGCCAACGGGCGACTCCCGGCGGACCAGCCGCGCGCCGATGCCGACCCATAGAAACCAGGTGCCGAAGAAGATGCCGACGCTGATGTCGCCCCCTTCGAACGTGGTCAGGAATTCGCGGAACAACAGCGTCTGGGCGGCGATCGAGAACAGCCCGCACACCAAGATAAGCAGATTGCGTGAGCCTCTCATCATTCAGCCTCGCCGAAGACCTCCGCCTGGAAGACGAGGAAGGTGGCCCCCTCGCGCCAGGCGTCGGGCGGCAGCCCTGCCTTGCGGGAGAGCGCGGTCAGCATCTGGTCGCGATTCCATCCCTGTTCGGTGGCCACCTGCGGCAGAAACACGGCCGACCGGCCGTTCCGGCTGAGCACCACGCCGTCCGTGCCGATCCGGATCGCCTCGCTGGAAGCGACAGGGGACGGGGATGTCAGCGCCGAGATTTCGAAGACGAGCTGGTCGCATTCGGCTTCGGTCACCGGCGTGAAGCGCGGGTCGTTGACGCCGGCATTGATCGCGTTTGCAATGACCGACTGGACGAGCGGCTGCCGCGGGAAGATTTCGCCGATGCAGCCTCTGAGTCGGCCGCCCTCCTTGAGCGTGACGAATGTCCCCCGCGGGCGTTGCAGGGTCGCGCTGAGATTTGTCGCCGTCAATTCGGCGAGGTCCGGCCTCCGACGCTCGCGGAGATAGAAGCGAAGCGACTGCCGCGCCAGCGTCAGCAACAGGTGCCGGTCGGCCTCGCTGAGTGTGGCGTTTGCGGGATCGGGCTTAACGGCCGGCGCCCGGCGCCAGCGGCCGGAAAAGGCGACGGCCAGATAGCTCACCGAGTTGGCAAAGTCGCCGGTCACTTCGCCGGAGGTGGCATAGGCGATCTGCCGGGCTGCGAAGGTGGAGTCCAGCATGGCCAGCAGGATGGCGATCGGCAGGGTTCCGCAGATGGTTGCACCGGTCCGGCGCTGGTAGTCCAGAAAGCCCGCTCCGTCCAGTGACTGGATGTGAGCCATCGCGCCCCTGTCAAGCTGCTTCAGCCGTTCGGGGATGTTGTCGGTAAAGGGGACGTAGCTGTAGTTCGGTCCGAAGTGGGTGAAGTCCGAGCTGGCGATGACGAGGGTTTTGTCGTCAACCAGGCTCTTGAGAACGGCCGCGGCCTTGGCGATGGTTGACTCCGAACAGTGGCCGGCCACGATCGGGACGAGCGTGAAGCGCCGCAGGGCCGTCTGCAGCAGCGGGGCCATGATCTGCGTGCTGTGCTCACGCGCGTTGGCCTCCGGGATCTCCCGGAAGATCGCGTGCTCGCGCAGACGGCTGATGAACGCGACATCCAGCGGGATGCGTCCGAGCGGCGTTTCGTAATGCGTGGCCGACGGCACGCTCAGCACGTCCTGCAGCGGAACGTAGTGACTCGGTCCGATGACGACCACCCGTGAATACGCGCCTCCGGCCGTCTTCAGTCCGGTGGCAGCCGTCCGGCCGGAATAAGGATAGCCGGCATGCGGGAGGATGAGGGCGGCGACATTCCGGTCCGGTTCGGCCTCGGCCTTGGCAAAGACCTCCGTGATCTCCGCGTTGAGCGCGACCGGATCGGCGGGATACCATTTGCCGGCGAGTGTCGAACGCAGCACGACATCGGCCGCGGCGGCGGGCGGCTCCCGTTCGATGGGCGCCGGTTCGTCGGCCGCGGGCGCCGTCCGCCGGCAGGCGGCCACGGCGAATGCTGCCAGCAGGGCGGCGAAAGGCATGGCGAGGGCACGACGGCGGGGCCGTGCGTTCCGGCGCGTCGGCTGCCGCGCGGCACCGTCAGGGTTCTTTGGCATTCGGTTCATCTCATCCCCTCCACTTGCCTGGTTGATCGACTTCCCGCAGCGGCCGCAGCCGGCCCGGGTAGCGGCCTGTCGCAACTGCGCGGATCACCCTGCGCGGCACGGCCCGCTGCGCAACCCGGAAGAGGCCGATGGATGCGGCCGCGCCGGTCATGAACAACGTGCGGATGAATTGGCGTCGTGTCATTTCCAGACTCCGTTGATGGCCCTGCCGCAATCGGGGCACGCGCCATCCGCCAGGCGGTTCTTGGTCACCACGTAGCCGACGCGCTCGACCAGCGCCGCGCCGCAGCCGGGACAGTTGGTAGTCTGTCCCCCCGGACTGCTCACGTTCCCGACGTAGACGAAATCGAGTCCCTCCTCCCGCGCAATCTCGCGCGCCCGCTCCAGGGTCTCCGCCGAGGTCGGCGGCAGATGGCGCATCTTGTACTGTGGATGGAAGCCGGAAAAATGGAGCGGCACCTCGCGCCCGAGGTTGGTCCGGACCCAGCGGGCCAGTTCGCGGATCTCGGCGGGCGAATCGTTCAAGGTGGGGATCACGAGGTTGACCACCTCGAGGTGGACGCCGGCCTCTCGTGTCATCACCAGCGCCTCCTGCACCGGCTTCAGGGTGGCCGAGCAGATCCGGCGGTAGAAATCGTCGGACATCGACTTCAAGTTGATGCTGGCCGCGTCCACCTGTTGCAGCAGGTGCTGCCACGGTTCGCGGTTGATATAAGCGGCGGTCACGAGCAGATTGCGGAGGCCGGCTTCGCGCGCGAGCCTGGCGGTATCGAGGACGTATTCGTAGTAGACCACCGGGTCGGTGTAGGTGTAGGCCAGCGACGGACAGTCGTGGCGCCGGGCCAGCGCGACCCCAGCTTCGGGGGGAACGTGCGCCGCTTCGCTCGCTTCGGGATCGGCCTGCGAAATCTCCCAGTTCTGGCAGTTCAGGCAGTGCAGGTTGCAACCGACGGTGGCCAGGGAGAGTGACCGGCTCCCCGGCAGGAAGTGGAAGAAGGGCTTCTTCTCCACGGGGTCGACATGCACGGCGCACGGAAAGCCGTAGACGACCGACCGCAGCACGCCGTCGATGTTGATCCGGACGCGGCATTCCCCGCTCTGGCCCGGCTCGATCCGGCAATGCTTCGGACACAGCCCGCACTGGACGATCCCCGCATTTCCCGTCTGTACCGCCATGCCGTCAGGTTGCCCGATCACCACGGGAGTGTCAAGGTCGAAACAGGGAGAGTGGGTTCAGGGTTCGGGATTCAGTGGGGCCTCTGGCCGGCTTTGCCGGGCCAGTCGGGTCGAGTGGGAGACTTGCGTGTGCGGCTCACCGGGACGGTTCGCCCTACCTTTCCGGCCCCGCGCTTTCGTTTGTGGCGAAAGGTAGGGCGAGGCGTCCTCGCCGAGCCGCGCGAGGGGTGTCTCAGATTAGTGAGGTCTCTGCCCCTGTCGCCTGGTTTTTCCCGAAAGCTTTGTCGCGAGCTTTGTCGTGAGCTTTGTCGACAAAGGTTCTCAGACCAGTGCGGCCTCTGCCCCGGCCGCCTTTCGTGATCTGCGACGCCCGCCGCGTTCCGAACGGCTCGACATCGCGGCTGGTATTTGCCCGATTAAAACCCTATACTTTCCGGGTCGGTTTCGCACACGACAGAACAACCTGAACGGGAGCATGCACGCATGAGGCAAGGAAAGGAATGCATTGTGGAGTCTATTTCAACACGTGATCGCGAGATCTTGAGGCGGCGGGCGCAGCTTCAGCTCGACTACGCGAATTCCCCGCGGAATGACGGCATTCTCAAGCAGTGGCGGGCGCAGGCGGCGGGACGACGCGAAGCTCCGCCCGTCCGGTTTCTGATCTCGAATTTCCGCCACGAGGTCATCACCCCGCGCCTGCAATGCGAGGGCGAGCAGGCGCGCCGGATCGAGACCGATCTCCTCTGCAAGCTGGCCGGACGCGAGCTGTTCGACGACGATACGCCCATCTCGTCGACCTTCGACATGCAGTGGCAAACCCAGGTCCGGCCGTTCGGCCTCGACCCCGCGGTCACCTTCGCCAAGGGGCCCCACGCGCAAGGCTATCACATCGATCCGGTCATCAGCGACCTGGCCTCGGAGGTGGACAGGCTGCGTGGCGGGTCGTTTGGCGTCGACCGGGAGGAAACCGCGCGTTGGCGCGAACTGCTGGAGCAGGTCCTGGGTGATATCCTGCCGGTGCGGATGGTCATGGGGAGCCTGCCGGGGGGAATGACCAACCCGCTCGTCCGTCTGATGGGGATGGAAGCCTACTACCTCGCTCTGTACGACTGCCCCGATGCCGTGCACCAGGTCATGGAACTGGCGACCACGATCTACGAACGGTACTACGACTTCCTCGAGGACGAGGGGCTGCTGCAGCCGACGAATGGCTTCAGCCCTCTGGCCCAGGAATCCTTCGCCTTCACCGACGAACTGCCGGCTGATCGCGTGACGCGGACAACCGAGTGCTGGGGCTTTCTCGAGTCGCAGGAAACCACGGCGGTCTCGGCGGATACCTTCGGTGAGTTCGTCTTCCCGTACCAGCAGCGCCTGGTTGATCGCTTTGGGCTGCTCTCCTACGGCTGTTGCGAGCGCGTCGACGCCATCTGGCCGGACTACCTGTCGACGTGGTCCAAACTGCGCAAACTCTCCGTCTCCCCCTTCAACGACGAACCGCGCATCGGCGAGTTTCTCCGCGGCAGCCGGGTCGTCTACTACTGCAAGCCCCGTGCCGAGTTCGTGACCTGCGACGGCCCACTCAACGACGCGGCGATCACCGCGTACTTCAAGGGGGTCTGCGAGGCGGCCAGCGGCTGTCTCTTCGAGATCGCGCAACGGGAAGCGGGGACGATCTTCGGCGATGCCGAGCGTGGCCGGCGCTATGTGCGCCTGGCCAAGGAAGCCGTCGACGCCTACTGGCGCCCCTGACCCGCGCCCGATTCATTTGCATCGAAGCGGGGATTGCGTTATATTCTCAACGTTGATGCCTCAACGCGAAGACACGTGTGAGCTTCCTGGGGGATCAGGGGAACTCGAATGATGAACATACATCTGAAACACTTCCGGTTGATGTTTTGCACAGGCGTCGGCTTGGCCTGTCTGGCGGGCGGCGCGCCCGAGGCGCCCAAGGCTCCCGCCGCACCCAAGGTCAAGGCCGTCCGTCTGACCTACAGCATCTTCTTCCCGCCCACGCACATCCAGGCGCAGCGGGCGGTGGAATGGGCGGCCGAGGTCGAGAAGCGCACCGGAGGCAAGGTCAAGATCGACATTTTTGCCGGGGGCACGCTGACCAAGGCGGATCAGTGCTACCAGGGCGTCAAGGACGGCATTTCCGACATCGGCATGAGCTGCCTGGCCTACACGCGCGGCCGCTTCCCGTTGCTCGAGGGGCTCGATCTTCCGGTCGGCTATCCCGACGGAGCCGCCGCCACGCGGATCGCCAACGAATTGATCGCCAAGTACCAGCCGGCGGAGATTCAGGACACGCACGTACTTTACGTGCACGCCCACGGCCCCGGCATCCTGGCCAGCAAGAAGCCGGTCCGCACGCTCAATGACCTCAAGGGCGTGAAGGTGCGCGCCACGGGACTGTCGGCCAAGATCGTCGAGATGCTGGGCGGCGCGGCCGTCGGCATGCCGCAGCCGGAGACTTATGAAGCGCTGCAGAAGGGGGTCGTCGACGCCACGCTCTGCCCGATCGAGACGCTCAAGGGATGGAAGCAGGCCGAGGTGGTCAGCTTTGTGACGGACACCTCCGCCATTGGTTATTCCACGGCGATGTTCGTCACCATGAACAAGGCCAAGTGGGCGTCGCTCCCGCCGGATTTGCAGGCCGCCATGACGGCAGTCAGCGCGGAATGGGTGGCCAAACACGGCGAGGCCTGGAACACGGCGGACAACGAAGGGCGCGCGCTGGTCAAGGAACTGGGGCGCGAGACGATCACCCTCACGCCGGAGGAGAACCTGCGCTGGCAGGCGGCCGTGGCCCCCGTGCTGCAGGCTTACGTCGAGCAGGCGACAGCCAAGGGACTGCAGGGGCAGGTGTTTCTGGCCGACTTGCAGCAGCGCATCGCGGCTGCGCGTGAATCCAAGTGATCTGTGAAGAACATTGACACGCGTCCCCCGGTTCCCCGCGTCTGGCTGCCGGTGAAGGGGCTGGTTCTGGCATCGGCCGTCCTGGCCGGCACGGGCGTGCTGGCCATGACGGCAGTCACTTGCCTCGACATCGTCCTGCGTCAGTTCGGCCGCCCCCTGGTCGGCGCCTACGACATGGTGCGGATCGCCGGCGGCCTGACCCTGGCCTTCGCCTTGCCGGTGACGACGGCAGTCAAGGGGCATGTCGCCATCGAGTACTTCTTCCACAAGCTGGGACGGACGGGCCGGATCATCGTCGACACGCTGATGCGCCTGCTGCAGGGCTTCGCCTTTGCCGTCGCCGCCCGGGAGTGCGCGCGTTACGGTCATAAGCTCCTGTTGAGCGGGGAGGTGACGCCCACGCTGCAGTGGCCGACTTTCTGGGTGGCCTGGGTGCTCTCGGCGACCTGCGTGCTGACGGCGCTGGTGACCCTCTACCACCTGGCGTGTCCCGGACGGGAGATGATCAAAACATGAGCCCGACGCTTCTCGGTGTCCTCGGCCTTGTGCTGATGCTGATCCTGCTGGCGGCCAGTCTGCCCGTGGCGTTCGTCATGGGCGTGGTGGGCGTGGTGGGCTTCGCGCTGGTGATTTCGACCCCGGCGGCGCTGGCCATGCTGTCGGCCGACCTGTACGATGTGCTGTCAAACTACGGCTTGACCGTGATACCGATGTTCGTCTTCATGGGGCAGGTCTGCTTTCACGCCGGGATCAGCCGCAAGCTTTTCAATGCCGCCTATCACTGGATTGGGTGGCTGCCGGGCGGGCTGGCGATGGCCACCGTCGGCGCCTGCACGGCCTTTGGCGCGATCTGCGGCTCGGGTCCGGCCACGGCCGCGACGATGGCCGCCGTGGCGATGCCGGAGATGCGCCGCTTCAAGTACAGCGATGCCCTCGCCAGCGGAACCGTGGCGGCCGGTGGCGGCCTGGGCATGCTGATTCCCCCCAGCGTCGTCTTCATCGTCTACGGCGTGCTGACCGAGCAGTCCATCGGCAAACTTTTCATCTCCGGCATTCTGCCGGGGTTGCTGGTCGCCTTTCTCTTCTGCCTCGTGATCTGGGTGTTGTGCCGCCTGGATCCGGCGCGTGGTCCGGCAGGTCCCCGCTTTCCGCTCCGCGCGCGCCTTGCCTCGCTGAAGGGCGTTCTGGAGACTCTGGTGCTCTTCGCGCTGGTCATGGGGGGGATGTTCGCCGGATGGTTCACTCCCACGGAGGGCGCCGCCGTCGGCGCCGCCGGGAGCGTGGCCGTGGCCGCGATCGTGGGCCAGTGCACCTGGAAGATGATCTGGCGCTCGGTGCAGGAGACGGTCCGCACCTCCTGCATGGTCATGATCATCGTGGCCGGCGCGACGGTATTCGGCCACTTCCTCGCGGTGACGCAGATTCCCGGTAATCTGGCGGCCTGGCTCTCGACGTTGCCGCTGCCGGCCTGGGTCGTGCTCTCCCTGATCGTCCTCTTCTACCTGTTCGCCGGGTGTTTCGTGGATGCGCTGGCCCTGATCATGCTGACGATTCCGATCTTCTATCCCGTGATCCTCAAGCTCGGCTACGACCCCATCTGGTTCGGCGTGATCATCGTGATTGTCACGATGATGGGCGTCATCACGCCGCCGGTGGGCGTCAACGTCTACGTCGTCAGCGGCATGGACCGCGATCTGCCCCTGCAGACCGTCTTCCGCGGAGCGCTGCCCTTCCTCTATGCGTTGATCTTCGCGGTTGTCCTGCTTCTCCTGTTTCCGGGAATCGCCACCTGGCTGCCGGCGCTGGTGCGGTAGGGGGGTGGGGAATGAAACGTGAAGACGTGAAGGCGTGAAGCGGGAAGACGTGAAACGTGAAGACGTGAGGCGTGAAACATGATGAGCGGAAATGATAACAGCGTGACCCCGCGCTATGGCAACTATCGCCGCATCCTGTTCTGCAGCGATTTTTCGGAGCATGCCGATTTCGCGTTTGATTTCGCGGTTGATGCGGCGCTGCGCAATACCGGATGCACGCTCTATCTGCTGCATGTGCTGCCCGAGCCCGATGCGCAGTTCTGGAAAGGCTACATCTACAATTCGGACGAGGATCCGGACGCCAAGGCCAAGGCCGACATCGATGCGTTGCTCGCCCGCACCTATCTTCCCCGGCTCCCGGCGGGGCTTGATTTTCAGAAAGTCTTCAAGATCGGCAATGCGGCCGAGCAGATCCTGACGTTTGCGGCGGAGCAGGAGGTCGATCTCATCGTGCTGGGGCGCCAGGGCCAGGGGGCGGTCCGTTCGGTCTTCTTCGGCGACGTGGCCTCCAAGGTCGCACGCCACGCGACCTGTCCCCTGCTGATCATCCCCCTGGCCTTCGCCAAACGCCTTGCCGCAAAATAGGTGAGACACATGGACATTCCCGCCACACCTGCGTTGCGCGTCCTGCGGGCCGCCAAGGTCGATTTCGAACCCATGCTCTACGCCTACGAGGAGCATGGCGGCACCCGGCATGCGTCGGAAGCGCTGGGGGTCGACGAACACCTGACGGTCAAGACGATTGTCCTGGAGACGGAGCAGAAGCAGGCGTTGATCATGCTGATGCACGGCGACCGCGAGATCTCGACCAAGCAACTGGCGCGCACCATCGGCGCCAAGACGGTGACCCCCTGTTCTCCCGACACCGCCACGCGGCACACCGGGTATCTGTTGGGCGGCACGAGCCCCTTCGGCACGCGCAAGGCGCTCCCCGTCTACGCCGAGTCGACGCTGTTCGATCTGCCCGCCATCTACATCAACGGCGGCCGGCGGGGACTGCTGGTCAAAATCGCGCCCGCCGTGCTGGATTCGATTCTGCATCCCACGCGTGTTGCCGTGGCGATCGGATAGCTCCCGCGAGGCGCTTGCAAAACCGTGCAAGCGCCTCCCTGCCTTTACCGGACTTCGAATTCGCTCTGCTGGTCGCCGATGGCGACGCGGAAGGTACCGGCTTCGACCTCGGGCTGCATCTTTTCGTTGATGAAGGCAAAGTCACGGGCGTCCAGGGTGAAGCTCACCCGGCGGCGCTCCCCGGCCTCGAGCATGACCTTCTCGAAGCCCCGCAGGCGCTTCACGAAGGGCGTGATGCGCGAATAGCAGTCGGTCAGGTAGAGCTGCACCACCTCGGCGCCTGCGCGTCCACCCGTGTTTTGTACCGTGACGGAGATCTCGACCGTGCCGTCGGCCGCGACGATGCCCGGCGCGGCCTTCAGGTCGCCGTAGGCGAAGGTGGTGTAGCTGAGTCCGTGTCCGAAGGGATAGAGGGCGGAGGGAGTCGAGAAGACGTAGTCGCGGCCGGGGGTGGCCGGGGTGCCCGGGCGCTTGTAGTAGCCGCGCGCCGAAACCTTGTGGTTGTAGCAGCAGGGAATGTGGCCCGCGGAGCGGGGGAAGCTGATCGGGAGCTTGCCCGAGGGGTTGGCGTCGCCGAAGAGTAGATCGCAGACGGCGTGACCGCCCTGTTCCCCCGGATACCAGACCTGAAGAATGGCGGGAATGTGTTCCGCCGCCCAGGTGATGGCGTAGGGACGGCCGGACATGAGGACAAGGACGACGGGCGTCCCCGTGGCCGCGACAGCCTCGAGCAGTTCCTGCTGGCGTCCCGGCAGGCGGAGGTCGGAGAGATCGAAGCCCTCGCCGCAGGTGACTGCCACGGGGCCCTGGGTGTCGGTATCGCCCCAGCCGACTCCGCCATGGTAGTTGCTGTTGTCGCCCAGCACAAGAATGGCGACAGCGGCGGTGCGCGCGGCGGCCACGGCTTCGGCGATCCCGGCATCGCTTCCGCCGGCGATCGAACAGCCGTGGGCATGGATGAAGCGGTCAGCGCCCAGGCGGGCCTCCAGGCCCTGGCGCACGGTGACGGCCCGGTCGGAGGCTTCGCGCGCGGTGTAGTCGCCGAGCTGGGCAAAGGCGGCGTTGGGGCCGATGAGGGCCACCCGCCCGACCGTGTCGGAGAGGGGGAGGAGCGGACCGTCGTTCTTGAGCAGGACCATCGACTCGCGGGCCGTCTGGCGCGTCAGTGCGACGGCCGCGTCGTCATGCAGGATGGCGCGCCGGCCGGCGTCGGCATAGGGGGTTTCGAAGAGGCCCAGCCGGATTTTGATCCGCAGGATGCGCGACACGGCGACATCCACCCAGTCCATGGGAACTTCACCCGTCTTGACGGCCGCGATGAGGTTGTCGCCGAAGCCGAAGCGGCTGGGCGCCTCCATGTCGATGCCGGCCCAGAGGGCCTGCTTGCCGGCGTCGAGCGGTGTGGCCGCGACCTTGTGGAAGGAGTGGAGCATCTGCACGGCGCCGAAGTCGGAGACGGTGAAGCCGTCGAACCCGAGTTCGTCGCGGAGGATTTCGGTCATGAGGAAGCGGGAGGCGTGCAGCGGGATGCCGTCGAGTTCGCTGTAGGCCGGCATGAGCGACATGGCGCCGGCCTCCTGGATGGCGGCGGCGAAAGGCGGGAGGAAGAGTTCGCGCAGCTCGCGTTCGCCGGCGTGGACGGGGCCCAGGTTGATGCCGCCCTCGGGGGTGCCGTGTGCGCAGTAGTGCTTGGGGGAGGCGGCGACGCCTTCCGACTGGAGGGCGCGGACGTAGGCGACGCCCAGCCGGGCGGTCAGATAGGGGTCTTCGCCGTAGTTTTCCTCGACGCGGCCCCAGCGGGGGTCGCGGGAGAGGTCGAGGTTGGGGGCGTAGGTCTGGGCGATGCCCGTGGCGCGGGTTTCGCGTCCGATGGTGGCGGCGACCTCCGACATCAGCGCGGTGTTCCAGGTCGAGCCCAGCCCGATGGCCTGCGGAAAGACGGTGGCCCCGTTGAACATGCAGCCGTGCAGCGACTCGCCCATCATCACCGTCGGGATGCCGAGGCGCGTCTCCTCGACCAGGTAGCGCTGGACGCGGTTGAAATGCTCCGGGTTGAAATTCCCGGTGCAATAGGAGGCGCCGAGTCCGCAGCCCAGAGTCTCCCCGAGCTTCGCGGCGGCGGTGGCTTCGTCGTTGACCAGCGTGTCGATCTTGGTGACGAGCCGGAGCTGCATGCACTTCTCCTCGACCGTCATCCGCGCGAGGAGGTCGGCGACGCGTTCGGCTTCGGAGCGGGCAGGGTCCTTGTAGCAGGGGGCGGCGGGGCTGTGTGTGGACATGGGAGGGCCTCAGGCAAGGTGGAAGACTTCACGCAGTTCGCGCGCTTCGGGGCTGTTGTCGGGGTTGGAGGGCATGACCGTCCGCATGTAGGCCCACCACTCCTTGCAGATGGCGGTCTGCGCCACGGCATTCCACCGCGCCTCGTCTTCGATTTCAACGACGCCGAAGAGCTGGTTGGTGCGGGCGTCGAGGAAGATGGAGTAGTTGTGGGCGCCATGCGCCTTGAGCGTTTCGGCCAGCTTGTCCCAGATGGGGCTGTGGCGGCGTTCGTATTCGGCGTGGCAATCGGGATTGACGGACATGAGGAAGGCTTTGCGTATCATCGAACGGGTCTCCTGTGGATAATGAAAGAATGCAACGATGATACCACGGCGAAGGGACTGTTGGAATGCCGGAATGCGTGTGGAGATCGGCATGGCGGCGAGTCAGCGGTTCCAATGCATCCTATTCTTCGATGAGGAAAGTGGCAGGGGGAGCGCGAAAACAGGGGAAAGGAGGACTCGGGGACGCCGGCCTGTGAAAATAGTTTCTTCGGAAGCTTTTTTTTTGCTGCCCTATTAGCCTAAGTTGATATACTTAGGCCATGAAAGACGAACCAGCTATTGAAAGCCGGCACCACCGGCTGCGGGAGGCCTATGTCCGCGACCTGGGCGGGATCGGGGTGTTCATGGAGGGCACGCTGAGCCGCGTGCAGCGCGCGGGCCGCAAGGCGCCGGCGTGGCAGCTGACCTTCAAGCAGCAGGGGAAGACCCGCACGGTGTATGTGCCGCTGGAGCTGGTTCCCGAGGTGCAGGCATGGACGCAGGCGTATCGGAAACTCAAGCGGTTGATCCGGAAGGTCACCACGCAAAACCTGGCCATCATCCGAAGACATGGCGCCGTGCGCCGGGCCGCAAAGCGGGCCCGGCTCCGGACGGGACGGACTTCGGGCAGCGCCTCAAAGGCGTCCTGAACCCGGTTTTTCCCGACCTGAACGCCTGGCTCGACGCGGTGCCGGATCTGCGCGTCCAGGCGATGTGCACCTATTCGTCCCGGCACGTGCTGTGGCAGGTGCTGATCCGCGGCATGCTCAAGCGCCTCACCCGAGACTGCCGCAAGGTCACCGACGTCAAGCTGATCGAAATGCTCCGCGCCAGCCTGGCCTACGTGCCCATCCCGCCTGGCGCGCTGCCTCCCTTCCAACTCCGCTTCGACAACTCCGCCTGACACCCCCGCGCAGCAGGAACTCCGCCCGAACCCGCCTGCCTTGCCAAGACACCCTCCGATAGCAGAGACTCACCGTCCCTGCACGATCCAGCGTGCCCGGAAACGTCCCCCTTCCGCTTCTCCTCGCTCTCCTCCTGCCGCTGCCCCCGAAAACCCAAAGGATTTGATTTGGAACCGTTGGTATTGCTGGATGCCACGCGACAGGGAACGGTTCTTCTGCTACGATAGTGCGCCATGAAGATCAACAATCTCGAGACCTTTCTGGAGACGACGAAGCGGCGCGTCGCTGTGGGAACCGTGATCACGCTTTCCGATCCCTCGGTGAGCGAACTTGCCGCCGATGCCGGTTTCGACTTCACCTGGATCGACGCGGAGCATTCGCCCTTCACCATCCAGAATCTCCTGCATCACGTGATGGCCCTGCGCGGGACGCCGTGCGCCCCCTTTATCCGCGTCCCGTGGAACGAACACGGCATCATCAAGCCGATCCTCGACCTGGCGCCGGCGGGCATCATCGTTCCGATGGTCAACTCGGTGGAGGCCGCGCGCGAAGCCATCGCCGCCTGCCGCTATCCGCCGGTCGGCAACCGCGGATGCGGCACGCGCCGGGCCGTGGAGTACGGCCGGAAGGACTTCGGGCAGTATCTGGAGGAATCGACGCGCGATCCGCTGGTCATCGTCCAGATCGAGCACGTCGATGCCGTCCGGAACCTCGACGCCATTCTCAAGGCGCCGGGGCTGGGGAGCATCTGCATCGGCCCCACCGACCTCTCGGGATCGATGGGCAAGCTCGGGAAGTACGCGGATCCCGAGGTCGTCCGGGTGATCGACGAGATCTGCGAGAAGACGCGCCGGGCCGGCGTGATGCTGGGAGCCTTCGGCACGCCGTTCGCCGCCTGGCGGAAGCGCGGTGCCAACTGGACCGCCCTGTGCAGCGATTGCTCCTGCATGTTCAGCCAGGCGCAGAAGCTGCTGGGCGAGGTCCGCCAGGAGCAGGGCGAATGATCGTCGCCATGGTGAGCCGCAACCCCGGCGAACTCCCCGCCTGGGTCGAGCAGGGGATTGCCGCGGCGGGCATCACCCTGCTGTGCCGGCGTTGCCCCGATCCCGAAAGCCTGGTGGCTTTCGCCGGCGAGGCCGACGTGCTCTGGTTCTGCGGGCCGAATCCCTGCATCACCCCGGAGGCGCTGCCGCGCCTCCCCAAATGCCGGGCGATCTTCCGCAGCGGCAGTGGGCTGGACGCCATTCCCGTCAAGGCCGCGCAGGTTCTGGGCATCTCCGTGCACAACACGCCGGAGTCCATCGCGGTGTCGGTGGCGGAGCACGCGGTGGCGCTGCTGCTGGCGCTGGCGCGGCAGGTCACGGTACAGGACCGGCGGGTGCGCGCGGGGCAGTGGGCCGGCAGCGAGCCGTTCCAACGCTGGCATCTGAGCCGCCGCTGCCTGGGGCTGGTCGGCTACGGCGGAATCGCCCGCCACGTCGAGCGGATGCTGAAGGGCTTCGAACTGCGCGTGCTCCACTACGATCCCTTCAGCTCGCAGTCGACGCCGCTACCGGAACTGCTGCGGGAGGCGGACTTCGTTTCGCTGCACTGTCCCCTGATGGACGCGACCCGCCACCTGATCGGCGCGGCGGAGCTGGCGCTGATGAAGCCCGGCGCGTTGCTGGTCAACACCGCCCGCGGGGCGGTCGTCGACGAGGCGGCGCTGATCGACGCGTTGCGGGCGAAGCGCCTTGGCGGGGCGGCGCTGGACGTGTTGGAGCAGGAGCCGCCCGCGCCGGACAATCCGCTGCTGGCGCTGGACAACGTGATTCTCTCGCCGCACATTGCGGCTTTTTCCGCCGACTTCGAACGCAACTTCTGGCAGTCTTCGATCAACAAGCTGAAAGCGCTATGTTCAACTTCTTCATCTCGGTGTGGCTGAAGTTCTTCTTCGTCCTGACACCCTTCTTCGCGCTCTCGATGTTCCTGAGCATGACGCAGGGGTATACGCATGCCCAGCAGCGCAGCCTGGCCTTCCGGGTTATGGGGGCGGCGACGGCCATCTGCCTGCTGCTCTTCTTCTTCGGCAACGCGATCTTCACGGTTTTCGGCATCACGCTCGACGCCTTCCGCGTGGGGACGGGGGGACTGCTCTACCTCTCCGCCATCACGCTCATCCGCAGCTCGCCCGTGGCGGACGCTCTCTCCGCCGAGCAGGACATCGCCGTCGTGCCGCTGGCGATGCCGATCATCGTCGGACCGGCGACGGTGGGCACGCTGCTGGTGCTGGGCGCGGAGATTGTATCGCCCGTCCGGAAGGCGGTCGGCTGCCTGGCGCTGCTGCTGGCGTTGGCGTCGATCGGGACGATCCTCCTGCTGGCTTCATCGATCGAGCGCCTGCTGGGGCGGCGCGGCCTGAACATCCTCAGCAAGATCACCGGCCTCGTCCTCGCCGCCCTGGCGGCGCAGATGATCCTGACCGGTGTCGGGCACTACTTCGGTATCGGCACGTGAGGGTGAAAACTCACGCGGCGCGGGGTTGACCCGATGGCCTTGGTTCGGTAACTTGCGCGGATAAAACTGGCCCAGGTGTGAGCGACTACCCTCGACTGGCATCGACTGATGACGACTACCGTCAGGATGGGAGTTGACGTTAGCCGGACTTTCGCTATTCGCGGTTTCTTCACCTCTTAGATTGCTGGTAATCAACAAAACGCCTTCAAAAGTCTGTAGCCACTAGGGTTGTTCGAGCTCTCCATCTGCCGTGATGCGTGGGGGTGCCTGGGGCGGCAGTTTCCACCCCAGCGCATCAATGACCAGTTGCTGATCGGGTTCCGGCTCGGTGTAGCGTGCAAAGACGAGCCTGCGTCCGTCGGTTGACAGACTAACCCCTTGCACGCTGCGCACGCATGAGATATATGCTGCCGGCCGTGCGAGGTGCTCACGCCGGCGGCCTTTATCGCGCGGATCTGTTCGTCTTTACAAGGAAGGTCTATTTCGCAATAATCATCCTCATGACGAGTGACAATCTAAAATATGTCCTGCGGCAATTTTCGGAGCGGGCCTTGCCGGCCTGTCATCCGCGCGCGCTTGCGCTGCCCACGGATACGGGCAAGGTCATCGGTTTGGCGGGTGTCAGGAGGTCGGGCAAGACCTTCCTGTTTTTTGACGCGATCCGGCGTCTGGCGGAACAGGGCGTCGACCGCCGCCGCCTCGTGTACCTGAATTTCGAAGACGACCGTCTCCAGCCTGTGCAGTCCGCAGATCTGGATCTGGTTTTGCGGTGTCAGCGGGAGCTGTTCCCCGATACCCTCGGTCAGCGCGTCTACCTCTTTCTCGATGAGGTTCAGAATGTGCCGGGTTGGGAACGCTGGGTGCGCCGTCTGAAAGACACGGAGGATGTGGAACTGTTTGTCACCGGATCGTCCTCCCGGCTGCTGACGCGTGACTTGTCAACTGCCTTGCGTGGGCGCAGCGTCACGCTGGAGGTCTTTCCGCTCAGCTTTAGCGAGTATCTGGCCTTCCGGGGCATTCCGGTCGTGACGTCAAGCGCCGACAGCGAGAGCGTCGTGCGGGCCGCGCTCACGGACTACCTGGATTGGGGGGGATTCCCGGAGATTGTCCTGGCCGAGGCTGCGCTCCGACCGCTGATTCTGGAGGAATACGCATCGCTGATGTTCCACCGGGATGTCATGGATCGCTATTCGGTTCGCAACGAGCAACTGATGCGGGCCATCCTCCGCTATGCCTTTTGCAATACGGCCAGTCTACTGAATGTCAGCAAGCTGCACCGGGATTTCACGTCGCAGGGCTTCACGGTCTCCAAGAACACGTTGTTTGAATACGTGGGCTATCTGGAGGATGCCTTTCTGCTGTTCCTGCTGCCGAAGCGCGATCCATCCATTCGGAAGCAGGCGCACAATCCGAAGAAACTGCATGTCATCGATACCGGGCTGGTGGCGGCCTTCAAGGCGTATCCCGGACGGGAGATGGGGCACAAGCTGGAGACGGCCGTTTTCCTGCATGAGCGACGGCGTGAAAAGAGGCTTTTCTACTATGCCAACGGGAGCGAAGTGGATCTGTGCGACGGTGAGGGTGGCCGGTTCCTGAACGTTTGCTGGAACCTGGACGGTCCGGATACGCTTCGGCGCGAAGCGGAGGCGATGGCGTTTGGTCACGCACGCTGGCCGCAGGCTGACGGACGGCTGCTCTATCACGAATACACGCCATCGTCGTCCGCAGCCGTGGCCGGCGCCGAGCCCGCCTGGCGGTATCTGGCAAGCCGCTGACACACCGATCTGGAACCCGCGTCGCCGAAGGCCGGCTAGATGTCCAGGTTGCGGACGTTGAGGGCGTTGTCCTCGATGAAGCGGCGGCGGGGCTCGACTTCGTCGCCCATCAGCAGCGTGAAGATGGCGTCGGCCTTGACGGTGTCGTCCAGCGTCACGCGCAGCAGGCGGCGCGTCTTGGGGTCCATCGTCGTCGTGAAGAGCTGGTCGGGATCCATTTCGCCGAGACCTTTGTAGCGCTGGATCGTGAGCCCCTTGCGGCCGCGCTGGCGGACGTTGACGAGCAGGTCGGCCAGGGCGTGGAGCGGGGTCTCCGTCTCGCCTTCGACGATGCAGGCAAAGGGCTCTTCGCCGCCGAGCAGCTGATCGAGCGTGTAGCCTTGCTGCGCGAGGGCCTCGACCTGCTTGCGGAGGGTGGCGATGCGGAAGATCTCGAGCCAGCAGAAGTCGTCGGGTGAATTGCTGTGGTAGGAGGTGACCTGCGCGTCGTGCAGGTCGAGCTCGCGGCCGAAGCGCACCGAGGCCGCCGCGCGGGCCGCTTCGAGTGCATCCTCGTTGCGGACGAACTGCAGATCGGCCGCCTCGTGGGCTCCCGAGACGACCATGAAGCGGGGCCATTCGCCGGCCGCCGGGACGCAGGCGCGGAGGAGGCGGTCGACGGGGACGCCCCGGCGTTTCAGGCCGTCGAAGGTCGATTCGATGGCCGCCAGTTGATCCAGCAGGGTCCGCAAGGCGGCCGGCGAGAGGGTGCTGCCGCTGGCCAGGCGCAGCGTCATGTCGTCGCACCCCATTTCCAGCAGCTTCGAAGTGAGCTGGGCGTCGCTCTCGATGTATTCCTCGCGCTGTTTGCGGGAGACCTTGTAGAGCGGGGGCTGCGCGAGGTAGACCAGGCCGTGTTCGATCAGCTTGGGGAGCTGGCGGAAGAAGAAGGTCAGGAGGAGGGTGCGGATGTGGGCGCCGTCCACGTCGGCATCGGTCATGATGATGATCTTGTGGTAGCGGACCTTGGCGATGTCGAATTCATCGCCGCCGAACCCGGCGCCGATGGCGGAGATGAGGGAGCGGATTTCCAGGTTGTTCAGCATCTTGTCGACGCGCGCCTTCTCGACGTTCAAGACCTTGCCGCGGAGCGGCAGGATCGCCTGGGTCTCGCGGTCGCGGCCCTGCTTGGCCGAGCCGCCGGCCGAATCGCCTTCCACGATGTAGAGCTCGCACTTCATCGGGTCGCGTTCGGAACAGTCGGCCAGCTTGCCGGGGAGGGCGGCGGAGTCGAGGGCGCCCTTGCGGCGGGTGAGCTCGCGGGCCTTGCGCGCCGCGGCGCGGGCGCGGGCGGCGAGGACGACCTTCTCGATGATGCGGCGCGAGATGGCGGGGTTCTCCTCCAGGAAGGCACCCAGCTGGTCGTTGACGATGGCGGCGACGATCCCCTCGACCTCGCCGTTGCCGAGCTTGGTCTTGGTCTGGCCCTCGAACTGCGGCTGGGGAACCTTGACGTTGACGACGACCGTGAGGCCCTCGCGGATGTCCTCCCCGCCCATGGATTCGTCGTTGTCCTTGACGAGCTTCTTGTCGTTGGCGTATTTGTTGACGGTGCGGGTGAGGGCGGAGCGGAAGCCGCTCAGGTGGGTGCCGCCCTCGATCGTGTTGATGTTGTTGCAGTAGCTGTGTTCGTTCTCCGTGTAGGAGTCGGTGTACTGCATCGCGATTTCGCATTCGACGGCATCGCGCGTCCCCAGGAGGTGGACGACGGTGGGATGGACGGGCGTCTTGTTCTTGTTCAGGTAGTGGATGAACTCGACGATGCCCCCCTCGAAGAGGAATTTCTCCGAACGTTCGCTGTCGACATCGGAGATTGAGATGGCGACGCCGCGGTTCAGGAAGGCGAGTTCGCGCAGGCGGCTGGTCAGGATGTCCCACTCGAACGTGTGACAGCTGAAGATGGTGCTGTCGGGGAGGAAGGTGACGCGCGTGCCGGTGTGGGTCGAGGTGCCGATCACCTTGAGTTCGGTGACGGGCTTGCCGCATTCGAAACGCTGGTGATAGAGCTTGCCATTGCGGCGGACCTCGACGACCATCCATTCGCTCAGGGCGTTCACGCAGGAGACGCCGACGCCGTGGAGGCCGCCGGAGACCTTGTAGTTCGAGCCGTCGAACTTGCCGCCGGCGTGCAGGGTGGTGAGGACGACTTCGACGGCGGGGCGGTTCTCGGTCGGGTGCATGTCGACGGGGATGCCGCGGCCGTCGTCCGTGACGGAGAGCGAGCCATCGGGGTTGACAACCACTTCGATGTGGGTGCAGTAGCCGGCCAGGGCTTCGTCGATGGAGTTGTCGACCACTTCGTAGACCAGGTGGTGGAAGCCGCGGACGCCCGTGTCGCCGATGTACATGGCGGGGCGCTTGCGTACGGCCTCCATCCCTTCGAGCACCTGGATGTTGGCGGCGTTGTACTGGCTGGCTTGCTGGGGGGGGGTGGGGGCGGGTGAAGGGGTTTCCGGGACCGGGGAGGAGGATGTGTCGCTCATGTAGAAAAACGGCTCTTTCTTAGGCATTTGCAAAGGGTCACATTATATATCATTGATCGCGCGCGCGCAATCCTATAAAGTCCGCTGCATGTCGTTGATGAAAGGTTTGAGTCTGGATTCCGCCACGGCGGAGGCGTTGGAGCGGCTCGTTTCGCAGATCCCCGATCCGGCGGTCACGGACTATGCCCACGCCACCCCCTCCTTTGCTTCGGGCGGCTTCCGGATCAACCGCGTGGCCAACATCCGCGTGCGGATCGGGCAGTTGGTGAAGGCGACGGAGGTGATCGATGCCCCGCTTCGCCGTCTGCTGGCCTGGCACAGCCTGAATGCGACGGTCGTGGCGCCTTTATCGGTGGCCTTCCTGAATGACCACCGCGAGGCGCTGGCGTCGCTTTTCGGGGCGGTTCCCATGCGGATCGCGCGGCTGCTGGACGAGCGGGACGAGGTGCGGGAGCAGGAGGCGGAGCGTGCGTTGCCGGCCGGGGAGGCCGAGGCGGGCGCCGAAGCGGATCAGGCCCGGGTCAGGAAGGGGGCGGTGCTGTTGCGCGACCGTCTCTGGCGGTTGATGGACACGGTTGCCGCGCAGGCCGCCGACGAGGAATCGGGGGCCCATCCCGGTGCGGCGGTTCTGGCGGGGGAATTGCAGGCGCAACAGGAGAGCCGGCTGAAGCTCGCCCAGGAGGAGTTGCGGCGGCTCAAGGGGATTGAGACCCGGGCGGAAAAGCTGAAGGAGCGGCTGGCGGCGCATGGCGCCGATCTCAAGCGGGCGCAGGAGGCCCTCGTGGCGGCGGAAGCGGCGGAGAAGCGGGCCCGTCAGGCGGCGCTCAAGGCCGAGGCCGACCTCAAGCGGAATCAGGCGCAGGCCGACCTGCAGGTCGGGAGCCTGGTCGAGGCGCGGCTGGCGCAGGAATTCTGCGGCTGGCTGGGCGGTTCGCGGATCCGGGTTGCGGAGGTTGCCGGGCAGATGGCCCGGGAGGTGGGGGCGGAGGATCCGCTGCTGCAGCGGGCGGCGGCGGCGCTCGAGGCCCAGGCGCGTGCCGATCAGGTCAGCGGGACGCGGATCGTGCTCCAGGGGCGGCTGGAGCGGCTGGAGGGTGTGCTGGCGCGCTGTTCCGATGCTTTGGGCAACGCCATGCGTCCGCAACCCCCGCTGCTGGCGGTGGCGGAGGAACTGCGGGCGGAGATCGAAAAGCTGCGCGGGCTGCTGCGGCTGGAAACACCGGAGTCGCTGGGCATGGTGCTGGCGGCTGCGGTGAACAGCGCGCCGACCGCGAAAATCGAGACCTGGCGTGCAACAGTGGATCAGCTCCGGGAGGCCGGCGTGCTGGGCGCCGAGGCCTATGGGGAGCTTCAGTCGACCTTGCGGTTGCGCCACGCCATGCTGGGGCAGGGGGCGCTGCCGGCCGAAGCCAAGCCGGACGAACTCGACACGCCGCGCGGGCAGCTCCGTGCGGTGCTGCTGGGGCAGATGGCGGGCGTGGTGCTGCTGGACGGGCACAACGTCCTCTTTGGCCTGCAAGCGCGCTACCGGCGTCCCCAGGACCATGTCTACCCCGACCGGCGGGCGCGCGAGTGGCTGGTCGGCGACCTCGTTCGGATGGTGGCCAACCGTCCGACCTGCCGCGTGCGGATCATTTTCGACGGGCCCGAGCGGAGCGATGCGACGGCCTCCGAGAATGTCGGGGTGGTCTATTCCGGCGGGGCGGGCGAGCATCGCGCCGACAAGGTGATCGTCGAGGAGGTCCGATTTTTCAAGCAGACGCCGCTCGACGCCGTGCTGCTGGTCACCAACGACAGCGCGCTCGCCGGCGACGCGGTCCGGCTCGGGGCGATGGCGCTCCCCCCAGTCGATTTGATCCCCTTCATCGGGTAGTAATCGGTCAGTTTCTGGGGGAGTGCGAAAGACGCGCATGCAATAGCCGGACGCGATCCGTGCTGTTGTCTTGCGCGGCGAAAGATTGACAAGCGGTTTTTGGGGGCGGGTATCGGTTCGGGCGAAGCGGTTCATCCCGAATCGGGACTGGGTGTCTCCGGCATGGGCGCGATTCCCTTCGGGCCGAACAGGTAGTCAGCGACATCCAGGTCTGGATTTTCGACGACCGCGTCGAGAGTCCCGACCAGGGTGCCGACGACGTCATCGTTGCGCTTGGCCAGCGTGTTGAGCACGGTCATCAGGATCTCGCGTGTGCGCAGGCCCTTGTCCGACTGGGAGCCGAAGCTGATTTTGCGCGCGATGACCAAGGGCCGCAACTCGCGCTCGGCGCGGTTGTTGTCCGCGGGGATGTGCCGCCCGCGCGTCCAGTGGTACATGCGGTGCGCCTTTTCACGGAAGAGGCTCTGGGTATACTGGACGGAAGGATGCCGGTCCGAGCGGTTGAACGGCCATGTCCCTCGTGACCCGGCACGGCCCCGCCCCGCTTCGCCCGTGCCGCTGGCGGCGAGGAAGACTTCACCAGCCGCTTGGCGGAGGGTGTGGAGGAACCGAAGGGCGCCTCCCTGGCGGTGCGCTCCTGTCGCCGCAGCTTGTCCTTCAGCCGCTTGTTCTCCTCCTGCAGCGCGTCGATCTTCCGCTGCTTGTCGAAGCAGGCCTTGCAGCAGGACGGGTCGGATGTCGTTCGAGGTGCTCCGATCACGGCACCTTCCCGCGGCTTCGAAGGACCGCCTCGCGACCGAGCCGCACCAGTGCGGCCTCGAGCTTGCGCCCATGCTCGATCGCTTGGCGAAGCACGGGGACGAAGTCCGGGCGCACATGCATGCAGCGCAGTTTGCCGTCTTCACGGTAGGTGAAGATGGCGGCCGGATGTCCGCGACCCGCTGCGCACGCCTTGCAGCCCTGGCGCGTGCAAGGCTTCCGAACCTCGGAGAGAGACCCCTTGGCCAGCGGCCAGAATCCGGCGACTTCCTCCAGGAAGGCCTGCTGAGGTCCAGGTGATTGCGAAGCTGATTTGCGTGCCATGCGCGTATGTATGACATAATACATACGATTATGCAAGCAAAAAATACAGAGATGAAAAAAGCATGGAAAAGACCGACGGTTGCCGGATGATCGCGCCCGTGCGCAACGACTCAGGTGCCAACGCAGCAACGCCGGGAAACGGTCGACGACTACGGCGACGCTTACGGTGGACGCGTGAAACGGCCTTTTCTCGTTGTCCGTAAGCGTCTTATGTTGCGTTGGACGTTATGTTGCGTATTTGTGTGAAGCATGAGGTTTTCCTTGTAAAAGTCGAGGATGGAGTGGTGATTACGCAACATAACGTCTAACGCGCTTGCC
>CAZQKI010000008.1:0-12439 GCA_964592855.1 uncultured Lentisphaerales bacterium
ATTCGCGTGTACGAGTAGGTGTACGAGTACGTGTGCATGGGTGCCGGAGGAAACGTTGCAAGAAGGTTTGAAGCAGGGGAGCGCCTGCTCCGCAAGTCTCATCCTCGATCCAACTGGCCCGGCGCAGCCGGGCCAGCGGCTTCACTGGTCCTTCAGCACCCAGTACAGGCCGCGAACATCCTCCCGGTGCTCCTTGAGCACGCAGAGAACGGCAAGTTCTTCGATGCCGGCGAGGATGCCGATGCCGATCATCGTGTAGAACAGTGCGGGACTATAAGCGACGAGGAAGTACACCGTGAAGAACGCGGCCAGCAGAATGGTCGTGAGCTTGCTCAGGTAGAGGTGCAGCGAGATTAGGCGGCGGAAGCGCAGAAGCGAGAGTAACTGCGCGAGGAGGGAGACGCCGAGGAGCAGGCCGAACGCGAGGACGTGGCTCCGCATAAACGACTGTTCAAAGAGGAGCAGCCCAAGCAAGGCAAGTAACTCCGTCATCAGGTCGCCGATCGAGTCGAGCTTGGCCCCGATGGGTGTCTCCAACTTCCAGTGTCTGGCGATGAAACCGTCGAGGGCATCGGTGACGAGGTTGATGATGATCAGCCAGGCAAACAGCAGCCGGTGGCCAAAGAAGATGCTGTAGAGAATCACCGGCGCGGTCGCCACCCGGTACAGGGATAATGCATTGGGAATATTTATCAAGGAATGCGGTTTGTTCACGATTGCTCCTGTGTCATTGGCTAACCATTGTCTGCACAACGGGTTTCTGACCGGCTGAGCCGCTTGTGAGCGACACTTAAACGTACTTTTTCACATATTAATGGACAAAGCAAGGGGGATAAATACCAGGTGCCAGCATTCTCACGCAGGCCGGATTCGGCAAGGTCTGCAATAACCCGGGAAGCTGGCAAGCCTGGGAAGAGGCTGGGGTCCCCGTTGAGGGAGACCCGAGCAAGGATAGGAAATGAGGAAGCGTCTCAAGGCGTGTCAATGCGATACAGACGCAACCGCCACAATCTGGACCTGCCGCCTGTATTGTTCTCGTCCTCGCCCTCGATTCAACTGGAGATCGGCGCGGAGCCGATCGCTCGTGCGGAGGAAGCCACCCGGACACCGCCGTAAAATCTGAAATTCACTTCTGCGTCAGAAACCATTATAGTAAAGACCGAAATGGGATCACTGATCGAGCAAATCAATACGCCTGCCGACCTGCAGCGAATGCCGACCGAGCTCTACCCGCTCCTGGCGGAGGAGCTCCGTTCGACGATCATTCAAACCGTCAGTCAGACGGGCGGTCATCTGGCCTCCAATCTCGGCGTCGTGGAACTGACGATCGCCCTCCTGCATCATTTTTCGCCGCCGGCCGACAAGATTCTCTGGGACGTCAGCCACCAGACCTATACCTGGAAGCTCCTCACCGGCCGGCGCGAACGCTTCGCCACGCTGCGCCAGCCCGACGGGCTCTCCGGCTTCCAGAAGCGCGCGGAGTCGCCCGACGACGCCTTCGACGCTGGGCATGCCGGCACGGCCATCTCCGCCGCCCTCGGCTTTGCCGCGGCACGCGACCAGCTCGGAGGACGGGAGCATGTCATCGCCGTGGTCGGCGATGCGGCGCTCAGCAACGGACTCTCGTTCGAGGCCCTCAACAATGTCGCCGCGACAACCCGGCGTTTCATCGTCATTCTCAATGACAACGAAATGTCGATCTGCGGCAATGTCGGCGCCCTTTCCCGCCATCTCGGCCGCCTGCTGGCCAGCCATCCCTACAACCGGATGAAGAGCAGGGTCGAGCAGATCGCCCATCGGCTCCATCTCGACTTCCTGCGCAAGGCCTACCACGGCGCCGAAAAGACCATCAAGAGCCTCTTCGTCCGCAACGTCGTTTTCGAGGACCTCGGCCTCCGCTACATCGGCCCGATCGACGGCCACGACCTCCCCGCACTGCTCGATGCCATTCGGGTCGCCAAGAACTACGACCGTCCCATCGTCCTCCATGTCGCCACGCAAAAGGGGCGCGGCTACGCGCCGGCCGAGCGCGAACCCCAGTCCTGGCACAGCGTGTCCGCCTTCGACGCAGCGACGGGGATCCGGCCTCCCGCCCGGCAGGGCTATTCCGAAGCCTTTGGCGCCGCCCTCACGGCGCAGGCCGAAAAGGATCCGCGCATCGTCGCCATCACGGCCTCCATGCGGACAGGGACAGGACTCGACGGGTTCGCGGAGCGTTTTCCCAGGCGCTTCTTCGATGTCGGCATCTGCGAAGGCCATGCGGTGACCTTCGCCGCCGGCCTCGCTGCCGGCGGCCTGCGTCCGGTCGTCGCCCTCTACTCCACCTTCATGCAGCGCAGCGTGGACAACGTCTTCCACGATGTCTGCCTGCAGAACCTCCCCGTTCTCTGCTGCCTCGACCGCGCGGGCGTAGTCGGCGCGGATGGCTCCACCCACCACGGCATCTACGACATCCCCATGCTGCAGTGCCTTCCCAACATCACCCTCATGCAGCCGCGGGACGAGGCGATGCTGGCGCGCATGATCGCCACGGCGCTCCGGCACGACGGCCCCGCCGTCATCCGCTATCCGCGCGATCCCGGCCCGGACGTGGTTCAGCCCGACGCTCCGGAGGCGCTGCCCATCGGCACCGCCGAAGTGCTCCTCGAACCCACGACACCCGGAGACGTCCTCTGGATCTGGGCGCTTGGCGACATGCTGCCGCTCGCACGCGAGGTCGCCGCAATCCTGAAGGATGCCGCGCGATCCGCAGGCATCGTCGACCCGCGCTTCGTCAAGCCGATCGACCTGGCGCTCCTGCGCCGGCAGGCCCCGTCCGCCCGTCTCTTTGTGACGCTCGAAAACGGCGCCGTCACCGGCGGATTCGGCTCCGCGCTGCTGACCGGCCTCGCCGCCGCCGGGCTCGCGGTGCCGGTCATGACCTTCGGCTGGCCGGATGCGGTCATCGGCCAGGGGACAACCGCCACGCTCCGCCAGGCGCACGGCCTCACGGCCGGCGCCATTGCCGCCAGGATACTCGGGGCCTGCTCCGCGAGGCCGGCATGAGCAAACTGCGGCTCGATCAGCTCGTCGTGGCACGAGGTCTGGCCGACAGCCGCGAGCTAGCCCAGCGCCTGATCCTCGCGGGCGAGGTGAGCGTCGGCGGACATCCCGCCACCAAGGCGGGGCACACTTTTCCCGAAGACGCCGAAATCCAGCTTGCTGCCAAACCCCGCTTCGTCAGCCGCGGCGGCGACAAGCTCGAAGGGGCCTTCTGCGCCTTTCCAATCTCGGTTGAAGGGCTTGATTGCCTCGACGTCGGCGCCTCGACGGGCGGCTTCACCGACTGCCTGCTCCAGCACGGCGCGGCCCGCGTCATCGCGCTGGATGTCGGCCACAGCCAGATCCACCCACGCATGGCCCGCCACCCGCAGGTGCACGTCATCGAGCACTACAACGCACGCAATCTCAAGCTGGACGACCTCCCCTTCCCTCCCCGCTTTGCCACCGTCGATGTCTCCTTCATCTCGCTGCGCCTGATCCTCCCCCCCCTGGCCGCCATCCTTCCCGCCGGCGCGGAAATCGTCACGCTCATCAAGCCGCAGTTCGAAGCCGGACGCGCGCAGGCGCCCCGGGGCGTCGTCCGCGACCCCGCCGTGCACGAGGCGGTGGTCCAGACGATCCGGGCCTCCGGCGAAACCGAAGCCGGCCTCGACTGGCTCGGGGTCGTCGCCTCGCCCCTCCGCGGACCGGAAGGGAACATCGAGTTTCTGGCCTGGTGGCGGAACAGGGGGAAACCGGGGTGAACGACACCCTCCGCGAGAAGCTCCAGGCGCTGCCCGAGAAGCCGGGCTGCTACCTCATGCGCGACCGACGCGGACGCATCATCTACATCGGCAAGGCCCTCTCGCTCCGGCGCCGCGTGCAAAGTTACTTCCGCCCCGCGACGCTCCGCCAGGCCGACCCCAAGCTGCGCGGCCTCGTCAACAGCGTCCACGACCTTGAATGGATCGTGACCCGCACGGAGGACCAGGCCCTGCTCACGGAGAACGAACTCGTCAAGCAGCACCTGCCCCGTTACAACATCCTGCTCCGCGACGACAAGCGCTTCCTCGCGATCCGCTGCGACCCGCGCGATCCCCTGCCCCGCTTCACGACCTGCCGCCTGCTCCGCGACGACGGCGCGACCTACTTCGGTCCCTTCCCCTCCGGCGGCCGCTTCGTCCGCCCGGTCATCGACTTGCTGGAACAGCATTTCGGCCTCCGCCGCTGCAAGCCCATCCGGCCCGATGCCGAAACCTACCGGCATTGTCACGACGACCTGATCCGCACCTGCTCCGCCCCCTGCGTCGGCCGCATCGCGGAGGCCGACTACCGCGCGCGCTTCCAGGAGGCCTGCGCCGTCCTGCGCGGCGAACGCCCGGCGTTTCTCGCCGAGCTGCGGGAGCGGATGGACGCCCGGTCGCAAGCCCAGGACTTCGAGGGTGCGGCCCGGCTGCGCGACATCTGGATGGGACTGAGGGAGATGTCGCGCCAGCGTGCGCGCGGCCCCATGGCCACGCCCGAAATGCACCGCGCCGACGCCGCGAACGGGATTCGGCAACTGCAGGCAGCGCTCGGACTGGACAAGACGCCCGCCGTCATCGAGTGCTTCGACATCTCCAACACCTCCGGCATTCTCGCCGTCGCCAGTCTGGTCTGCGCCGTGGACGGCATCCCCGACCGGCGCCGCTACCGCCACTTCCGCATCCGCGACGTCGAAGGCCCAGACGATCCCCGCATGATCGCCGAGGCGGTGCGCCGTCGCTATTCCCGTCTCGTTCAGGAGGAGCTCCCGCTGCCCGACCTGCTGCTGGTCGATGGGGGCATCACGCAGCTTCGCGCTACGCGCGAGGCCCTGCGGGAACTGGCGATCACGACGCTCCCCGCCGCGGGCCTGGCCAAACAGCTCGAGGAGCTGGTCGTCGATGACGGGCGCCCGCCCATCCGTCTCCCGCTGGACTCGGACGGGCTCAAGGTCGTGACGCGGCTTCGCGACGAGGCGCACCGCTTCGCGATCACCCACCACCGCCGTCTCCGTAACCGGCGCGTCCGCGAATCGGCCCTGGACGATATCCCCGGAATCGGCCCCGTGCGCAAGATGCAACTGCTGCGGACCTTCGGCTCGGTCTCACGCCTCTCCCGCGTGCCGCGTGAAACCCTCGCGACGCAGCCCGGCATCGGCCCCGATCTTGCCGACGCGATTCTCCGCGCCGTCGGCCAAAAGGCCCCTGTCGACCACCCGCAGGAAGGAACTGACGAACATGGAGCTTAAAGAACAGGGCCGCTACGGGAAACCCGACTCTGAGGAGTTCGGAAAATGCGAGGTCTGCGGTCGTCCCATCGCCATCGGGCTCGCACGCTGCATGCACTGCAAGGGGAGCTCGCGACTCAATCGCAAGGAACAGCCCGGGCAGGGCCGGGCCCTGGGCCTCGGGGGTCTGCTGCTGATCCTGCTGTTGGTGGCTTTGGGGGCGTGGGGCTACCGCCGGCTGACGGAGCGGAAGCAGCGTGCCAGCGCCGCACAGGCCGGGGCACCCGTTACCGGACAGGTTGACGACGGCAACGGCGGCGACCGCGCTCGCGGCCGTCCGTCCACCCCGGTGCAACGGGAACGCGACACGTCGGCGCCCCGCGTTCAACGAAGCGCAGAGCCCCGGCGGGTGCCGACGCCAACACCGAAACAGACATCCGTCCGCTCCGCACCCAGGCTGACGACCGAGACGATTGTCTGCCCCGCTTGTGCAGGAAACGGACGCCTCCCCTGCCCGGCGCCGCAGACGGGGACCTATACCTGCCCCGTCTGCACCGGCGCGGGAAACCGCACGCGCCGCTTCCTGGCCGACCAGTGGAAGCTCTGCAGTACCTGCAAGGGCATGGGGGCGCTGGCCAGGGAGGACGACCTCTTCCGCACCAAAAACCGCATCGTCAAGGAGACTTGTCCAACGTGTGCGGGTAAGGGGTTGGTGGCGGTGGAATGACGCTCCCCGCGGGGCCGAGAACCTGAACGCTTAACGTTCAATGCTTAACTCTCAACGTTCAAAATATTGTTGCGTTGTTGCGCAACAATGCGTATTGTGACCGGCATGAACAACGCAGAACTGATCGCCCGTGCGAAGATCATGAAGGCGCTCGCCAGCCCGGTCCGCTTGAAGATCGTGGATGAACTGAGCCGTGGCGAACGGTGCATGTGCGAGCTGCAGCCCCTCTTCCCGATGAACAAGTCAACGCTATCCCGGCACATTACGGAACTGAAGAATGTGGGCATCGTGAGCGAGCGGCGGGACGGGGTCCGCTGTCTGCTGCGGCTGGAAACCCCCTGCATCCTGAATGTGTTCGAGTGCGCGATGGGCGTGATCCGCGCCGAGGCCAAACGGCACTCCAGGTTTCTGAAATGAAAGGCATCTAACCATGAACGAGGGAAGTCGCAAGGAGGTCAGGATTCTGGGCGGATTGATCGCCAGCTTTCTGGTGCTCTACTATCTGCCGGTGGAGACGGCGCGCTTTCAGGGCGCGCTGATTTCGGCGTTCAAGCTGGTCAACTGGTACGCCCGCGAGCACGTGCTGCTCTGCCTGGTGCCGGCCTTTTTCATTGCCGGCGCCATCGGCGTGTTCGTCAGCCAGAACGCGGTGATGAAGTACTTCGGCCCCAAGGCGAACAAGCTGCTCGCCTATGGCGTGGCCTCGGTCTCGGGTACCATTCTGGCGGTCTGCTCCTGCACCGTGCTCCCCCTCTTCGGCAGCATCTACATGCGTGGGGCGGGACTCGGTCCGGCCATCGCCTTCCTCTACTCGGGGCCGGCCATCAACGTGCTGGCGATCGTGCTGACGGCGCGCGTGCTCGGCGCGCCCCTGGGGATCGCGCGGGCCGTGGGCGCAGTGACCTTCAGCGTGGTCATCGGCGTCCTCATGCACCTGATATTCCTGAAGGAGGAACGGGCGCGGGCCGTGCAGACAGAGGCGCAGCAGGACGTCTACATCGAAGCGGATGACAAGCCGCCCCGTCCGCTGTGGCAGACGGCGATTTACTTTCTGAGCATGGCGGCGGTGCTGATCTTCGCGAACTGGGGCAAGCCGGTTGAAGCAACCGGGGTTTGGTATGCGGTGCATGCGGCCAAGTGGTCGATCACGGCGGGGTTCGGCGTACTGATGGCCTTCGCCCTCTGGCGTTTTCTGGGCGTCAAGGCGTGGCACCTGGTTCTCTCGGCGCTGGCCGTGGCCGGCACCGCCTGGGCGATCCCGTCGCAACCATTGGTTCCGTTCACCCTGGGGGCGGTGGCGCTGACCGTGCTGACCTTCTTCAATGGCGGCGAAATGAAGGAATGGCGCGATCAGACGTGGGGCTTCGGCAAGCAGATCACGCCGCTTTTGCTGGGCGGCGTGCTGGCGGCGGGGTTCTTCCTCGGCAGTCCGGATGCGCCGGATGCAGGCATCGTGCCGAACCGCTGGATCCAGGCGCTGGTGGGTGATTCCCCGTCCGTGTTCTGGGGCTTCGTCGGGGGCGGCGCGGAGATGCCGGGCTGGCTTTCCGTGATCTGGCCGGTGTGGACGAACTTCTTCGCCTCGCTGACCGGCGCCCTGATGTACTTCGCCACCCTGACTGAAGTGCCCATTTTGCGCGGGCTGATGGACAGCGGCATGGGACAAGGCCCCGCGCTGGCGCTGCTGCTGGCAGGCCCCGCGCTATCCCTGCCAAGCATGCTGGTCATCAACTCGATACTCGGGCCGAAGAAGACTTTTGTCTATGTGGCGTTGGTGGTCGTCATGGCCACTGTCACGGGCGTGATGTTCGGTTGGTACATGGGTTAGGAAGGAAACTAGACGATGAAAAAGATTCAGATTCTGGGCACGGGATGCCCGAAGTGCAAGCTGCTGATGGCCAATACCGAGGCGGCCGTGAAGGCGCTGGGCATCGAGGCCACCATCGAGAAAGTCGAGAAGATCATCGACATCATGAAGTTCGGCGTGATGACCACGCCGGCCCTCGTGGTGGACGGCGTGGTTAAGAGCGCCGGAAAGGTGTTGGGGGCGGACGAAATCGCAAAGATTATTGGATGAGAGTCTCTCGCCAAGAAATTGCTAACCTACCTGCGCCTTTCAGGAAAACGTCTCGGGCTCCTGATCAACTTGAATTCGGCTTTGCTGAAAGAGGGAATCACGAGAATTGTCAATGGATTGCCAGAAGCCCCCTGAGCCTTTGCGCTCTTTGCGTCTTTGCGAGAAAACACAAACAAGGAATGAACAATGAACGACGAAACAAAGAAGACAGACGTGGAGTCCTGTGATTGTGGTTGCGGCTGCGGAAGCAGCAGCCGCAAGTACAATTGGATTTGGATATTTCTTGCTTTGGCCCTGGCCGTGGCCGTGTTCGGTAAGCTTGCGCGCAAAGGGCCTTCGTCCTGTGCAGGCGGGTTCTGCCCGTTTCCGGCGGCTGCGGCGGATAGCAACGCCGCCCCTGCGGCGACGAAGTGACGCGCTCGGAGCATGCATGAATGAGCGAACGGAAAGGATTGATTTCTATGAATGATCATGACACGAATGCGACCGGTAAATCCGAATGCGGTTGCGGCGACGGCCAGTCCTGCGGCGGAACAGGCAAATGGATCTGGATCGTCCTGATACTGGCGGTGGCCGGCGTGATGATTGCCAGGAACGCCGCGCGGAAACCCGACCCAGAGAACCAAGTCGCGCTGAAGGCCCTCCCCCGCCTGGTGGATCTGGGAGCGACCAAGTGCATCCCGTGCAAGATGATGAAGCCAATCCTCGATGACTTCAAGGCCAACTACGCGGATCATTTCACGACGGAATTTATCGACGTCTGGGAGCACCCGGAAACCGGCAAGGCGCACGGGATCGACATGATCCCGACGCAAATCTTCTATGACGCCGCCGGCAAGGAGCTGTACCGTCACGAGGGATTCTTCGGCAAGGAGGACATGCTGAAGAAGTGGCAGGAGTTCGGGGTTGATCCGTCCGCTGAGACCGATATGGAGTAGCAGCATGCTTGAACACCTTTTTACAGGGCTGTCACATGCCGTCGAAGGCTCGGCCGGCGTGGCGCTGAGCGCTGCGTTCGTCTGGGGAATGCTCAGCATCCTCCTGAGCCCGTGCCATCTGGCCAGCATTCCGCTGATCGTGGGGTTCATCGGCCAGCAGGGCAAGATTACCACGCAGCGGGCCTTCACGGTCTCCCTGCTATTTTCAGTCGGCATCCTCATCACGATCGGCGTGATCGGGGCGGTCACGGCGGCGGCCGGCCGGATGATGGGCGACATCGGACGCTGGGGCAACTACGGTGTTGCGATCATCTTCTTTGTGGTCGGGCTCTCCCTGCTGGATGCAATCCGATTGCCCATGCCCGGTGCAGCACAGCCGGGCATGAAGCGCAAGGGGATGCTGGCGGCGTTTGTTCTGGGACTCGTCTTCGGCTTGGCGTTGGGCCCCTGCACCTTCGCCTACATGGCGCCCATGCTGGCCGTGACATTCCGGCTCGCAACCACCAACCTGCCCTACGGCATCATGCTGCTCCTGCTCTACGGCCTGGGTCACTGTGGCGTGATCGTGCTGGCGGGCACGTTCTCGGAGGTGGTCCAGAATTTCCTGAACTGGAACGAGAAATCCAAAGGTGCGCTGATCCTCAAGAAGATCTGTGGCGTGCTGGTGATTCTCGGTGGACTCTACCTGCTCTACACGGCTAGATGAGGGCCTTTCGAACGACGGCTTCCGCAATCCTGTTTCTGCGGATCTTGCGCACGAACACCTCGACGCCATCCTTGCAGATCGTGTCGCCACTCCGTGGGGAGTCTTCCCGAGCGCGGTCGGCCCAGTCAGCCAGCATCAACTTGCCGTCCACATCCGAGAAGGCTTGGCCACCCAGTGCTGTTTTCAGGCTTTCGATCAGCACGCCGCCGCCGGATAGCCAGCCGTCGCCGATCGGGTGGACGTGGGCCGGCAGGTGGTCGTACTCGTCATGGATGTCGCCGACAAGTTCTTCCACAATGTCTTCCATCGTGAGCAATCCGAGCACCTGGTCCCCGTCCATGACGAGCACGATGTGTATGCGATCGCGGATCATGTCGGTCAGCGCCTTTGCGAGCGTCGTCTTGGCGCCTAGTTTCGAGAGCGGCCGGATGATGCCGCTGATCCCGGAACAGGTCGGGGCGATCTTCATGGCGGTCACGATGTCCTTGAACGTCACATAGCCCACAATGCTCTGCGGATTGCCGGGTTCCTTGCAGACCGGATAGCGCGTGTGCATGTGTATATGCGCGGCCTCAAGTGCGTTCATCATGCTCGCATCCGCGGGGATGGTTGCGATGTCCCGTACCGTAACCATCGCCTCGGCCACCGTGCGTGCCGACAGCTGCGCGGCCGCCACGACGATGCGCTCCTCCAGCGGGCCGATGATGCGCGTGGCGCGTGCCAAGGATGCGGCGGCTCGCAGTTCCAACAGGCCGGTGTGGTCTTCCGGCGCACCGTCGCCCCCCATCCCGCTTTGCCCGACCCGCACCAGCTTCTTGACGAGCGTCTCGAAGACGAAGACCACAGGGCGGAAGATGATTGAGACGACGCACATGGTCGGGGCGAGGGCCAGCGCGACGGACTCCTTGTTGTTGATACCGATCATCTTCGGAACCAGTTCCGCAAAGACGATGGTGACCGCGCTCAGCGGGACAACGAACAACAACAGCGCCAGGAACTCTGACGTGGCGACCGATACGCCGAGCGTTTGCGCGAGCCGGGGCGACAGCCACTCGTCCACCCCGGCACCGCCGGTCGCGGCGGCAATCGCGCCCGCGAGCGTGATGCCCAGTTGGATCACGGCCAGGCTCGCCTCCAGCCGGTCTTTCATGCGGACCGCGCTCCGCGCCCCGCGCCGGTTGGCCTTCAGCAAGACCTCCAAACGGGCCCGCGAAATGGACGCCAAAGCCATTTCATAGGCCGCGAACACGGCGTTCACGGTCAACATCAGCACGATGATAAGCAGTCCCACGAGTCAGCCTTTCCTCAAGTGATTTTCAGCAAACCAAAGTCTGCATTCGCAAGTTAAAGAGCCGCTTGGGGTATACCGCTTCCCCAGATCCACCAGACGAAACCGCACGCGCTCAACACGGCGGCAACGGTGAAGGGGATGCCGATGCCCATGAACTCCCGGAAGGAGACGGTGTAGCCCCGTTTTTTCAGCATCCCCAGCGTGACCACGTTGGCGGAAGCGCCGATGGGTGTCAGGTTGCCGCCGAGGCACGCACCGATCAGGAGCCCAAACATCAGCAGCGGAACGGGGGCGTGAATCTGGTCAGCCACCTTCTGCACGACAGGAATCATGACGAGCAGGAAAGGCACGTTGTCCACGAAGCCTGAGACGATGACGGAAAAGACGACGATCATCGTGAAAGCCTGCGCCACGTGGCCTCCCACGGAGTTCACCATCCCGTCGGACAACCGGTCCATCCAGCCGGAGTCGCTGAGTCCGCCCACCAGGACAAAGACGCCGATGAGGAAGAACGTGGTGTCCCAGTCGAGCGTTGCGAGGAGCTGGCGCGTGCTTCCCCAGCGGGCCTGCAGGCGGTACCAGGCTACGGCCAGGGCGCTCAGTCCCAGCGTGTAGACGCCCGCGAACCAGGCGAACTCCGGGTCGAACACCGTGGCGAACGATAGGCCAAGGACCAGGAGCCCGAGCAGAATCGCAGGCACCCAGGAACGCGCGGCTTCCTGCGGAATGCGCGAGGGTTTTATGCGATAGCGCCGGTACACGACAGACAGCACAATCAGCGAGGCGATCGCACCGATCTGGACGGCGAAAAAGATGCCTGGCTTCCCGTGGTAAACGAAGAAGTCCGAGAAGCTCATCCGCAGGTAGCCTGCCAGGATCATGCTCGGCGGGTCGCCGATCATGGTCGCGGTGCCCTGCAGGTTGCTGCTGATGGCGATGCCGATCAGCAGGCTCACCGGGCTGATCTTCAGTTTGTCGGCCAGGCTCAGGGCGACGGGGGCGACCAGCAGCACCACCGCCACATTCTCGATGAACATGGAAAGCACGCCCGCAAGCGTGCAGAGCGCCAACATGGCGACACGCGCGGACTTCGACTTATCGACCAGCCATTCGGCGAGCACGGCTGGCACCCGCGACATCAGGAACAGCTCGGCGAGAATCAGGGTGCCTAAAAAAAGCCCCATGACGTTCCAGCTGATTTTGACGAGGAAGGCGTCTTTCCACTCCAATACGCCGGCAGCGACGAGGAACAGGCCGCCCCCGCAGGCGACCCAGGAGCGTCGCGTCGGCAGAACCACAAACAGGGTATAGCAAACGGCAAAGACGATTAAACTGATCCAAGCGTGCAGCATAGCATACGATCGGTTACATACAACAGACGAGACACGGCGAATGAATTGCGGAAAGTTTAGCGTATCGGATCGAGCC
>CAZQKI010000008.1:12539-52101 GCA_964592855.1 uncultured Lentisphaerales bacterium
AACAGACGAGACACGGCGAATGAATTGCGGAAAGTTTAGCGTATCGGATCGAGCCACACAAGGGAAACGCGGATTGACGTGGAAAGGGGAAAGGTGCCATCCCGCGTGGAAAACAGAGTCCCTGCGGACAAACCTCCCGCTAAATCGGCATCCATTTTGCGCCCAACCGAGACGGAATTTTTGAATTTTCGCCGTGACATCCCGGGCGCGAGTGATATGCTATCGGTCATGCGTACCCATTCAAGCTTATGCGCAGCACTGATCGGCTGCATGTTCGCGGGCCTTCTGACAACCGGCTGCATCTCGGAACAGCTGCCAAGAGGCGCTTCCGCCTATGTCCATGTGGCAGCCAACGGCGTGGCCACCTTTCAGGGCGAACCTGTTGGTATCGACAAACTGGTCGACAAGCTCATGCGGGCCGGGGCACGGAATTCAACAGTGATCAAGATCGTTCCGCAAGGCGAGGTCTCCGACCTGCTGCTCCGCAGCATCGCCGGTCAAATCGGACGCAACGGGCTCCCGCGGGTGATGATCATGGCCCCCCGCAAGGCGGTGACCATTGTCGCCGGCCAAACGGTAACCGAGGTGCTGTCGGATGAAGAATCACAAGACAAACCAGCGACGCAACCTTGAACCGGCGGCCCCGCGGAACGCATCGGCGTGGCGACGTTCCCTCCTGCTGGGCGCACTGCTGTTTTCGGCAACGGCCCTGCAGGCGGCCGACGCCTTGCCCGTCGTGCATCAACCCAGTCAGATGGCGGCTTTTCTACTGCTGCTGGGCCTCCTGATCGTCGCGGCTCGGCTTGGCGGCATGGCCGTCGAACGGCTTGGGGTTCCCGCCATGCTGGGCGAGGTCGGCGCCGGCCTGCTGCTCGGCACTGCGCTGCTCGGACGCATCGCGCTGCCGGGCTATCCGGAAGGCATCCAGGGGATTGCGGATCGCTTTCTGACTCCGACCGGAGCCCTGCTCACGGCCGTGGTCGGCATACTCATGTCCCTGGTCTTCATGGTCGGCCTCGAAACGGATGTTCAATTGACGCGCCGGCGGAGGCCGACCGGCGTCTGGATCGGCGTGGGCGGGAGCCTCGGGACGTTGCTGCTCTGTGCGGCGACCGTGCACTATTTTGGCCGCCGGCTTCCGGAGGGATCGGAAATCCGGCTGGGGTCACCCGCCGGCCTCTACCTGTGTTTGGCGGTGGTGTTCTCCTCCGTCAGCATCGCCGCGCGCTCGCTGGCCCGCTTGCGCAAACTGGAATCGCCCGAGGGCCTCGGCATGATGTCCGCCGCCGTCGCGGACAAACTGACCGGTATGATTTGGCTGGCGCTCGCGGCGAGCGCATTCGCCATCTGGAAGCTGGGCGGCGTACATGCGCCGCCGGCGTTCATCGCCCTCGCCATCCTCAGAACCGCCGCCGTGGCCGTTCCCGTCTGCCTGGCCTGCTGGTTCGCGTCGCAACGGCTGTCCCTGACGCAGCACGAACTCACCAACCCGACGGCGACCGCCGCGCTCCTGCTGGCGGTCGTGATGATCATCATGGGCGGCTTCAGCCACTCCGCCCTCGCCCTGCTCGCCGGCGCCTACTTGACCGGCTTGACCTTGGCGGGCTCCGACTGGCGGCAAGCCATTCAGGATCGTCTGGAATTTCTGCATGCCGCCTTCGTCCCCGCCTGCTTCGCACTGCTGGGGATGCGGCTGAATCTGGCCCTCTTCGCCTCGCCCGCAGTCTGGGCCTTCGCCGGCCTTTTCCTCCTGGCCGCGATCGGCGGAAAACTCATCGGCTGCTGGATCCCCGCGCAGATCGCCGGATTCAATCTGCGGGGCTGGCTGCGCATCGGGCTCGGCCTGACGCCCCGCGGCGAGGTCACGCTGGCCATTGCGACCATCGGCGTCTATACCGGTTATCTGGGAGAGGCCGCGCTGGCCGTGGTGGTGCTGCTCGTTTTTGTGACGATGCTCACGGCTTCGCCCTTGATGGCGCTGATTTTCGGCAACGATAAGCCGGGCCTGCGCACGCCGTTAGCGGTGCAGATGCCACAACAGATGCAGTTCACGTTCGCCTCGCGCAGTGCCGCCCGCGCCATGCTGCAGCGGTTGATCGAGGTCCTGGAGACCGAAGGGTTCCACGTGCAGCTGCTGAACCGCCACGCCGCCATCTACCAACTCAGCAAGGACCGGACGGTTCTCGGCCTCCGTCCGGAAGATGCGACGCTGATCATCGACTGCGCCGAGGACGACCACCCCCTCGTCAACAGCGCCATGCTGGAAGTGCTCGCCGGCATCGAGCGCCACCTGCGCGAACTGCGGCGTCCTCTGGATGCCGTCGCGCTGCGCCGAAACATCGTCAAGGAGGGCTCGCACGCCCGACCGGCAGACAAGACGCTGGGCGGAATCCTCAACGTCAACACACTCCGGCCGCGCCTGCTCGCCGACACCAAGGCCGCCGCCATCACGGAGCTGATCGAACTGCTGGATGACGAGGGTCTCATCAGCGACCGCCATGACGCTCTGAGCGCCGTGATCACACGCGAAGAGGGCATGTCCACGGGGCTTGAACACGGCATCGCCATGCCCCATGCACGGACGAATGCCGTCGACCGCCTGGTCTGCGCGGTGGGCATCAAACAGGAGGGGATCGACTTCGGCACGCTGGACGGCGGACTGGTGCGAATCGTCATTCTGCTGCTCGCACCGCTCGACGCGCCCGCGCCCCAGCTCCAGGCCATTGCCCATTTCAGCCGCATTTTGAACGATCAGGGACGGCCGGCGCTTCTGGCGTGCGACTCCGCGGAGGACATGCTCGACATTCTGACCGGGACGGCCACGCCCACGGGCAAGCAGTCGCTTTCCGGAACACCCGGCAAGGATGGGCCCCTGGCCTGTCTTCAGTGGCATAGCGTCTCGCTGGACCTTCAGGGCGGCACCAAGGAGGAGATCATCGACCAGATGCTCGCTCTCTGTGCCCGAAGCGGCGTGGTCACCAACCTCGCCGACGCCCGCACCGCCGTGCTTTCCCGCGAGAACAAGAGCGGCACGGGGATGGAACACGGCATCGCCCTGCCTCACGCTCGCACCGAAGCCGTCTCCCGGATGGTCTGCGCGCTGGGGATCAGCCGCAAAGGCGTGGACTTCGAGGCGCTGGATGGACAGCCCTCCCGGGTCTTCATCATGGTGCTCATGCCCATCGACGTCACCGTGGCCTACACGCGGCTCACCGCCGGCCTCATGCGCGCCCTCGACGAAAAGGGACGCGAGGCGCTGCTCGCCGCCAAAAGCGGCAGCGAGGCCGTCGACGTCCTGTCCCGCGGCATGCAGCCCGCGAAGCACTGACATCACCCGCGCGACCAGGCTGCGCTCAGTCGGATGGAACGCCGGCGGAAGGCATCACGGAGCCCGGCCGTGGTGAACCCGTCCAGATCCGCCTCGCTCCACGCCGTGCCCAAATCCGCGAGATAGTGCGCGTCCGACGACCGGATCAAGGCGTGCGGCCCAATCTTCGCCAGCCACGCCGCGGCATCCGCGCTCCGGCTCAGTTCCATGGCATCGAAGCCCTCGTCGCCGGACAAAACACCCAGTTGTGAAAACACGCTGAACACGGGACGGTCGACATGGCAGGCGATGAACAAGCCGCCCAGCCGATGGGTCTGAGCGCCGATCTCCCGCAGCGTTCTGCGCGACGGCGCGCTGAGCAGGCGCCATTCCAATTCAACGATTGTTTCATCGGCGGTGACGACCGGCTGATCACCAAATACCTCGGGCTGATTGACGCGCCTGGGCAGCGATTCGTAAATCCATTCGGTCATCTCCCCGGCCTGCTCCAGCGTGTCGAATACCGTGAGCGCATGCAGTTCTTCCGCCGTGTTGACCTCCAGGCCGAACAGACAGGAGAGCCCTGCGTCGCGGCAGCACTCCGCCAGCGCCGGCGCGTTCCGCGCGCTGTTGTGATCGGCGATCGCCAGCGCATCCAGCCCGACCGCCACCGCCCGCGCCACAATCGCCCGCGGCGACATCTCCAGGTCGCCGCAGGGCGAAAGGCAGGAGTGGACGTGGAGGTCGAAGCGCATGGCCCGGCTAGCTCCCCACATGGCCCTGGAAACGCCGCCGGATTCCCGACCCGGCGGCCACGCCCACGTAGAGCAGCGCAGCCAATTCGACAATCGTCGCGCCCGTCGGCAATTCGGGACCGTAGCTGATCGCCAGTCCCCCGAAGGCCACACCGACCGCCAGGACAACCGCAAGCCCCATCATGCGGCTCAACCGCCGCGTGACCAGTCCTGCCGTCGCGGCCGGGAGCGTGAGCAGCGCCAGCGCCAGCACAATGCCGACCACCTGCACGAGCAGCACGATCGTCAGGGCCGTCAGCACCATGAAGAGTAGTTCGTAGAACTCGACATTCACCCCCCGAAGCCGCGCCATTTCGGCGCTGAAGCCGATGGCGAGGAATCGGTCGTAGAAGAGCAGCATCAGTCCGACGACCGCAATATTCAAAACGGCCATCATCCCCAGTTCATGCGGCCCGACCATCAGGATGTTGCCGAAGAGGTAGCTCATGAGGTCGGTCTGGTAGCCGGGGGTCATCGCCATGAAGGAGACGCCCAGCGCCATGCCCACCGCCCAGATCACGCTCAGCACGGAGTCCGTGCGGAATCGGCCCCGCAAGGTGGTGTAGCCCACCAGCAGGGCCGCGCCGACGGCGGCCAGCGCCGCACCGCGCGTCGGAGTCATCCACATCACGCCGTGCGCCCGTTGCAGATAGACGGCGAATCCGATGCCCCCGAGGATGCAATGCGAGATCGCACCGGCAACGTAGGTGTTCCTGCGGACCACGACCCAGCACCCCATCACGCCCGCCGGAACGGCCGCCAGAAAGGCGGCCAGCACCGCATATTGCAGAAAGCGGAAGGTCGTAAGATCTTGAAAGAACTGAACCAATGACGGCCTCTAGGGAACCCGAGCGCCAGGCCGGCCCGCCTGTCCAACGACACACGTGCCGGCCTTCACGCGACTTCAGATCTCCAGATTCAGATATTTGCATTCGCGCGCCGAAAGCTTCACCTTCAGCGCCTCGAAGCAGGACCGCGTCTCCGAAATCTGGCGCGGCCCGATCAGCGGGAAGGTCGGATAAGGCTGGTGCAGCACCCAGGCCAGCGCCACGTTGATCGGCTCGCACTGCTTCTTGGCAGCCAGCTCGATGGCGCGCGCCTGGCGCTTGAAATTGTCATCCGAATACCAGCTGCTGACCAGCGAGGCGTCGTCGCGCAGGTCGGGCCTCGCCCGCGACGGCACGAAGAACCCGCGCGCCTGGCTCGACCAGGGGAGGAGCGCGATCTGCGTCTTTTTCAGAAAGGCGCGCGACGCGGCGTCATGCGCGTGGAGGCAGCCGCCCCAGACGGGCTTGACCATCTCCGCGAGCGACAGGTTGTTCGAAACCACCGAGAAGCCCTGCAGCCCCTTCCGCTTCGCATAGGCGTTGGCCTTGCGGACGCGGTCAAGGGTCCAGTTGCTCCCGCCGAAAACCTTGATCTTGCCGGCCTTCACCAGGTCGTTCAGCACATCGATGAATTTCCCGACGGGGATGTCGAGGTTGTCGCGGTGCAGCATGTAGATGTCCGCCGAATCGAGGCCGAACCAACCGAGCTGCTCGTCGAGCTGCTTCACGATCGAGGCCGGGTCGCAGAAGGGGGTGTGCGCCCCCTTGGCGATCAGGACGATCTGGCCGCGGACGCCGCGGGCGCGGATCCAGCGGCCCAGCAGGACCGACCGCTCCCGTCCATAGACATAGGCGGTGTCGAAGACATTGCCGCCGCGCATGAAGTAGTCGTCGAAGACGGCGGACGCGTGGGGCATCGTGCCCTGGTTGTCCACACCCATGATCAGGCGCGACATCGGCTTGTCCAGGCCGGGCAGGAGGATGTCCGGCGCCGGGGCGGAGGCCCGCCGCGCGAGGGGACGGTTGGCCGGGGTCAGGGCGCCCAGCGCCTCGGGCTTCTCGCTTTCATACACCAGCCCGATCGCCGCCCGCCAGGCGTCCTGCGCCCGCAGATTGCCCAGCGTGTCGTCCCACGACATCGCCGGCGACTCCGCTTGCTGACGCCCGGAGAGAATCGCGCGTCCGCAGACATCCGCCTCATAGGCGTAGCTGGTGACTTCCGAAGGGAGATCGATGACCTCCTCCGGCTGTCCGTTGCGGCGGACGATGATCTTGCCGGGCATGGCGCCGCTGCGGGCGCTGGCATAGGGAACGGGCAGCAGAATGCTCCCTTTGCTGCCGAAGATCCTCACCACGTTCTCCTGGCCGATGCCCACACCGGTCGAGATCGTGGCCACCATGCCGTTCGCGAACTTCAGGGTTCCGACCGCCCAGCAGTCCACGCCGGTCTGTTCCTGAAGCTTGCCCGAGCCGGTTACCGCGATAGGATCGGCGAACGGAAGGCCGGTCGATGCACCTGCCACCAGGCGGGCGATCGACGTCGTATAGCCGCCGACATCCAGAATGCCGCCGCCGCCGAGCGCGTTGCTCCAGAGGCGCGAATCGGGGGAGAAGCCCGCCTGGAAGGCGAAGGTGGCCTGCACGACCGCAACATCGCCAATGACCTGATCGCGAAGCAGTTCAACCAGCTTGGCCGTCTGAGGGTGACAGCGGTACATGTAGGCCTCCATCAGGAAGACCTTGTTCTCGACGGCCGCCTCGATCATCGTCTGCGCCAGATAGGCATTGATGGCGATCGGCTTCTCGACCAGGATGTGCTTGCCCGCCTCGGCGGCCTTGATCGTCCATTCGGGATGAACGGGATGCGGCGTCGCCACATAGACGGCCTGCACCTCGGGATCGGCCAGCAGCGCCTCGTAGCTGCCATGGGCGCGGATGCCGCCCCACTGGGCCGCAAAGGCGTCGGCCTTCTCTTGCGTCCGCGAACCGACGGCAACCAGCCGGCCCGTCTCCGAACGGATCACGCCGTCGGCAAAAGCCTTCGCGATCGCGCCCGCACCCAAGATTCCCCAGCAAACCTTTTTGGCCATACGTTTGTTCCTCAATCAACGGTTTACACGTCAGCGCAGCGAGTCCCGCCGGCCCGTCATGGGCCCGGTCATCTGCGCAAGGGGATATGTTGGATCATGCAGGCCGGGGATGCAAGCCTGGAATCATAACCGCCTACTGCGCGGCCTTGATCTCGTCCCACGCGCGGATGTAGAGGGCGTTCTGCACGCCGAGGTCGCGGATGGACTCCGAGCGCGACTGAATCGCCTCCGGCAGGAAGATCGACTCGTCCGCCCGCGTCTCCTCGTCCAGCAGCGCGTAGGCGCCGACATTCGGGCAGAGGTAGAAGACGAAGGCGATGTTCTTCGCGGCAACGGCGGGTTCATGAAGGTAGTTGATGAACCGGTGCGCGAGTTCGACCTGCCGTGCGTCCTTGGGGATCACCATCTCGTCGCACGCGAGCGAAACACCCTCTTTCGGCGCGGCGTAGACGATGTCGTCGTTCTCCTCGATCACCTGGCAGATGTCGCCATTGTAGCCATGAACGACGAGAAACTCCCCGGAGGCGATGCCGTTCTTGTACTGCTCGTTCTCGAACTTGGCGAGATTCCGCTTCCAGCGGATCACCACGTCGCGGGCCGCGGCGACTTCCTGCGCGTTGGTGGAGTTGAGGCTGCAGCCCAGGAACTTCAGCGCCGCGCCGATCGTTTCGCGCATGTCGTTGAGCATGGTCATGCGGCCCTTGTAGGCGGCGTTGTCCAGCATGGCCCAGGAGGCAATGAAGTCCGGGCAACGGCTCTTGCGGTAGGCCAGACCGGCGTTGCTGATCATATAGGGCACACTATACGTGAACTGCGGATCGGCCACGATGCGCATGTAGGCGGGATCCAGGTTGGCCAAATTGGGCACCCGCTCGCGCTGGATGGGCTGCAGCATCCCCTCGGCGCGCATGATGCCGACGATGTAGCTGCTGGGGAAGACCAGATCATAGCCTGTCGCCCCGGCCTTGAGCTTGGCGAACATCGCCTCGTTCGAATCGAAGGTGTCGGTCACCACGCGGCAGCGGTTGTCGCTTTCAAACTGCCGGATCAGCTCGGGGCTGATGTAATCGGCCCAGTTGTACAGGTGCAGCACCGGCTTGGCCGGCCCGCACCCCGCCAGCATCCCCGCCGCCAGCGCCAGCATCGTTCCGACTCGTAGCATCATTTTCATGGCTTCTGTTTCTCCTCCGTTAGCCGTTGAGCGACAAACACGACGCCGAACGTGACCGCCAGCATCAAGGTCGACAGGGCGTTGATGACCGGCGTTGCGCCGTGCTTGATCATGCTGTAGACGCGGATCGGCAGCGTGGTCGCCCCCGGTCCTGCCACAAAGAAAGTAATCACGAAGTCGTCGATCGAAAGGGTGAAGGCGAGCAGAGCCCCGGCCAGGATCCCGGGCGCCAGGAGCGGCAGCAGCACGCGCCGCAGGCAGACCCAGGCGTTGGCACCCAGGTCCTGGGCCGCCTCCACGAGCGTGAAGTCGAAGTCCTGCAACCGCGCCAGCACCACCATGGCGACATAGCTGACACAGAAGGTCACATGCGCCAGGAAAACGGTGAACAGGCCGAGCGGCACCTGCATCGCAATGAACAGCAGCAGCAGGCTGATCCCCATCAGGATCTCCGGGACCACGAGCGGGGTGTAGATCAGAACGTTGTGGAGGCGCTGCAGGCGCGTATCGAACCGGTGCAGGGCGAAGGCGGCGCTGGTACCGATGACGGTCGCGCACAGCGTGGCGGCGAGGCCGACGACCAGGGAGTTGCGCAAGGCGTACCAGATCTCGCGGTCCTGGAAGAGCTTGACATACCATTTGAGGGAGAAGCCTCCCCAGGTTCCGGCAAACCGCGCTCCGTTGAAGGAATCCACCACGAGAATGGCGATCGGCAGGTAGAAGAACAGGAGGACGGCCATAGTCGTCAGCATGGGCACGCGGCTGCTCTTCATGCCCCCACCCCCTTCACGTGGCGTGGCGCGCCGGAGCGGTCCTTCCTGAACACGACGCCCAGCAGGGGGCCCAGCACCGCGATCGTCAGCAGGGCGGAGAGCGCACAGGCATGCGGCAGATTTCGGTCGCCGAAGGTCCGCTGCGCGATCTTGTTGCCGATCATCTCGCTGTCCGTCCCGCCGACCATGTCGGGGATGACATAGGACCCCAGGGCAGGAATCAGCACGACGAGCACGGCGGTCCCGATTCCCCGTCCGATTCCCGGGAGGAAGACCCGAGCAAAGGCGTACCACCGCGTGGCGCCCAGATCCATGGCAGCCTCGAACAGTTGAAAGTCGAACTTCTCGGCCGCGGCGAAAACGGGAAGAATGGCGAACGGCAGATGACTGTAGACCATCACCAGCAGAACGGTCGCCGTGGAGTAGAGCAGCATCGTATCCGAATCAATCAGTCCCAGGGCCAGCAGCAGTCCCCGGATAAAGCCGTCGGGATGCAGCAGGTGTTTCCAGGCGAAAACGCGGACCAGGAAGCAGATCCAGAAGGGAACGACCGTCAACAGGACAAGCGTCCGACGCCACGCGTGCTTCGTCCGCGCCATGTAGTAGCCCATGGGAATGGAGAGCACCACGCAGAGGATCGTAGTCATGACGCTCAGCGAGACCGTCCGCAGGATGATCGCCGGGTAGCTGGGGTTCCCGAGACCCTTGATGGTGCCGAGGGTCCACCCCGGGCCGATGCCCCCGTAGCCGTCGGAGGGCTTGAAGGCCATGGCCAGAACCAACATCGTCGGGATCAGGAACAGGAAAAAAAGCCACAGAAAGGACGGGAGCGTCAACCCGATCTCTCGCAGTCTGCGGTTCATGCGTCCCGTCCCTCCCGTGGCCGTGAAGCCGTATCGCCCAGCGACTCCGCAGCGACGGCCGTGCTCAACTGGGGGTCTTCGGGGGGGACATCGTCGTCGAGCATGAAGCCGCTGTCGGCATCCCACCAGAGCCAGACATCATCGCCCCAGCGGATCGGCTTCTCGTCCAGGTGGTAGCGGCGGTGCTGCTGATAGGTCGAGATGCGACGTCCATCGGCCTGCACCCAGAAGCGCGTGTGGTTGCCCGCGTAGATGATGTCCTCGACACGCGCCCGCACCACATTGAGCCGGACGTCCGGCTCCGGCGCATCGACTGTCACGTGGAACTTCTCGGGACGGAGGCTGAGGTTGATCCGGTCGCCGACCGCCTTCTGCCGGTCGTTGTAGCAGAGGATGCTGCCGAAACCCGCAACCGCGACGCGGCAGTAGTCGGGCCGGGGGATCTCCGCGACGACGCCGTCGAAGAAGTTGGTATCGCCGATGAAGGCGGCGACGAAGCTCGTCTTCGGCGCCTCGTAGACCTCCGCCGGCGGGCCGATCTGCTCGATCACCCCGCTCTTCATGACCGCGATGCGGTCGCTCAGACTCATCGCCTCGCCCTGGTCGTGGGTGACATACAGGAAGGTGATGCCCACCTGGTCGTGGATCAGGTCGAGCTCGAGCAGCATCCGTTGACGCAGCTTGAGATCGAGGGCGGCCAGGGGTTCGTCGAGGAGCAGGACGCGCGGACGGTTCACAAGGGCCCGCACCAAAGCGACGCGTTGCTTCTGGCCGCCGCTGATCTGGCTGGGGCGTTTGTCGGCCTTGTCCTCCATCTGGATCAGGTTCAACATCTGGTCGACCGATTCATCGATCTCCCGGCGCGGCTTGCGCGCCACGCGGAGGCCGAAGGCGATGTTCTCGCGGACCGTCAGGTGGGGGAAGAGCGCATAGTTTTGAAAGACGGTATTGACGCTGCGATGGTGCGGGGGAAGCTGCGTGATGTCCTGTCCATCCAGCAGAATGGCCCCGGCGTCGGGCTGCTCGAAGCCGGCCATCAGGCGCAGCAGCGTCGTCTTACCGCAGCCGCTCGGACCGAGCAGGGAGAAGAATTCGCCGCGCTTGACGGAGAACGAGACGTCCTCAACCGCGCGCACCGAACCAAAACGCTTGGATACGCCCTTGAATTCGAGAAATTCACCCATCGCCGAAGGCTGCAACCGCCCCCTCCTGTCTGGTGCCGGTCACGTTAAAAACTGTAGCTGGCCGACAGGCCGCCGACCCAGGCTTCGGGCGAATCGTATCCGCCGGCCTCGGCGGCATCGGCGATGGTGTCGCTGACCAGGTAGGAGCCGGTCACGCTGCCCGTCAGGGAGAACTGATCCGTCGGGCTCCAGACGAGGCTCACGCCGAGAGTGGCATCGCTCAGCGCCGCCTCGTCCACGTCGAAGTTGGCGCTGTGGTAGCCGCCGCTCCCCCAGGCCAGCGAGCCGCTCACTTCAGCGGCGAGCGTCTCGGCCAGTTCGCGCTCGTAGACAAGGCCTAAACTGGCGTACAGCGTCTCCTCGTGGCTGAATCCGTATTCCACGGTGAGCGACGGCACGACGAGGCCGTCGGACAGGCCGGCAGTGGCGTAGACCAGGCGGGTGTCCTCGGGATCCTGGCGCAAGACCGTTCCATCATCCTGCGCCTCCTCGATGAAGGTGTTGGGATAGGTGTATTGGGAATAACCCAGCGAAAATTCGAACTGCGTTAGCGTAAATGAATAGGAAGCCGAGAAGTCAACCTCCGTGAAGGCGGGCGCATCATCGGCAGCGGCGTCGGTCAAGTCGCAGTTGCCCCAGATGCCGAAGGCAAAGTCCTTGACCTCGAGCGTCAAGGCGGGCTGCAGGACCGGTTCGTCGTTGATCAGCATGCCATGCCAGAGATAGCCCGAGAGCACGGCCACATCCATTGATCCGCCGAGCCAGGAGGACGACTCCGATTCAAGCGCGGCTTCGGCTTCTTGTCCCTGCGTGCGGTTCGCCATCAGTCCAACCAGGATAAGCACACACCCGAGAATCCGCTTTGTATTCATTTTGAAACTCCCTTCAACCCCGGCATTCCCTTGCCCGGTCATTCGCGTCCGTAGCGAAACCGACAGCCTTGGCAACCACATGAAGCCAATGACTCCGAACAGCATGAAAATATGAAAACCCGGTACGCGGGGTCAAGCAGAGAGATTGGACGGCCCCCGCGGTTTCCGGTATATTAGCATTATGTCATTGTTCATCGCGCTGGAAATCCCTCTCGCCATCCGGCAGGCCATAGCCTCGGAATACGCGACGTTTGCCCCGGTCGCCCTCCAGACAAGCTGGGTCAAGCCGGCGCAGATGCACGTGGTGCTGGCCATCATCGGTAACAGTTCGCCGGCCTTTCAGCCGCATCTGAAGGAGATTCTCGCCGCCGCCTGCGCCGGCATCAAGCCCTTCGCCTGCGCGATCCGCGGCTATGGCTACGAGGGCAGCCGTCGCAGCCCGCTGGTGCTTTGGATGGGCGTGGAGCCCTACGAGCCGCTCTTCAACCTCCACGAACATCTGTGGGGGCGCCTGAAGCAGCTCGGCTACACGCGGCTCAACGAGCGCTTCACGCCGCATGTCCGCATCGCCTACTGCAAGAGCGGCGCCCGGAACAAGGCGGTGCTGGATGCCATGGATGACGGCGACGATCCCTCGTTCGATCCCTGGACACCCGATTGCGCCACGTTGCTGGAAAGCCGCACCACGCCGCGCGGTCCGGAATACCGTGCGCTTCACCAGGCGCCATTTGCCCCGGCCTCCCGTCCGACAGCCTGAGCCCCCGGATTCCGGCCCCCCATCAACCTATGAAACCAGTGGCCGCAACCGTCATCCTGCTTGGCTTCAGCAACGTCTTCATGACCTTCGCCTGGTATGGACACCTCCGGAACCTGAACCACCGCCCATGGATCGTTGCGGCGCTGTGCAGCTGGGGAATCGCGCTCTTCGAGTACCTGCTCCAAGTACCGGCCAACCGCATCGGCCACGGAGTCATGACCGTCGGCCAGCTCAAGATCCTGCAGGAAGTCATCACGCTGACGATCTTCGTCCCCTTCTCCGTGTTTTTCCTCAAGGAGAAGCTGACGCTGGATTATCTCGGCGCAGGCGTCTGCCTGCTGGGCGCGGTGTTCTTCATCTTCCGCACCAAGCTCTTCGGTGCCTAACGGGCGCTCACAGCTTCTGAATCAGGTAGTAGAGGGTCGGGAAGTCGCCGCCCAGGGAGAAGGTGAGCTTGCCGTTCTCGAGTTTCTCGGCGACCGGCCCGCAGATCATCCCTTCGCTGTTGATTCCCGAGATCTTCAAGCCGGTGACCGTCGTGTCGAGCTCGATCTCCACCTCGATGACCTCCGCCAGAATCGGCCCATGTCCCTTGCTGTATTGCAGCGTTCGGTTGCTGTTGTACGTGGCCCCGGTGTTGTCCGCGCGGCCCACGGCGGTCAGCAGGATGTTGTCGCTCCGGTCCAGCGGCGCGTCGGTGAGCGAGCTCAGGGCGATCACCGCGAAGTCGGTCCTGCACCGCAGGCGCAGTCCCGTGAGCTGGAGCGGGCCGACTGCACCGAGAAAACCGTAGGCCGCCTTGGTGCGGGGCGTGTCGATGGTCGCAAACCGCTGCTTGATATTGCGGTAGAGTTCGCCTGTGTCGGAACGGAGCTCCGTGGCGTCCTCCGGCACCACGCGCTCGGAGAGCCCCAGCTGTCTCGGGGCGAGGGCAGGGGCACCCGGGAGACGCACGCCGATCTTCCCGACCTCGCACGTGCCGCAGAGCGGCAGGCACTGCCCCGTGCCGATGAGCCCGGGCTGTCCGGCCGTGGCGGGGTTGTCGGCCAGCCGCAGACCGGGCAGCACGGCCTCCATCGCCTGGGTCGACTCCTTGACATCGCCGCGCCGCAGGATGATCGCCGCGTGATAGAACAAGCCGAACTTGGCGGGATCGTTGAAGGTGTCGAAGACGCCGCCGCGGTAGGGAATGCCCGCGAGGGCATCGCTCGTGATCGGCAGGGCGATCATGTCCGACGTCTCGCGGCAGTCGTAGCGGTAGGTGTGGATGGCGGTTCCCGACCACCCCTGCAGCGCGGATACGGCAGCCAGGTTGAGCACGCATTCGGCGCGCCACTCGTTGGGCCAGGGCTCATCCCATTCCGAGACGAAGAAGGGCCGGTCCAGCACGCGCATGAAGGCCAGACCGCGGTACCACGAATCGAGGCTTCCGAGCATGGAGTCGGGATGCACCCGCTTCTCGTAGGGCTTCCAGCCCCAGTTGTAGAAATAGGTGTGGCTGTCCATGAACGGAAGCTCCCGCTGGGACTCCAGGGTGGCCGCACCCCCGACCGCCCAGTTCGTTCCGGTGATCGGGATCTTGACGCCGAGATCGATCATGTGCCGCTGCATATCGCGGAAATAGGTTTTCTGCAGCTCGACGACGAAGGCCGTGACGTGGGCATCGAACTGTTCGAAGGCGATCGGACGCGCGACCGGCGGCAGTCCCCGGGCCTTGAGCCAGTCCAGGTAGCGGGTCTCCAGTTGCGAACGGTACGGCTCGATCAGGGTGGCGATCGTCCCGAACATCTCGTTTTCGTTGGTGATCTCGGTCAGCGCGATGACGGGGTCGTCCTTGTAGGCGAGCTTCGTGTAGGGGTTGACATGCGTCCAGACCTGCGTGCAGAATTCCTTTTGCAGCTCGATCATCCGCGGATCGAAGTTCGAATAGGGGCGGCCGCTGTTGCGGAGCTGCTCAGCCGCCGCCACGCCGTCGCCGCTCCGGAAAAGACGATAGGTCAGCATGTCAAAGTAGACATAGATCCCCTCCTGCTTCAGGCAGAAGATCAGATAATCGAGACGGTCCATGCTCTCCGGGTCCAGCGCGCGGGTGTTGTCGAGCCGCCGTCCCTTGGTGAACTGAAAAATGTTGGGTGTGGACCAGTCGCCGTCCAACTGGTGGAAGCGGACGAGATTGACCCCGAACTTGGCGAGACGCCGGGCGACCTTCTCGCTGTAGCTGTGCGACGGGAAGTTGGCGGCGCTGTTGAAGTTGGTCCCCCAGAAGCGTGCCTCGGTGCCGTCCTCGAAAACCATGCGCGCCTTGCGACAGGTCAGAAAACCATGCTTGCCGGCCGGGTTTTCGTCGGCGAAGAGATGACGCAAATCGATCGGCGCATCATCCCAGGGAAGGTTGAACATGACGGTACGACAGGCAGCGGTCTGCATAGCATTCTCCTCGAACGTTGAACCCGACACTGCGTGACCCGCACTGTCCGATGGCTGCGCATTCTACAGACCGATGGCTTTCCTGCCAATGGGAAATTTAGCCCAACCGCTTGATGACGACGGTGTGCATTTCCTGCGGTGTCCGGCAGGCCAGCAGCGCCTCGCGTCCGTCATCGCCGAAGACGCTGTTCATGGAGGCCATCAGCTCCATGTAGGGCGTGACCGCGCCAACCGGCGAAAGCACCAGCAGAATCAGGCGTGTGGGCTCGTTGTCGATCGATTCGAAGGGCAGTCCGTCCGGCTTCAGTGCGATCGCGCACACGAGGTTGTCGACGGCGGAGGTGCGGCCATGGGGACAGGCCAGGCCATGGCGCAGCCCGGTCGACATGGCCTCCTCACGGCGCAAGACCGCAGACAAGGCCTCGGCTTCGTCGCGCACCAGCCCCTGCACGGCCAGCACATGCACGAGTTCGGCGATGACATCCGCCTTGGTCGCGCCTTTCAGTTCGGGGATCAACGTGTTCACGTTGATGTAGCGGCGCATCCGCGCATTGCGCGACATGCGGATTTCCTCCTCCTGGGGCACTTGCAGCAGTTGGTGGGCCCCCAGCGGACGCTGCAATTCCTTCAGCGTCAGCTCGATCTCCACGACGACCTCGGTCATGGCCATGCGGACGAAGGGGATTTCCCCGGCGCTGCACCGGAAGGTGATGGTCTGATCTTCGAGTACAAGATTGATCACCATTGCGTCCTTGCGCATCTGATAGGTGCCGCCGCTCAGGTCAAGCATGTGCACGAAGAAGCCCTCCTTGCGAAACTGCTCAAGCAGGTGATTCAGCAGCAACGCCGTCACTTCCGGAGAGGGGAATCGATAGGTCACAACCGGAGACGCCGGCGGCAGGGGAGCGCCTTTGCGCAGGCCCGAGGCGCTCGATTTGAAGGCTTTGACCAACAGGGGAGGCGGAATCAACGTGGTCAGCAGGGTCATCAGAATCGAGACGCCGAAGACCTCCTGGGTGATCATGCCCCGCGAGATGCCGATGCCCGCGACAATCAGGGCGACCTCGCCACGGGGAACCATGCCCAGTCCCACGCGAAGCGCCCCCCGCAGATTGAAGTGGCAAAGGAAGGTCGGCAAGCCGCATCCGACCATCTTCGCGAGGATGGCACCTGCCGTGTAGATCAGGCCGAAGATGAGCACACGCGGCTCGCAGAGCTGCTTGATGTTCACCATCATGCCCATGACAACGAAAAAGCAGGGAACCATGAACAGATACAGCGGATGCAGATGCTCGCGGATGACCTGGCTGATGTCCGTCCGCGACAGCGCAAGCCCCAGGACGTAGGCCCCGATGATCATGGCCAACTGGGCCTCTTCGAAGAGTCCCGAAACGATCAGGGCGAGCCCTAGCGCCATAATGGCAATCTCCGTCTTCTCGCCGACGCTCTTGAGCGCAGCCCCGATGCGGCGCGCAAAGATCACGCCGACCACCGTCGCGCCCAGCCAGATGCCCAGCGACTTCACGGCGATGTAGCCGATGTGCCCCCAGTCGATGGATCCGCCCGATCCCGAAACGCCAATGACCCCCATGCCGATGGCCAGCATCACAATCCCCAGAACATCGTCGAACACGGCGCCGGCAATGATCGTGACACCCTCGGGGGTATCCAGCTTCCGCTTTTCAGAGAGGATGCGTGCCGTGATGCTGACCGAGGTCGCCGTGGACATGACGCCCAGGAAGATGCAGGCCGGATGGAGGAAGGTGAAACTGCCCTCCATGATGAAGGGGAGCATGTAGACACCCATTAGGTCGCCGATCGCGAAGGAGGCGACCACGCCACCGAGGCCAACCAGCCCGCCCGCCAGGGCATAGCGGACCAACAGGTTGAGATCGGTCTCCAGGCCAACCATGAAAAGCAGAACAACCGAGGCCAGCGTACAGATGCCATAGAGTTCGGGAGAGACCGGCGTTGCGCCCGAGCCCAATGCAGCCGCAACATGAAAGATCCCTTGTTCAAGTCCGTTGAGAAAGGGGACGGGGATGCCGCCCAGCAGGGAGGGCCCGATGATGATGCCGATGCACAGCTCGCCCAGCACGCCCGGCAGGTTCAAACGTTCAAAGAGCTTGCCGCCGATTCGCGCCGCAAAGAGAATGACGCCCAACTGGATGACCAGGAGCATCATCCGCTCGGACAGCGCAGGGATCTCGCCCCCGCCCCCCGACGCCGCAAAAGCCACGCCCGGCAGGCCGAACAATAGCGGGATCAACCAGAACCGCGCCCGACCGCTACGCAAACCCCGACCCAAACCAACCAGCCATTCTGAGTTCATGAATATTCCAGCTCCTTGACTCAAGCGTCAGTTGCCAACAGGTTCCAATTCGGCGGCGGCGACGCCGCGGCCGAGCTTTCCAAACAAGCGGCGTTGATCATGTTCGATCAATGTCGCCAAGACATCGTAAGGCTCCTGCGCATCGCGCAGCGCACGCAGCACCAACTCCTCGCGCAAGGCCAGCGCCACCTGAACCATCATCTCGAGATGGTGCGGCACGCTGTCCGCGCAGACCATGACGAAAATCTGCACGGGGCGACCGTCCGGCGCATCAAAATCGATTCCGGCCGGGGATATCCCGATGACCAGGCCATTTCGCCCGGGCAAGGCCGCCGGGTCGCGGGCGTGCGGCAAGGCAATCCCTTCACCCACCGCCGTTGACAGGAGGGCTTCCCGCGCCAGCAACTGGCGGATGTAGGCGTCGGCTTGCGTCACGTAGCCGACATTGACGAGCGGCGCCACCAGACGCGCCAGCAGCGCAGCCTTGGGCTCGGGCTGGAGCCGCGTCAGAATGCATCCTTCTGGAATCAAACGCGAAAGCGAGGGGGGGACACGGGGTTCGGGACGCATCTCGTTGAGCGCATCGGTGGCCGCGCTGCGCATCCCGCTCATCAGCCAGTCGTTCAGCGTGGCGCGCGAAAAACGCCATTGATTGGCAATCTTGATCGCGGGAATCTCGCCACGCTGAAGCATGCGCGAAACCGTTTTCTCCGCAACTTTCAGATAGGCGGCAACCTCCGCCAGCGTCAGCAGCGTCGTATCGTTCGAAATGACCTTATTGTCCGTCATAGTCCCTTAAAGTCCGCCATAAGGCAATGCGGCGAACTTTAGTCCGAAAGTGCGACTGCGTCAACAGGAATTGTATGCAGACGATCAGTCGTCGTTCCGGAAGAGTTCGGATTGGAAGGCGAAGAGAGTTCAAACCCCATAGCGTTGTTGCCCAGCCCCCAGCGCGGTTTCGTTCAACAACATTTATATCCACCGTGCGGCAAAAAACCGCTGTCGCGGCAAAAAACCGCTGTCGCGGCAAAAACCGCTTGTCACCAATCCGCAGCCGTCATACACTTGCCGCACGAGGGATAAAACGCTTTTCGTTCGGCGGGAGGGAGAACCAAAGCTCCCGCCTTGATCGCTCCAGTCCGATGGACTAAACTAACCACATGAAGAGCGTTTACATAGAGACATCCATTCCGAGCTATCTCACAGCGAGACCGAGCCGGGATGTGCGCGCTGCCGCTTGGCAGGAACTCACGGCGCAGTGGTGGGATACCGCTCGCCACCGCTTTGACTTGTACACGTCGGAAGTGGTGGTGGCTGAGGCCCGCGAGGGAAACACAGCGGCAGCGAAACGCCGTCTCGACGTACTGCGCGGCATACCCGAACTGGTCGTTGACGCCGAGGTCGAATCCCTTGCCGTGAAACTGGTTGCCGACGGCGGTTTTCCCGCGGCGGCGGAGTTCGATGCCCTGCATGTTGCTTTGGCGGCGGTTCACGCAGTGGACTTCCTGCTGACATGGAACTGTCGGCACATCAACAACGCCGACACCAAACCCACGATCCGATCCATCTGCACCCTTGCCGGCTACGTCTGCCCTGAAATCTGCACGCCGCAGGAACTTCTGCCCGAGGAGGGTGACTATGTACCGTGACGAGATCATCGAAGAAGTTTGGAAAAACCGTGAAGCACTGGCCAAGCGATGCCACCACAACCTGCACGAGATCGTGCGTGATATGCAGCAGCGGCAGCGATCCCCGTTGACTGAACTCGTGGACAGACGCCGCCGAACCAGTGGGTCCATGGCATGCCGCGAAGAGCGGCAATCCTGACCCACGCCATTCGCAATCCTCATTTGATCAACTGCATGACATGCGGTCCGAGCACCAGCAACCCTATGATCCCAGCGCCGATGGCTGAAAGCAGGACGGCACCCGCCGCAACGTCCTTGTAATGGCGCTTCTGGGTTTATGAGGGGATTACCTATTGGGGATCGAGAGATGCATGGAACTCTCTTGGGATTGAAGCTGCCAATGATCGGGACGATGATCGGGACAAGGATCGCGACAAGGATCGCGACAACGATGGGACGGAGCGTGAAATTTTGACAAAAACCGGTGCGTTCACGCGCGGGGATTAGATCATGCGGCGTGAGGGCACAACGGTAAGGGTAGGTATCGAGTCGTTGTCCCGATCTTTGTCTCGATCACTGATCTTCATCGTTATAGCCAGGCGGGACGGGCGTTGTAGAGTTTGGTGAGGGTGCAGATGCGCGAAAAATAAGGCGCGCATAACGGTTGTCGAAGCCATCACGGCCGCCCAGGCGCGACCGGGCTGCGCTTCGCCCCCAGCCCCAGCCAGGCCTCCGCCAGCAGCGCCGCGATGGCCATGATCAGCAACGGCGCAAAGAGGCTCTTGCCGCGTCGCAGCGCTTGGACCGCCTGCACGCGCGACGTGGCATTCTTTTCACGGATGATGCGATGCGGCACCGCCGCCAGCCGCGGCACAACGGAGCCGCGCACCCGTTGACCATCCGCCTCGCGCGCGTCGCCCGTCACCGTGAATCGACGCATGAGCCCGCCCTGCTTGATCTGATACACCCCGGCGCGCACGGGCACCCGCAGTTCGGCGGTCGGCAATTGCCAACGCCCCTGCTCGCCGGCTTGTGCGGCAATCTCCACCACGGCTGCCGCATCCTCCGGCTTCGGTGGAACCCAACCCTTGAGCCTGGCTCCGGCAATCCCCTGATTCACCGGTTCGCCGGATTGCCCCGACAAGGCGATCCCCTGCACCAGCGCCAGGAAAGCCGCCTTGTGCGGGAGATTGCTCCAGAGCGGATCCCACGCCACACCCGAGACCGTCACGCGCCCTTGGCCCAAGCGACGCTGCGTCAACAGCACGTCGTCCGGCCCGAGCCCGGCGAGCGACAACGCCTCGCTGCCAACCTGCAGCTTGACCGCACGATGCACCACGACGTCGCGCCACAGCGGCTCGCCGTCGGGCCCGCGCAACTCGCTCCAGACATCGGCATCCCCTTGCAGGATGCGCCAGGCGCCTCCCGCTTCGTCACGGTACAGCTCCCCCCACTCCACGCCGCACCAGTCCGGCAGTGCCGTCCGCGAGGCCGGCCAGCCCCGGTCGGGCGCGACCAGCAGGTTGACGCCCGCGAGGACGCACGCCTGAAGCAGCTCAGCCAGGGCCGGTTGCGCCAGTTGCGACGCCGTCGCCGCGATCATGGCGGGCCGCTTCTGCTTCACCCGCCCGGCCAGATCCAACACCGCAACGCTTGAAAGGCGAATCCCCGTCAGCAGCCCGTCGTCGGTCGGTGCAAGCGCCGGCCCCAGCAGACCGTGCATGACGAGGTCATCGACCAGAACCACGTCCACCCCATCCGACGGCGGGACCAGCAGCCAGGCTTCGGCCGCCGCCGATGCCGACCGGCCCTCCAGCCAGGCGCGCACCTGCATCTCCCCCTCCGTCATCTTCTTGAAGACCAGTCGGACCTCGCGCTCCCCCTGCGCCGGCACCTTCACCGGCTCGCGGTAATGCTCCCCCGTCCCCTCGCACTGCGCATGCAGCACGACCTCCGCTTCGGCCGCGCCAAGATTGCGCACCTTCACGCGGGTCTGCCACGGACGACCCGCAAGCGGCGGACGCCGCGGCGCCTGAATGTCCGCGATCGCCACGGTTCCCAGGAGATCGCGGTCGTCGCCGACATCGTGCACAAACAGCGAGACCGCCGGCGGCAGCTCGATCGCCGCAAGCTCACCCTGCCACTCGCCGGCCTGCAGATCCGTCAGCACATGCACCTCTCCCGAGGTGCGGAGTGCCCCGCCAACCGATGCGATCGCCGACTGGATGGCACGCAGCGGGTCGCCCGCCGCGTGCGTCGGCCGGATCGCCGCCAATGCCGTTCGCACCAGCGCGCGGTCGGCGGTGACCCCGGAGGGCATCGAAGCCCGCGGATCTTCGACCGTCGTCCCGATGCCGGCAACGGCAACCGCCGCGTCCTCGCACAAGGCCGCCGCCGCCGCCGTCGCCCGCGTCAGGCGGTTCGCCCCGTCCGGACCCCCGGCCTGCATCGAGGCGGAATTGTCGACGATGGCCACGAGCGTGACCGCCCCCCCGCGCTGGCCGCGGCGGACCGGACGCGCCAGCGCCAGAAGCAGCGCCAGCAGCATCAGGCAGCGGAGCGCCAGCAGCAGCCACTCGCGAATCCGGCGGCGGGCGCTCAGGCGCGGATCGGCCGCCAGGAAGAACATCAACGAGGAAAAGACGCGGGGCTGTCGCCGCACGCGGAAAAACAGATGGAAAAGGATCGGCAGCAAGCTCAGCGGCAGCAGCCAGAGCAGCAGCGGCGCAACGAAGGTCATCGTCCCCCTCCTTGCAACTGCAGCAGGGCCGTCTCGACCGCCTCACGCGTGTCGATCGGATGATAATCGCCCAGCGACTCCGCACAGGCGCGTCCCAACCGCTCGATGTGAACTTCGACGGCCCGCTCGTAGGCCTCGCGGATCTCGTCCACCTCGACCGTCAGCCGCCGGCCCGTCTCCAGTTCCCGCAATTCGCAGACGCCGCCGAAAGCCAGACGCCGCTCGCCGCCATCCAGGACATGCAGCAGAATCACGTTGTGGCCATCGTGGGAGAGCCGGCGAAGCCCGTGCACGATCGGGTCGGCGGGCGCCAGAAAATCGGAAATGCAGATCACCAGGCTGCGCGGCGAAATCCGGTCGGCCGTCTCCATCAGCGCCGCACCGATGTCGCTGGTTCCGTGCGCCCGCAGCGTTTCGAGCATCTCCAGCGGCTGACGCAGACCCGCCAGGGAGCCGGCCGGCGGCAGCACGCGGTCCAGACGGTTCGTGAAGGTGAAAAGGCTGGCGGCGTCCCCCTGCCCCACCAGCGCATACATCAAACCCGCCGCCAGGAAGCAGCCATACTCCAGCTTCGTGCAGGAGCCGAGCTCGCGGTACGCCAGGCTCTCCGAAGTGTCCAAAAGAACCGTCGCCACCAGACTCGTCTCCTCGAGGCTCCGCCGGATGACATAGCGGTCGGACCGGGCGTAGACGGGCCAGTCGATGCGGCTCGGGGGATCGCCTGGCGAATAGGGCCGGTACTCGGCAAACTCGACGGAGGCCCCGTATTCCGGCGAACGGTGCAGCCCCTCGCCCCGCCCGCGGACGGGTCGGCGCACCCGGATTCCAAGCCGATGGACCGACTCGGCGAGCGATGACGGAAGATAGCGGAAAGAGTCCCCCGGCATGGCGTTGACCTATTTACCCAGGCCGAACATCTGCAAACAGCGGCGGAAGTCGGCGGGGAGCGGACTGTGCCCATGCAGCCGCCCGCGTCCCATCGGGTCATCCAGTTCCAGTTCGGTCGCATGCAGCATCTGGCGCGGGACATTCAAGAACCGCGGATCACGGCTCGTTTTGAGGCCATGCAGGCGGTCGCCGATCACGGGATGGCGGATCGACGCCAGATGAATGCGGATCTGGTGCGTGCGCCCCGTCTCGATGCGGACCCGGGCGAAGGTCGCATCGTTGTTCGCCAGGACCCGCTTGACATGGGTGCGCGCCGGGCTGTTGTCCAGCGGTGTGTCGATGGTCGTCGAGGGACGTTCCATGCGCCCCACCGCCAGCACATCGTAGAGCTTCGTCACGCGCCGCGTCTTGAATACCGAGACGGCATGCTCGAAGGCGGTGACGCTGCGCGCGACCAGCAGACAGCCGGAGGTGTCGCGGTCCAGACGATGCACGCAGCGGAGCGTCGGGAGACTGAGCTGCACGCGGAGCCGCTCCTCCAGGCCACCCGGCCCGATGGACAACATCCCGTAGGGCTTGTCGACAAAGAGATAATTCTCGAACTCGTTCAGCACGCGAATGTTCTTGGGCTGCTGAGGCACGGCGGCGGCGGCCAGGGTTTCGACGGCATCGCCGCCCCGGAGGATGTGGCGGGCCATCCAGACGCACTGCCGGTTGACGAAGACCGACCGGGAGTCGATCACCTCCTTGGACTGGCGTTTGGAAAGCTTCAGCCGCTCCACCAGAAAATTCTGGAGGGTCTGGCCGTTTTCCGCCTTGGTCACGGTCAGGGCGACACTGTTCTTCGGGGGTTTTTGCATGATTGAAAAGAGGGCGATCCTCAGCCGTTTGGCTGAGCGCCCCACTGTACCAGATTCTCGATCGATTTGCGCCTGGATTGATGCGCGGCCAAAGTAAGCGGTTCGACAGGGTGACCCAGCGGCAGCAGAATGATCGGCTCCATTCCGTCCGCCAAAGCCAGCGACTGCCTGACCTTGTCGACATCGAACGCACAGATCCAGCAGCTCCCCAGGCCGAGCTCCGCCGCCGCCAGCGTCATATGGTCGGTCGCGATCGCGGCATCGATATCCAAATGGTCCTTCCCGTCCCCGCGATGCCAGGACTTCCGGTGATCCCCGCAGACGACGATGACCACAGGCGCCGTGAGAAACCACTCCCGCGGATAGGCCGGCGCCAAAGCGGCGCGCTCCGCGCGATCCGTGATGACAATCAAGCGGAGCGGCTGATTGTTGCAGGCTGATGGCGCCTGACGGCCCGCCTCCAACACCGCTAAAAGATCCTCGCGTGACACCGGGGTGTCGGCAAAGAGCCGTACGGAGCGGCGAATGGCGATGAGTTCCGAAAAATCCATGGACCGAGCCCTTTCTAATGAAACAGCAACAAAACAATGGCCAGCGCCGGAAAAGCCAGCAGCGTGCTGATGACGATAATGGCGGCGGCGAGGTCCTTGTCCGCCCCCATTTGATCCGCCATCACGAACGAGGCCACGGCCGTCGGCGTCGCCGAATAGAGCACCGCAATCATCAGCCAATCGTCCGTCAAGCCGAGTGCACGGGCAATAGTATAGCCGATTACCGGCGCCAAGACGACCTTGATTGCTGCCGACCCCAGCGCCAGCCATCCCCGTCCCTTCACCCGCTCCAGCGTGAGCGATGCACCCAAGGCCATCAGCGCCGCCGGAAGCCCGATGCGGCCAACACCCTCCACCGCACGGAGCACCGAGGTCGGCAGCTTGATTTGCAGATGCAGCGCCAACAGTCCGAGAACGCAGCCGATGATCAGCGGATTGCCGCTGATCGCCAGGAGCGTCCGCAGCGCACGCTGGCCTGGACGCCCCGATCCGGGCTTCAGGAGCAGCAGGACACAGAAGACGTTGAAAATGGGAATGGTGGGCGCCAGCGCCAGCACGGCAACCGCGCGCGCCTCGGGATTGGCGCTGAGCGCATAGTAGACGACCGGAATTCCCACATACGCCAGATTGCCCCGGAACGCCCCCTGCACAAAGACGCGCAGCGAAGGCATGGGCAGCCGCAAGGCACGCGCCACTCCCCAGGCCACCGCCCCCACGCATGCCGAGACAATCAATACCGTAGCGGCGATCCGGATCGCCGCCCCCCCCTGCACGCGGGCACCCGAGATTTCCATGAACAGCATGCAGGGCAGGCCCACCCAGAAGGCCAGCTTGTTCAGTCCATGAAAGCACACCTCCGGCATGAAGCTGAATTTGCGCAGACCGACGCCCAGCAAAATCATCAGCAGCACGGGAAACAGCGATTCAACGACGGAACTCCACATGGCTCAGTTTTTTCCGGATCGCATTTTGAGAAACCGTCCCGTCGTGACGGGCTCATAGCCCATCCGCGCGTAAAACGGCGCCAGCGTCGGATCGCACTCGGTGAGCAGAAACGACCGTTCGCCTCCCTGCCGTTCAAGCTCCGCCAAGACGGCCAGGAGGGCGTGCGTGGCATAGCCCCGCCGCTTGAATTGGGGATGGGTTCCGACATTGTAGACGGCGCTCATCCCCTGCCGGGTGATTGTCGTCAGCAGGGCCACGGGGCGGTCCGCGAGCAGAAGCAGCCAATGGCGAACAACAAAGGCGTCCGAGGGCTGGCGCGACTGGACATGATCCGGGATCGGCAGCGCCAAATCTTCGGCGGGCTCGGAATTCCAGTAGACGTCGATATAAAGCTGGTTGAAAAGACGGGCATCCCCTGGCGAAGCGACGCAGCGGAGCGAAAGCCCGGCGGGAAAACCCAACCAGGGGGCGCCCCGGCGGCGGATCATCCACGTGTTTGTGCCGACGACTAACGCCGCATCCGGCAGACGGGGGTCGTCCTCGTCCGGCAGATACCAGACCGGCTCGCGCCCGCGTGCCGTGAATTCCTCTGCGATCTCCTTCTGGTGCGCGAGGGCTTGTCCGAGCTGGTCGACGAAGAAAAGATTCCACATCGGCTCCGCCTCGCGCCGGGAGAAGATCAGCACGCCCGCCGCTTCCGGCGCCGCGACGACCTCGTCGATGAACTGGCCGCGCTGGGCGTCGATGTGAAACGCCAGCAATTCGCGATAGAGCGACATCAGGAAACGCCTCCGGCAAGCGGTTCGAGCCAATAGCGATTCAGCAAGTGGTCGGGACAATAGGAGCGCTTCGACCGCCGCAGTCCGGGCACCCCGACATCCTGCTCCAGATTGATCCATTGCGCCCGGCCGACCAGGGCGCGGGCCACGCCGATCCGCATCGTCTGCGCCGCCCCATCCACGCTCCGCAGGGCTTTTTCGAAATGGACATCAACGACCTCCGGCGTGGTGAAGCTCCACACCGAGAAGGCGAGCGTCCGTCCCGTGCCGTCCGCCAGCCGCAGCCCTTCCAGTCCCAAGGCCTCGAAATTCGCAAAGGCGCTCGCAATCGCCGACGCCTCGGAAACCGTCCCGGCAACCTGCTGCTCCTGAAGCAGGTGCTCGGTCAGCGCCAGAATCGTCGGCGCGTCCGCCGCCGTCATCGGCAGCAATCGCGCCTCGGGATAGGCGTTTTCGAAGTGCCGCAGGAGACGCCGCGTGTTTTGATGGCAATGGCCGCCCACGGCGGCAAGATCGGCCGTCTTGTACAGGTAGTCCGCCTCCGCTTCCAGGCAGGCGATGCGGTACAGGGCCTTCAGCGGCTCACCGTGCGCATCGATGTATTCCTGCGGCACATCGCCCCAGCTCAGCCGCAGGTCCGCGGCGGCCGACAACGCCTGGCGGATCGACTCGAGTTCCTCCGGGGGAAACCAGGTGCCGTACGGGAAGAGCAGGCACCCGACGGTCCTTCCAAGGACGATGATCCGGCCTTGAATCCGCGCAAAGCCGCTCTGATAGACATCTTTCCAGGCGAACACGGTGGCGAAGTTGCACTCGCAACTTGCGCGGTTCAAGATGGCGGTCGCCGCCGCAAAAGCAGGCCGATCCTGAATCGTTATCGGGTGAAACAGTTCCATAGCCATCGGAAAACGGTTACGCATCGTCGAGCTTGAACAGCCGGATCGCGTTCTCACGGGCCACCTTCTGGAAGACGGCTTCGCTGATGGCGCCGCTCTGGCGGAGTTCGAGCAGGAAATCGACCAGCGGCGTCGGCGTGTCCGGCGCGCAGATGTCGGTGCCGAAAAACAGCCGGTCCTGGAATTCGTTCAGAAAACGGACGGCGTGATCGGGGTCGCGCTTGAGCGCGTTGCAGCCGCTTCCTGCGGAGAGGTCCCCGAGGAGATTCGGGTACTGTCGGAAAAGCTTCGGCACGACCCCCTCCTCGGCAACGGGATAGCGCGGGTAGCCATAGCGGTCGCCGGGCTTTTCCAGCCGCCCCATCTCGGCCCAGAAGGTCTGCGAATGGGCCAGGAACTTCAAGTTGGGGAACCGTGCCAGACTGCGCTCGAGCTGCGGCAGACCGGCTTCATCGACCATCCCGTACATGCCGCCGGACTGGGCGGCGATGTGAAAGGTCAACGGAAAGCCGACCCGCTCCGCGTGCTTGAACAGGTTCTGCACCAGGGGCGACGAAAACGGCAGATTGGCCGTGACCTCGCCGATGCCTTTGCAGCCCTGCTCGACGTAGTAGTCGAACAGGTAGCCCAGCGGGGAATCGGTGTCGTTGGTCCCCGCCCGCGGATCAATGTTGCAGAAGGGGATGAAGCGGCCGGGATAACGTTTGCAGACTTCCAGGATCTCCTGGCTGGACTGCGGCTCGTAGACTTCCGGACTGACCAGGGGCAGCAGCACGGCCTTCTCGACGCCGATCGGCGCATAGCGCTCCAACAGCTGCTCGGGCGATGCAAAGGGCGGCTTGCCGCCGCGGAGCGGCCCGGGAAGCGAATGGGTGTGGACATGAATGTCGATGAACATGAGAGGCTCTTTCGATTGTTGAGCGGGGCGGCTTAGTTCGCTGACAGCGCAACGGGCGCGCCTTGTTGCGCCCGGCTCCGGTTGGCCGCCTCGATGATGGCGACCACTTCGATCATTTCGGCCGAAGGAATGCCGGACCGTTTCTGCGTAAGGTTGGCGAGCAGCGCCGTCACCAGTCCGACATAGAAGGGTTTGCCGGCATGCGGATCGATCACCTCCACGCCGCCCTTGCGATGTATGACGATGCCGAACCGGCCGTGCGCACCGCGCAGCCCGTGGTAGCTGGCCATGCGGCCGTCCTTCCAGACTGCGGTCAGCAGGTCGTGGCCTTCGTTGCAGGGGCAGCGCACTTCGCAGCACCCGACGCCCATGGCGGCCACCATCATTTCGATCGTGTGGCAGCCGTACCAGAACAGCCCCGGTTGCATCGGCTCGATCTGCATCGGCCCGAAGACGTTGCAGCCGCAGATGTCGTCACGCCCCGCCGCCAGCGACTTCTGAAGCTCGTCTGCATAGCGCAGCGACGAACCGCTCATGAGCGGAATCCCCGCCGCTTCGGCAAGCCGCACCATTTCACGCGCGTCCGCCAGCTTCAGGGCAAAGGGCTTGTCGATGAAGGTCGGCCGGCCGAACGGCAGCGTCCGCTTGAACTGCTCCAGATGCACGCGCCCGTCCACCGACTCGATGAACACCAGATCGCAGGCGGCCGCAACCGCCTCGGGCGAATCGACGATGGCCACGCCAAACTTGTCGCGGAGCGTTTCCGTGAAGCCCGGCACCCGGTCGATGCTCTTGGGAAAATCGGGCGAACCGCCCGGCCACGCCACGGTGACCCGTGCACCCTCGAGATGCCATTGATTCTTCGGGTCGTTCAGCAGTTCCGTGAAGGCGACGACGTGCGAGGTGTCCAGTCCGATGAAACCGATCTTCTGCATGGTGCTTTCCTTGTTTCGTTTTGCGTTATGCGTTCAATGAAGGTTCGTCCAATGCCGGGCCTACGGGCGTAGAAAGGCCCGCTCGACCTTGTCCACGGCGGCGACGGTGTCCGCGACCTCCGCATCGCCGCAGTTCTCGTGCATCATCAGGCGGACGTGCAGGGCATCGGCCGCCAGGGCGTTCGGCAGATCGAAGACGGCCTCGGGATCGCCGGTGTACTCGGGCGAGGTCCAGGGAAAGCCGCTGCGGGCGCCGAAGACATGGTGGCTGCGACACCACGGCGCGACCGCGGGGATGTGCAGATAGCTTTCGCCGCAGGGAATCCCCTCCGCCGCGACCGCATTGACAAAGGTCGTCTTGTCGCAGGTGAGCTGACTGAGATCCAGCCTCAGAAACATGAACCAGAAGGAGCCCAGGACATCCGGTGGTGGCAGGACGACTTGAAGGCTCCTGAGCGGCCGGCAGGCTTCGGCCAATGCGCCGGCAAACCGGCGGCGGCGGGCGAGGATGTCGGGCAGCTTGGTGAGCTGAACGCGCCCGATGGCACACGCGAGTTCGTCGCTGTTCAGGTTCAACGCCGCGACGACATTGCCCGATCCCGGCGGGAGCCCAAAAGGCTTGCCGCGGTCGGACATCCAACGGACCTTCTGGTAGAGCGACTCGCTCCGCGTGAACACCACCCCGCCCTGGCCGCCGGTGCAGTGGTGCTTGCCGAACATGGTCGAGAAGGCGCCGAGGTCGCCCATCGAGCCGACCTTGCGCCCGCGATAGCAGGCGCCGTGCGCCTGGGCGCAATCCTCCACCACGGGGAGGCCGTGCTTGCGCGCCAGCGCCAGGATCGGGTCCATGTCGCAGGGCTGTCCGGCAATGTGCGCCACCACGATGGCGCGGGTGCGGGAGGTCAACCGGGCGGCGATCTGCGTCGCATCGGTGTTGTAGGAACCCGGTGCGCAGTCGGCCGGGACCGGGATGCACCCCATGAGGGGAACCGGCATGACGCCGCCCGGATCGGTGATCGGCGGCACGATGACCTCCGAGAAGGGCTCCAGTTCCAGGGCGCGCAACGCGACGTAGAGCGCCGTGGTGCCGGAGTTGACCGCGTCGGCCAGTCCGCCGCCCATGAACTCCGCGAACGCGGCGCAGTAGGCGTTCTCCTCCGGGCCGTTGTATCCGAAGGCTTCGCCGGTGGCGATCGCCTGATCAAACAGCCTGACGGCGGCCGCCTTCTCATCGGCACCAAAGAGGTTCCGTTTGGGCCACGGGGCCGTCCGCGTTTGCGGACCGCCATTCATCGCGAGGGTGGAAGGTGTATGGGCCAAGGTGGATTCTGTTTTGTAGGTTGAATGAACGGCTTATTCCGCCGCAAAGGCATGTTCCGGCGGATCATCGGTGACCGGCAGATCCATTTTGGCGTAAGGGTCCGGCCGCACGGTGACAAAGCCGTTTCGCAGGGCGTTGTCGCCGATCATCGGCGCCTGTTTCATTTCTGCGGCCCGGGCACTCAGCACAACGAGATTCACAAGGGCGGCGATGCAGACTATCTTCATGGCTCTCCCACGCGGTTGCAATCGGGCGAGTATCTCACGTTTCGATGGCTGTGTCCAGCCGGGGCGACATCCGGCGCAGGGCAAAGACGCATCAGAAGTGTTTCACTATTTCTGCTAGCCAATCGCCTCGAATGGCATCCGGAAGCGCATGCGGTACATGCGCACGCCGCCGTCGGAGGGATCGAGCGAGATCGAGTCGCCGCGTGGATTGCGGCGGACGCGCATAACGCCACGGATGCGGACAACAGGACCGGAAGACAGACCATGTACCGTGACAATTTCATAACGACGTGCTCCACGACAGAGTTCGCGACAAAGCTTAAGACAAAGCTCGCGACAAAGCTTGAACCTCCTAACGCCTAACGCCTAACACCTAACTCCAATCGCGCCCGGCGTCGGCAGACTTCAACGCACGATCAGCAGTGATCCGTCATGCCACCCCCCGGATGTGTCGATGACATCGCCGAAGATGCGGAACCAGAGGTCGTATTCTGAACGGGACGGATAAAGCGCGGGGGCCGTCCAGTTGAACGAACTCCAACTCCCGCTGCTCACGCTTATCACGGGCACGCAGGCCGCCGTGCCACCCCAGGTGTTGGCCTTGGTCGCCGTGCCGCCGACGGACGAAGTGAAGTAGTAGTACTCCGAGGATCCACTGCCCGCGCCGAACTCGGTCGTGAAGAAATAGCGGCGTCCGGGCGAGAGCGTCACCTGCGCTCCGCCGTCGAACGGCCAGGTATAAGTCGTCATGATACCGGCAATGCCGGCGGCGGGAACGGTAATCGCGCCCAGAACGACCCCGTCGTCCTGCCGGAGCCTGATGATCAAGTCATGCGTGGCGCCGACGTTGCGAACCTGGAACGTGGCGGCGCCCAAGCGCACGCGGGCCTCCGCCGGCACTTCACGGGTGCTGATGGTGAAGGCCTGGCCGAGCGCCTGCCCTGTGCCACCCCGCGTCTGCAGCGCGGTGACATGCGTCCCCTGCTGGGCGTTGCCCGGGCCGCCAACCACGGAGTCCCCGTTCGCCAGCGTGAAGAACGGGTTGCGGGTTTGCACCGTCCAGTTGGTCCCGGCATCGGCGCTGACCATCAGTTTCATCAAGGTGTCGGTGGCACGGTCGAAGGGGCGGATCGTCTCGTTGCCGCCGCTGCAATAGACCATGAAAGACTCGCTCGCGCCAAGCGCGGTCGCCTGCGTGACGATGTGGTAGACCCGCAGGGGGATCAGCGTGACGGCCTGGGTGAAAACGGCCCACGCGTAGCTGTCGCCGACGGCGGGTCGGTAGTTGGCGGCAGTGCAGGCCAGGAAGACGCCCGAAGGCTCTCCATAGCCGTTGTCCGACATGATGCCGATCTGAACGGTCGTATTGGCGTCGACGCCAATCAGACGTTGCATGACACGATCAACGGCAGCCGTTTCATAAGCGCGGAAGCGGGCCGAGCTTCGGCGCGCAAGCGTACTGAAGGTCTGACCGATACTGTTGAAGTTGAACGTCTCGCTTGTACCGAAGACGCCGGTTTCTCCAAACCGATAGGTCGGAGCACCATAGTCTGGCATTGCAGAAATCACGACTTCATCAAAGGTCGTCAGCTCGCCATCCGTGGCCGTCAGGCGCAGCAGGTAGTCCCCAGGCGCATCGAAACGCACGTCGGTCTGCGGCATGCCGGGGTTTTCGAAAAGGGCCGTCCCCGGACCGCGGACCTCCGTCCACCAGCAGTCGACCCCGCCGGGCAACGGCATGCCGTCGTCCGTCACAACGCCGCCAAGAGGCACAGGGAGCAGCACGGTCGCCGTCAGGTTCGTCCCTGCCGCCACCTGCGGCGGCTTATTGGGCGGTTCGGCGACTACCGTCACCGTGACGTCATCGGCGGCCGAAAGCCCGCCCAGGTCGGTCGCGGTCAGACGCAGCACATACGTGCCGGGCGTGTCAAAGGTCGCCAGCGTGTTTGTCCGGGCGGCATCGTTGAACGAAACGGAGCCGGAGGCTGGGCCTTCGACCTGCGACCACATACACGTCCATCCCGGCGGCGACGAGAGGAAGTCATCAACCACCCGTCCTGCCAAGGCGATCTGGTATGTCGGGGCGACAATCACACGATCAGACCCGGCATCGACGGTAGGCGGCGAATTGGCTGGCACCATCATGCCGTGCTGGCTGCCGGTGGCGCTGAAACTCCAGATGCGCGGCAGATTCAGCGGATAGGCGCCGGGCGTGGCACATGAGAGTTTCGCCAGCGACCAGATCTTTCCGTCCTGGCCGGCTTGAACGGGATAGTTGCACTGCCCGATACCGTTGCCGAGAGTAGGCGTGACAAGAACCTGATCCGCGTTGGCCACCTCAACGGGCAACGCTCCCGGAGCGTAAATGCTGGCCAAGGTCGCGCCGTGCGGAACATAGAAGTATGCCTTCTGGCCGACCCAATAGGACGAGGTCAGCTTGCCGACGCGCACAAACGGCAGGTTGCGATCAGCCGCCAGATGAAAGAACTTTTGCGGGTCGCTCACTTCGATTCTGTAGTTGCCGGAGCCCGACGTGTCGACCGTAAATACGACGGGGACGCCGTTGCTTCCGTAGATGCCGTTCCCGCCAAACCAGTTGCTGTAAACCATGCTGCCATCCGGGTCAAACACCTCCACGCGATTCAAGTCGGTACTCGTTCCCCAGGTTCCAGGCGTGAACTTGAAGTTTAGGGCGGGAATTCCGGGTCTCGCGTGGAAGATGAAGGTGGCGAGCTCTCGGTATCCATAGCGCGCTTCCGCGGTCAGTTCACCGGACAGAATGTAATCGGGATCCAGGGGAACAAGCTGATCCGAATAGGCGGGCTGTTCGAACGGCACCGGTCCCGGCGTCGTGGCGTAATCCGCGACGCCGTCCGCGACGATTCCATCCATCACGGAACCGGTCACGGCGTTGGTCCTGACCCACGCCCAGCCCGACGCCCACGTGTTGCCCGTATTCCAATCGGCCAGCAGCGCCGCATCGCCCGCCTCGTAGCGGCTGAGCATAAGCTGGTTCATGCGGTAGGCATGCACCATCTGTGCCCCGTAGGTCTGCCAGCACCAGCGCAACACGGCCTCGGCCGCCGCATGGCGTTCGGGACTGCCTATGGCATAACGCTGTTGCACACAGTCCTGGTATTCGTGGAACCGGCGCAGATAGTGGACATAGCCGGCATAATCATTGACGCGATCCAGGAACACGCCCGTGCCGTTTGCCAGCGCTCGCGCCTCGGCAAGGTCAAGGAACGACAGTCCCAACTCCTGCTCGCAAAGGGTGAATTCAACCCCCCAGCGCTCGATCATCCGCCGCATGGCGGGAGCGGCGGGACCAAAGGCCTTTTCGTAGAAATCCAGCCGCAGTGCGACCGGCTCATCCTCGGAATCGAAGAGCATCCGCCCCGCCATATGCCAGAACACCCCGACAGACCCTATACTGTAGCTCGATTCGCAGTTCAGGCTGTCATACCCCAGACTGCGCCAGAACTGCACCTTTTCCTCGATCTGCGCGAACGGCTGCTTCGGCAGGCAGAGGGACCAATCGGTAATCGCCCAATAGTCGCGGATGCCGCGGTTGTTCGGCTTCGCGTCCGCCCAGGCTCGCGCCAGATCGGCGGCGCTCAGCCCCGTCCGCTGGAACGCGTACGGTGCCACCTGGACATATACATTGGCGTCGGGATCGGCCAGCCAGGCCCGCAGGTCGGGATTGGCAGGCACCCCCGCATGCATGTTGTAGGCATAGAGGCTGACCTTCGCGCCGGGATGCTCGATATTGAGGGCGGCTGCGACCCGTTTCGCCAGACCGAACACCTGGGAGCTTGCCGTGTCATATTGCGTGCAGGAGGGGCACACGCAAAACCCGCCACCATCGGCCGGTTCCACACTGACGGCGAAGGTGCCGGGCACGTATGCCGCCACACGGTCGCCGACATACAGCGCCTGCAAGGCGGCGTCGCTGGCGTCGGGTTTCATGCTCACGCTGAAGGGGACGCGGGAGGTGGGGTAATAATTGTAGGCCCGCATGTTGGGGTTGGCCTCCAGCGTCGCCTGATGTTCCGTGTTGAAAGCCTCCCCCGCATGGCCGCCGATGGCGATCGAGCCCCCGAATCGGTTGCGCGTCATCCACCGGCTCCAGTCCGATTGCGCCTGGCCGCCTGCATCGAGCGGGAGCACGCCACCGAACCCGCCCGTACCGAAGAACGTCCGGAGCCGGAAGTCTGGTTCACGGAGCACATCGAGCGTGAGCGTGATGGCGGTCCGCTGCGGCTTGTCGAGCCAGCGGTCGCCCGGCAGCAACGCCCGCCAACCGAGACGCCAGAGGTAATCGTAGACGGCCAGCGACAAGGCATCATCCGAGTTGCCCACGAGGTACAAAACATCGGCGCCGGTCGAAAAATGGCAGTAGCCTTCGGTGCCGCAGCCGGCCAGTTGCGTCAGTTTCGCGGCATGATCGCCTAGATCGGGATAGCGGAGGGTCAGGTCCCCGGCCGCCCGCATAAGCAGGATGCCTCCCGTATGTGCCGAGGCGGCCGTCACGGTGAACTCCATGCCGACCATGTCTTCAAGCTGCTCCTTGAGTTCCCCCGCCAGCGCCGTCACCGTGCTGCCGGCATTGGTTTCGATGCCGATCAAACGGCCGTAAAGATCGCCGGATGACGGCTGCCCCAGGCGGTCTGCGCCGGAAGGTTCCGCCAGAAGCATCCCTCCCGACAGGGCAAAGGCAATCAGTCGGACGCAGTTCCAGTTCATGCTATCCCCCTTTTGCACAACGTAGGAGCGAAAGGTGAGCGACCGAAATTTTGGATACATTAGTCGTAGCGGCCAAAACGCTGGATCGCGGCCATCAGGAGTCGCATCCCGGTGAGCCGCGTGCCGTTGTTGATCGACCCCGCTGTGCTGAAGACCAACCCCCGCTTCTCGCGGGCCTGTGCGAAGTCGCGGAAAAACTCGCGCACCATGTTCGCCTCTTCGTTCCGGCAGTAGGTGAACGGCGCCAACTGTCCGTAGATCACGGCCCGCGGGCAATGCTCGCGGATTTCCCGGACGGTCAGCGTGGGGCCGAAGTTGACCGACGTCATGTTCAACCTGGCGAAGAACGGCAGCAGATGCGCCATGGCGGAGTCGGAATGCTGCCCCCGCAGATCGTGCGGTCCTGGCGAAAAACGCGCGTAAACCGCCTTGAGGATGGGATACCCGAACAACTCGTACAACGGCGGACTGAAAAGCGTGCAGTTGTCGTCGAGGAAGTAGAACCCCTTCGGCTCCGCGCCCGGAGCATACCCCGCCGATTCATCGAGAACCCGTGCCAGTTCCAGCATCGCCCGCAGAATCGTGTCGCGCAGGCGGACGGCCAGCGTCTCGTTGTCCAGCAGCAGCAGCAGCAGCCGCTCCACGCCGTAGAGGCTTGTGGCAAAGGTGCAGGGTCCGCGTTGCGACCGGTAGCGCGGATGCGGAACGCCGAGCGCGCCGAGCCGTGCCTTCTCCGCATCCCATTCCGGAGGGAGCACGAACGCCCGCAGGTTCGCCAGCCGCGCGTCCACGCGATCCAGCAGCGACTTCAGTTCGTCCTCGTTGTGCGCCGCCTCCTGCAGCCACCACGAATTGCCGTGCCAGATATTCACCGCCTCGAAGATGTCGTGAAGCACCTTGTGCTTCGGGTACACGCGCGTCGGATCGGCGGGCAGTTCGTTGAGCAGGCGGCGGCCAACGATCTTCTCGGACTTGTCGTTGTAGGCCCGGTTGAGCCCCAGACGCCACGGTTCGTCATTCGCGTACCGCCAGTGATCCTCCGGGACGCCCAGTTCATCGAACACGCACTCGCCGTTGCAGCGCGCACCCAGCGGCACCTGGGGAATCGTCGGAGAAAACGGATCGGCCAGGCTCACCTCCTGATCGGCCCAGAAGCGCTCCAGGTCCACCGGGGCGAGTCCACCGTTGGCCCGCGTTTCGTCAATCAGCACCGCAACGGCCCGCTCGACATCCACCGCACCCCGACCATGCTCATGTTCCATAGTTTCCGCTTCCTGATTGTTCGTCCGATCACCTAAACTGGACAAGGCAAAGGTTATAACAGATGCCGCATCCAAGGCAAGCACCCACATAGCACCCACATAGCACCCTCAGACCACAAGTGCCGGCTTGCAGGCAAACACCAAGAGGGGTACACTGTCCACAACCCCGATAAAATATATGGCAAAGACCATCAGTCCCAACCCCGGGGCCACATGCCCGGCCTGACTCCAGAACAGCGCGCTCGGGAAACAATCGACGCGATGCTCACGGCATCGGGCTGGGTTGTCCAACCGAAGGATGCCGTCAACCTGTCGGTTTCGCGCGGCATCGCCATTTGCGAACTCTCTTTTGCTACGGGTGAGCCGGATTACACGTTGTTCGTCGACTGCAAAGCCATCGGCACCATTGAGGCCAAACCCGAAGGCATCACCCTGACCAGCGTGGAAGAGCAATCGGCCAAGTACGTCGCCGGCGTGCCGTCTGGCTTGCCCGCATGGAAGGCGCCACTGCCCTTCTGTTACGAAAGCACTGGGGCGGAAACCTTTTTCACCAACCGCCTCGATCCCGTGCCTCGCAGCCGTCGTGTGTTCGCGTTTCATCGCCCTGAAACGCTGCTCGACTGGGTGCAGCGGGAGAAACAACTCGCACAGCGTTTGCTCGAATTCCCGCCGCTGGCCCTCGGTTCCCTCTGGCCCGCACAGTTCACGGCCATCAAGAATCTCGAAGTGTCCTTCGCCGCAGGTCGGCCGCGCGCGCTCATCCAGATGGCCACCGGCTCGGGCAAGACCTATACCGCGGTCAATTTCATCTATCGCCTCGTCAAATACGCCGGAGCGAAGCGCGTCCTGTTCCTCGTGGACCGCGGCAACCTCGGCGACCAGACGCTCAAGGAATTCCAGCAGTTCGTTTCTCCCGTGAACAACTACAAGTTCACCGAGGAGTACATCGTCCAGCGACTGAGCAGCAACACGCTCGATACCTCCGCCCGCGTCGTCATCGGCACGATCCAGCGCATCTACTCGATGCTCAAGGGCGAACAGGAGCCCGCCCCCGACCTCGATGACCTGCCTATCGAAAGTTTGGAAAGCACAACCCTGTTCACCCAAAATGGCAGCGGCGTCTCGCCGCTGAATTCCCAGGAGCAGAGCCGGGACGGCTCGGCCACTGGTCTTTTCCAGAAGCCCCTCCCGGTCGAATACAACCCCGCGTTCCCCATCGAGGAGTTTGACTTCATCATCACCGACGAGTGCCACCGCTCCATCTACAACCTCTGGCGGCAGGTGCTGGAGTATTTCGACGCCTCGCTCATCGGCCTTACCGCCACGCCGTCCAAACAGACCTTCGGCTTCTTCCAGCAAAACCTCATCATGGAGTACAACCACGAAAAAGCCGTGGCCGACGGCGTGAACGTGGGCTGCGACATCTACCGCATCAAAACCCAGATCACCGAGAGTGGCTCGCAGGTCGAAGCCGGGATTTACGTGGACAAGCGCGACCGCCAGACGCGCAAGGTCCGCTGGGAGCAGCTCGACGAAGTCCTCGCCTACGACGCCTCCAGCCTCGACCGCGACGTCGTCGCGACCGACCAGATACGCACCGTGCTTGAGACCTTCCGCGACAAGGCGTTCCCCGAGATGTTCCCCGGCCGTGCCGACCTGCCCAAGACGCTCATCTTTGCCAAGGACGACACCCACGCCGACGATATCGTGCGCATCTGCCGCGAGGTCTTCGACAAGGGCAACGACTTCTGCCAGAAAATCACCTACCGCACCGGCTTTACCCGCATCCTGGTCGGCAAGAAGCTGGTTGACGGCAAGGAGGTCGAGGTCTACACCTGGAAGCGCACCTCCAGCCTCACGCCGGAGCAGATCTTATCCGCCTTCCGCAACAGTTACAACCCCCGCATCGCCGTCACCGTGGACATGATCGCCACCGGCACGGACATCAAGCCGCTGGAAATCGTCTTCTTCATGCGCAGCGTCGCATCCAAGAACTTCTTCGAGCAGATGAAGGGCCGCGGCGTGCGCGTCGTCTCCGACACCGAGATGGAGCAGGTCAACCCCGGCGTCAAACGCAAGACCCGCTACCTGATCGTGGACGCGGTGGGGGTGTGCGAGCGGGTGCTGACCGAATCCCGCCCGCTGGAAAAGAAGCCCACGGTCAGCTTCGAGAAGCTCCTCGACGCCGCCGCGCTCGGCACGACCGAGGTCGCTGCCGTCGAATCGCTGGCGGGCCGCCTGATCCGCCTCGAACGCCGGTTCGACACGGAGCTGGAAGCCGAAGTCGTGAAGACCGCCAAAGGTCAGACGCTTTCCGTGATTTCCAAAGGCATGCTGGCCGCGATCGATCCCGACGAAGTGGAAGAGGCTGCTCGCCTCTTGATGGTCAGCGAATATAGTGGCAGCGGCATCTCGCCGCAACACTATTGCCGTGAAAGCGTCAGCCTCGTTTATCTCGCACCCACAGACAAACAGCGGCGAGACGCCGCTGCCACTTTGATCCAGCAGGCGCTCGCACCGCTCGCCACGAACCCCGACCTCCGCAACTTGCTCAAGCGCATCGCCAAAGCCGCCGAGCAGACCATCGACGTCGTTTCACAGGACACGTTGCTCTACGCCGGTGCAGCGCAAAAGACCACGCAGGCCGGCGCTCAGCTCGCCACCTCGTTCCGCGAGTACATCGAGCAGCACAAGGCCGAGATCACCGCGTTGCAGTTGCTCTACTCGCGCCCCTACAAACAGCGGCTCACGGAAAAGATGCTCAAGGAGCTGGAGAAACGGCTCCGCGAGCAGCACGCCGGCTGGACCGAGGACAACCTGTGGAACGCCTTCGCCATCGCCGCGCCCGGCAAAGTCAGGGGCCGCTCGCAGGCCGGACGCTTCGCCGACCTCGTGTCGCTCGTCCGCTTCGCGCTGGAACAGCAGCCTGTGCTCGAACCTTTCGCCGTATCCGTCATTGACCGCTTCGATAAATGGTTGGCCGGCAAGCAGGCCCAAAGTGAAAGTGGCAGCGGCGTCTCGCCGCTGAATCCCAAAGACCAGAGCCGAGACGGCTCTGCCACTTTTTCACAAGAGCAGCTCTCTTGGCTGTTTTTGATCCGCGACCACATCGCCACCAGCCTGAGCATCGAGCCGGACGATTTCGAGTACGCGCCCTTCAACCAGCAAGGCGGCCTCGGCAAGGCGTACCAGCTCTTCGGCGATCAACTGCCCCAACTGCTTGATGAACTAAACGAGGTTCTAGCGGCCTGAGAATCATTAACACGATATGTTAATCTTTCCTATTTACACGAGCGCCCTATGGTGGTAAGCTATCACACAAACAAGGTGCAGAAGGTCTGCAACGAGGAGAAGGCCGGGATCAAGGCGATGGGAGCGGAATGATGACGGCAACAAAGAAGTTTCTCTACGACCCTGATTATGCCGTACCACCGGGGGAAACGATTCGTGAGCAGATGGAGCATTACGGGTGGTCGCAGCAAGAGCTGG
>CAZQKI010000009.1:0-50810 GCA_964592855.1 uncultured Lentisphaerales bacterium
CGCTACGGAGCCCGATCGCAGCGCATAACCGTAGCGCCGATCTCCGAATCGGCGTTAGCAAAAAGACAAGTGCAATGAGCGCATCTTTAAGCGGCACGTGCACACAGCGCCGAACAGATTTCGGCGCTACGGGGCTCACCGAACAGCCGCACTGATCAGCGAAATGAAACTTTCCGAGCGCATCATAAAAAATCTCTACCCCGTTCGCGAGTGGCTCGCCCCCGCAAAGCGTCGGAGGCTGGTCTGCGACGCCACGGGCGAGGCGGCGGGGCGGGAGATCGCTGAGCGATTAACGGGGCGTGTGCCCTGCATGATCGGACGTTTTGGTGCGACGGAACTGGCCGGCATGATGTGCGTCATGGACATCGCCAGCGATTTGCCGTTGTGGAAGAAACGCTGGCTGGTCCTTCGCGGTGAAATGCGTGCGGCCAACCGATGGAATCCGCGCATCCGCCAGCACATGGCCGACTGGTCGGGCTTCTTTCCGCTCACAGACGCCGCGCTTGAGCAGTTCACAGCCTTGATGCAGCGGGATGCACGGGAGTTGGACGTGCTGGGCTCATGGCTGGCCGAAGAGGTTCGCATTCGCGCCCTATTTGAACAGGCGCGCATCATTCCGATCGATGTCATCTTGCGCCCCGATCAACTGCAAACGCCATGGACGTTGGCCCTCAAGGAAAAAAAAGTGCTTGTCGTTCATCCGTTTGCGCGGTCGATTCAGCAGCAATATGAAAAGCGAGATCTGTTGTTCGGCGGACGACACGTTTTTCCGACGTGTGCGTTAACGGTCTTTCAGGCTGTCCAATCGCTGCGTGGGGAGCATGCCCGGTTCGGTTCGTGGTTTGAAGCGCTGAACTGGATGTCGCAGCAGATTGATCAGATGGACTTCGACGTCGCTCTGCTGGGATGTGGTGCGTACGGTTTCCCCCTGGCGGCCCATATCAAACGGAGCGGGCGCAAGGCGGTTCATGTCGGCGGCGCGCTGCAACTTCTGTTTGGAATCATGGGCAAACGCTGGGAGCATGATCCGACCGTGTGCGCTTTTCAGAACGAGCATTGGATTCGTCCACAGTCTGCAGAGACCCCGCGTGATTTAGGGACATTGGAGGGTGGGGGATGTTATTGGTGAACGCCGCATGATCATCTATCCCAACCAGGGGGCGGGGCTGTGCAACCGGCTGCATGCCGTCGCCAATCTGATCGCCTTTGCTGAAGACACCGGCCAGACGGTTCTGATCCTATCGCTGCGCAACTATGCACGCTATTTTTCCGGCATGCCGGAGAAGGGCCTATTCTGGTTTCGTCCGTCCAATCCGCGGAAGCGGTGTCTGCGGGTTCCCTTTTGTTGGCTGCGCAGCGGTCGCTTCAAGCAACAGAAGCTCTCTTACCGCGACCCGCAGGTGGAGCCCATCATTGGGTGGGTGTCGCTCCTGCTGCTGACCGGCTGGCGCTTCCGCGATGATGTTGCGATGCAGAAGCATGCGGCCTTGATCCGGCGCGTATTCGCCCCCCGGCCTGGCTATCGTGAATCCATTGACGCCTGCCTTTCCTCCGTCCGCGGCCGGTGCGATGTGCTTGTTGGGGTGCATATTCGCCGCACCGACTATGCAACCTTTCAAAATGGCCGCTATTGCTTTGCGGATTCCGTCTATCGTCAATGGATGGAACACCTGCAGGGACAGATGAACCGTCGTGTCGGTTTCTTGATTGCATCGGATGAGCCGATCGACCTGACCGCGTTTGAGGGGCTCGACGTGCAAACGGCACCGGGGCAGGAACTGAAGGATCTCTATGCGCTTGCGTCGTGTGATTACCTGATTGGCCCCCCCAGCACCTATACCAGCTGGGCCTCCTATTATGGGCAAGTTCCCTTGTGGCACGGCGAGACATCCGAGCGGTTACCGGGCTTGCAGGACTTCCAGATACACCAATGCGCATCCTCCACATAGCGGCGGGAATGGCTCCAGGCGGAGGACTGGCCGAAGCGGTTGCGATGCTGGCACGTCATCAGCAGTCGCTGGGGCATGCTGTATCGATAGCGACGCTGAAGGGGAACCTGTCGCCGGCCGTGGCGCTTGCGCGGCGCGAAGGGGTCGAGGTGGTTCAGTATGCTGTCCTGGCTGGCTATTTTTCCTGGTCGATGTTCCGCAGGTTGAAGCGTCTGGTCAAGGCGTGTGACCTTGTTCACCTGCATTCGAACTGGACCTTTCCGGTTTGGTGGGGCGGATGGCTCGCGCTAAGAAACAAGACGCCCCTGGTGATGTCGCCCAGAGGCTGCTTCGATCCCGTTCGCATGCGCCATTCGGCCTGGAAGAAGCGCCTGGTCGGCGGCATTGACCGCGCCTTGGCGCGCCGCGCTTCGCTGATCCATGTGACTTCTGATGCCGAACGCGCCTGGACCATGCAGTTCCTTGCCCGCAAGGACGTCCCCATTGCTGTCATTTCTGATGGTGTCGAGTTGGTGGATCGTTCTATAGGTCTAAAATGCGAGAGTTCTAAAGTTCGGGATTTCAGTAACGAGGTGCGGACGGTGCTTTATCTCGGGCGGTTGCATCCCTTGAAGGGATTGGATCTGCTGCTGGCGGCGTGGGCGATGGTGAGAAGTTCTAAAGTGCGAGAGTGCGGGAGTGCTAAAGTTGGGGGGAACAAGAAGGATAACCATGCGAGCCAGGAAAAATCTAGCGCTCAAGAGCTACAGAATAGCAAACCGTGCGAATGGCAACTTGTTATTGCCGGTCCGGATGAGCAGGGGACGCTGGCGAAGTTGGAAAAGCAGGCGGAGCGGCTTGGGCTGAGCATTCTGCGCGCGGCGGATGGGAGGGGAGAAGCTCTAAAGTGCGGGAGTGCGGGAGTGCTAAAGTGCGGGAGTTCGGAAGTTCTAAAGTGCGGGAGTGCGGAAGTTCTAAAGTGCAGACCAGATATTCTTTATGCCGGGGTGCTGCACGGTGAGGCCAAGCGTGAAGCGATGCAGACGGCCGATCTGTTCGTTTTGCCCACGCGGAGCGAGAATTTTGGGATCGTGGTGGCTGAGGCACTGGCGTGCGGTGTGCCGGTGATCACGACCAAAGGGGCGCCGTGGGAGGAGTTAATGGGGGAGCCGAGCGCAGTAAGCGGTGAGCCGTCAGCGGTAAGCGGTGAGCCGTCAGCGGTAAGCGGTGAGTTGTTAGCGGTAAGCGGTGAGCCGTCAGCGGTAAGCGGACGGTGCGGCTGGTGGGTGGATGTCGGCGTGGATCCGTTGGTCGAGGCGTTGCGGGATGCAATGAGCCTGACGGACGAGGAGCGGCGGGTGATGGGTGAGAACGGACGGCGGCTGGTGGAGCGGAAGTACCAGTGGGAGCGGATTGCGGCGGAGATGGTGGGTGCTTATCAGCGCATTGTCGGTATGAGGTAAGCAGTAAGCGGTATGAGGTAAGCAGTAAGCGGTAAGCGGTAAGCCGTAAGCGGTAAGCAGTAAGCGGTAAGCAGTAAGCGGTAAGCGGTAAGCAGTAAGCCGTAACCGTTAAGCAGTAAACCGTAGGGGGTAAGAGGTAAGAGAGGTGAGCGAATGGGAAACTTTGTTAAGCATGTCAATGAACTTGACGTTTATCAGGTGACGTTTGAAGTGCAGCAGGAGATATTCGTTCTGAGCAAGCAGTTCCCCAAGGAAGAGATGTATTCATTGACCGATCAGATTCGCAGATCTTCACGTTCAATCGGCGCCAATATTTGCGAGGCATGGGCCAAGCGTCGCTATGAAGCTCATTTCAAAAGCAAACTGACGGACGCCGATGGTGAGCGTGAGGAAACGAAGCATTGGGTCCAGACGGCAAATGCCTGTTGTTACATATCCGATTTGTGCAAAAAATTTCTCTATGAGCGGCTCGATCAAATTGGGGCCATGATCAACAAAATGATCGTCCATGCTGGTGATTGGTGTTTTCCCGTGAGCGGTAGACCGTAAGCCGCATAACGGGGGTAAGCTGTAAAATAAATAGCAGTCAAACACGCGCCTAAATGCAAAAGGTGGATGTTGCTCCTTATCAACAGTTTACAACTTACTGCTTACGGCTTACTGCTTACGGGTTACTCCGCACGCTAACCCTCTTAACCACGATATCCCCGTCGTACAATGAGAATTCTCTGGCTCCATCAGTATTTCGCTACCCCCCGCGGTTGGGGTGCCGTGCGGACGTTTGAGTTTGCGCGGCGATTCGCACAAGCCGGGCATGAAGTGCATGTGGTTTGCTGTGCCGGGTATGACGAAACCCTGTCCGATGGACTCCGGGTGGCCCCGGGTGTCCAGATCCATTTAAGCTCGGTCAAGTATGCTTCCCGCATGGGATACGCTCGTCGCTTGTGGGCCTTCTTCGTCTTCATGCTTCACAGCATCGGGTATGTACTGGCACAAGGTGGGCATTTTGATTTGGTCATTGCCTCGAGTGGGCCGCTCTCATTGGCCGTGCCGGCGCTGATGGGTAAATGGTTCCGCCGCCTGCCCTATGTCTTCGAAGTCATCGATGTCTGGCCAGACTCTGCCATTGCTGCAGGTGTTCTGAAAAACCGTGTGTTGCAGTGGTGTAGTCATGGGCTGGAACGGCTGGCTTATCGCCAGGCAATCGGTGTCGTGACGTGTTCAACCGGGATGACACGTCGGGTGCTAGCGAAAATGGAGTTCTGGACGAAAAAACCGTGGGTTGAGACCGTTTCGAACAGTTGCGATCTTGACGACTTCCAGTCGTGCGAACCCCGGCGCGAGGCGATTCGAAAGAAGCATGGGGTGCTTCCGGGGCAGGTCGTGGTTCTCTACACGGGCGCCATGGGTGTGAGTAATGCGATAGACGGCCTCGTGGCCACCATTCGGACAACAGCGGGACGTCCCGATATCCTCTGGTGGCTGGCAGGGACCGGACGGGACGCCGCGAAGCTGCAGGCGCTGGCCGGTGGGCCTGTGAAGTTCTTCGGCAGCATGCCGAAGGCGGATGTGATCGATCTCTATTGCGGTGCCGACCTGAATGTGATCACCTTCCTGCCCGATCCTTTGTTCGAAGAGAACTCACCCAACAAGTTCTTCGACGGCATTGCGGCGGGATTGCCGGCGCTTTTCAACCGTTCGACCTGGCTGAGGCCGTGGTTGGACCAGTATGGCTGTGGGATCATTTGCGATGGCCTTGGGAAGGCATCCTTGGGTGGCTCGATTCTCCAACTGGCGGACAATCCGACGCGCCGGGCAGTCATGAGCCAAGGCGCTAAGCGCTTGGCGCAGGAAGTATTCAGTCGCGAATTGCTGGCGGCCAAGTATCTGGAACTCATTAAAAAACCGTTTTGCGGTGATTCTGTTCCTTGATCGGAACTCATTATGCTAAGTTACTAAGCGTCTCGGAATTGTTTTTAGCCAGGATTGCAGGATTTGCAGGAGGTTTCAAATGCTCCGTGTAAGGACTACAATGCGACGCTTGGTATATGTTTTGCTCTCTATGACTGTCACAATCATCACTGCCTGTTTTAACAGCGCCTCGGTCATCCGGACGGCGATGGACTCCGTATTGGCGCAATCCTGGCCGAAGATCGAGTATCTGGTTGTCGACGGTGGATCGTCTGACGGCACACTGGCGATCATTCGTGAGTATGAACCGAAGTTCTCCGGCCGGATGCGCTGGATCTCCGAACCCGATTGCGGCATGTACGACGCGATCAACAAGGGCATCCGCCTGGCGAACGGTGAACTTGTTGGCATCCTGAATGCCGATGACGTGCTGGCGGCCGATGATGTAGTAGCGAAAGTGGCGGAAGCCTTTGAAAAGAAGGAAGTCTCGCGCAGAGACGCCGAGGACGCAGTAGAGAAGGATCGGTTGGAGGTCGTCTACGGCGATATCCGGTTTGTAGCGAACAGGCAAAATGCAGTGCTGGAGGAGGTCCGCGGCGAGCATACGCTGCGGTATTATTCGGCGCGGCACTGGCGTCCGTGGATGCTCAGGTGGGGTTTCATGCCCCCGCACCCTTCGGTTTACATCCGCCGCGATTGCTTTGAACGGTTGGGCAATTATGCGCTGGACTATGCGATCGCGGCCGACTATGCCTTGCTGATCCGCTTCTTGCGCAAGGCGCAACTGAACGCACGGTATCTGCCGCTCTGCGTGGTCGACATGCGTGTCGGCGGCAGAAGCACCAGGAACTGGCGGAGCAATCTGACGCTGAACCGCGAGATCGTCCGGGGGAACCGCGAAGCGGGCTATGTCTGCTGTCTGCCGATGCTGCTTCCCAAATATACGTTCAAGGTCTGGGAGTTTTTGCATCCGAAAATCGTGCGGATGATGAGGCGGCGAACATGAAGATACTGATCACGGGCGCATTTGGTTTTGTCGGCACCAATCTTTCGGCTCATCTGGCCGCGAGCGGGTTTGAGCTGTGGGCGCTGGATGTGGCGGCTGTTGGCGGTGAGTCGTTGGCAGTAGGCGGTAAGCCGTTAGCAGTAAACAGTAAGCCGTTGTCGGTGTCCTATTCCCGTGTGTTCGTTTGGGATGAACTGGCGAGCATACCGTGGCATGAGGTCGATGCGATTGTCCATTTGGCGGGCAAAGCGCACGACACCCGGCATACGAGCGATCCGCAAAGCTATTTCGATGTGAATGTGGGTCTGACGAAGCGGGTGTTGGAGGCGTGGTTGAACGGGGGGGATCTCAAAGGAGCAGGGCGTGTAGGTGCCCGTCATCTGTCGGAAGCTGGCCGTGAACCGTTTGCATCAGAAACTTGTTCGAATCCTAATAATAAGACGGCTCCAGTTTCCAGTTTCCAGTTTCCTATACGAAAATTCATCCTCTTCAGTTCGGTCAAGGCCGTTGCCGATACTGTTGACGGCACACTGACAGAAGACGCCTTGCCTGATCCAAAAACGCCCTATGGGCAGAGCAAGTTGGAAGCAGAACGGGTGGTGGGTTGTTGGCAGTCCAGATGCGCTGGGGTGACTGACGCCGCGGCGACCCAGTCGCCGCAGGAAGAGGGTAAAAGTGGTAGCGTGAATGAAACGGATGATCAGAAGCCATCAGCCGTTCATTCCGCTCATCCATCCTCCCGCCATTCCTTCGCTCCAGTTTCCAGTTTCCAGTTTCCAGTTTCCGGCTCCAGCACCGCCCCAGCTTTAGCTTTTGCCGCCTACATTTTGCGGCCCTGCATGATTCACGGCCCGGGAAACAAGGGGAACTTGAACCTGTTACATGGGCTGGTGAGCAAGGGCATCCCGTGGCCCTTGGGAGCGTTTGAAAACCGGAGATCCTTTGCGTCAATTGGCAATATTTGCGCGGTTGTGGAGGGACTGCTCAGGGGCGAAGTGCCCTCGGGAGTCTATCAGGTGGCGGACGATGAAGCCCTCTCGACGAATGAATTGATCCGGGAGATGGCGGGGACCATGGGGTACGGCACCCGGATCTATCGAGTGCCTGCAGGCGTGATTCGCTTCCTGGCCAGGGTTGGCGATGTTCTGAAGTTGACGTTGAACAGCGAACGGCTGAAGAAGTTAACGGAGTCGTACGTCGTTTCAAACGCTAAAATCAAACGCGCATTGGAATGGGAGCGGATGCCCGTGGATGCGCGGGAAGGTATTCGAACCACGGTGATGGGTCTGATGAAGGACCGATAGTTGTTTCCTGCAAGTTACACGCCATGAACAAGGCCATCAAAGAACAAATGAGCTATTGGGCGGTGCAGCTCTGCTGCCTGCTGATCGATACGGCCGTTATGGCAACGGCCTATCTGACAGCGTTTCTGCTGCGGTTTGATTTTCATGAGCCGTGGTGGGGATGGCGACAAGTCGCCTTCTCTTTTTTGACCGTATGGATCGTGCAGTGCGTGGCGCTGGCGCTATTTGGCTGTCACAAGCTCATCTGGCGCTATGTGAGCGCAGGGGATGTGCCCCGGTTTGTTGGCGCAATCGCGTTTTCCACGGCGTCGCTGACGGTGTTGCGTGTGATGCTGCCCACTCACATGGATTTACGGCCGCCTTACAGCATCATATTCTTTAACAGTGTTCTCGCAGGTGGCGGCCTCGTCGGCGCACGCCTTTTGTGGCGGTTGGCGGTGGATGGCAATAGTGCATGGGAGGCTGTCACGAAGGGACGCGTCCGGCGGGTTCTGCTGGTAGGGGCGGGTTCGATGGGCAATCTGGTGGCGCGTGAACTGCGTCGGAAAAGGGAAAGTCGGCAAGCGGTGGTTGGCTTCCTCGATGATGATCCGGCAAAACAGCGTGCCAGGATCCAGGGATATGCTGTGCTGGGGCGAATTGATGCGTTGCCGAGAGTCGTGAGTAAGCAGGCTGTGGACGAGGTGATTGTCTCGATGGTGAACGTTCCACGTGAAGTGATCCGTCAGGTCGTCCGATTGTGCGAGCAAGCCCATGTGCCGGTACGGATCGTGCCGGGTTATCATGAGTTGATTGACGGAAGCGTGACAGCGTCAAAAATACGGAATGTCGACGTGGCGGATCTGTTGGGACGCGCGGAAATGAACCCGGATAGCCAGGCGGTTGTCGAACTGCTCGGTCAAAAACGGGTGCTGGTGACTGGGGCGGGCGGAACGATCGGTAGTGAGTTGGTGCGTCAGATTCTGCGCACCGGTCCGGAGCTACTGGTGATGGTGGAACGCTCTGAAAATGCCTTGTACGAAATTGATCGCGAGATCCGAAAACTCGGCACCGAGACGCCCGTGGTAGCGCTTCTGGCCGACATTGGCGAGCGGCTACTGATGAAGGCTGTCTTCGAAATGTATCGACCGCAGATTGTCGTTCATGCGGCGGCGTACAAGCATGTCCCCTTGATGGAGAATAATCCGGACGAGGCGCTCAAGAACAATGTTTTGGCAACGCGGACTCTGGGCGAAATTGCGGTGGACGCTGGAGTTGAACGCTTCGTGTTCATTTCGACCGACAAAGCGGTGAATCCCGTGTCCGTGATGGGCATTTCCAAGCGGTTTGCGGAAATTTCGTTGCAGGATCTCAACCGCCTGAACAAGACGCGGTTTTCGGCGGTTCGGTTTGGCAATGTGCTCGATTCATCGGGGTCGGTCGTCCCGCTTTTCCGTGAGCAGATTCTGAAAGGCAGTGCGGTGACCGTGACGCATCCCGAGATGAAGCGCTATTTCATGACAATCTTCGAGGCGGTGTCGCTGGTCTTGCAGGCGGCGGCACTGGCGAAGGGGGGCGAAATCTTTGTGCTGGATATGGGCGAGTCGGTAAAGATCGTCGAGTTGGCTGAAGAGATGATCGCGCTTTCCGGGCTTCGTCCCTATGAGGATGTTCCGATCGTGTTCACCGGCATACGGCCTGGTGAAAAACTGTTCGAGGAGTTAGATGTCAGCGAACGATCGGCTTACAAAACGGGGCATGGGCGGATTTATGTCAGTAAAATTCGGGATTTGGATGTTAAGGAAGTCGCGGAGATGCTGAATGCCTGCCGGAAACTGGTGGCGGAAGGGCTCGATACGGAGAAGGCCAAGGTCGCTATACGATCGCTCGCAGAGTCGCAAAACACAAAGGATGTTTAGCTATATCATGAACTTAAATTTTGACTTGAATGATTTTATCAAGCTGCAGGTAACCAAGCGCCCCCAAAGTCTGCTTGCAGATGATTTTTTGCGCTACGACAAGCAATTGCATGACCGTATCGATGGCAAGCGTGTGCTGGTCATTGGCGGTGCCGGTTCCATTGGCTCGCATTACATCAAGGCGCTGCTCAAGTACGATGTGGCGGCGCTGTATGTCGTCGACATCAATGAAAACGGATTGACGGAACTGGTCCGCGATCTGCGGAGTGCAGGCTGCTATAAGATACCGCAGGAGTTTCTGACCTATCCGGTCAACTTCGGTGATCGCGTCTTCGAGAAGCTGTTCCTGGCACAGGGCCCTTTCCATATTGTCGCCAACTTCGCCGCACACAAGCACGTGCGGAGCGAGAAGGATGTATTCTCAATCGAGGCGATGATTGATAACAATGTTTTGCGAGCCAAACATTTGCTGGATTTGCTTGTCAAACAACCGCCGGAGCACTTTTTCTGCGTTTCGACCGACAAGGCGGCCAATCCCGTGAATATCATGGGGGCGAGCAAGAAGCTGATGGAAGAGCTGATCATGGCCTATGCTGATCGTCTGCCGATCAAGACCGCCCGGTTCGCCAATGTCGCCTTTTCGAACGGCAGTCTGCCGCAGGGCTTTCTGGACCGCCTTATCAAGCGGCAGCCGTGGTCCTGTCCGAAAGGCATTCGCCGGTTTTTCGTGTCACCGATTGAGTCTGGGGAACTCTGTCTCATTGCCTCGGTCATGGGCGAAAGCGGCGACATTATCTATCCGAAGCTTGACGAAGAACGAGATATGATCCCCTTCGAGCAGGTGGCCGTGGATTTGCTGCGTGCGCTGGGCATGGAGCCGGATATCTGCCACAGCGAGGAAGAGGCGCGGGCGAAGATGGAAGAAGTTCTAAAGTGCGAGAGTTCTAAAGTGCCGGATTTCAGAACTTCAGAACTTCAGAACTTGCGAACTGCGTCCTGGCCGGTCTTTTTCTTCGAATCGGACACGAGCGGGGAGAAGAGCTTTGAGGAGTTCTACACGCCCGGGGAGCAGTTGGACACCGACACATTTGTCAACCTCGGGGTGGTGAAGAACGCGAAGAAAAGGAATTTGGCGGAGATCAATGGGATCTTCGAAGCCTTGAAGGCGTTGTTCGATCAGGAGCAGGTGACCAAGACTGAGGTGGTGGCGGTGCTGAAGCGATATCTGCCGAATTTTGAACATATCGAGCGGGGCAAGGGGCTGGATCAGAAGATGTAGAATTCATCAAACCGCTAATCATGCGAATTATGCGAATGAAGGGGGTGCGATGATGCAGGTGGATTTGATATACGCTGAAGAAGCCTACGCCATATTCGGAGCCTGCTTTGACGTCTGCAATCATATGGGTAATGGTTTTGTTGAACCCGTTTATCAAGAGTGTTTGGAAATTGAATTTGAATCTAAAGAAATTCCGCATATTGCGCAACAGGAGCTGCATTTGCAGTATCGGGGAAGAGTGCTGAAGCGCAAGTATGTTCCAGACTTTGTCTGCTACGATAAAGTCATTGTTGAAATCAAGGCGGTGTCGACCTTGACGGATGAACATCGCGCACAAGTGCACAACTACTTGGCTGCCACAGGATGTCAACTGGGTTTATTGATTAATTTCGGACACGCAAAAAGTGTGCAGTACGAAAGAATCGTCCACACACGGTTAAACTCGTTGCAAAACAACGCCCTTCATTTAAATTAGCAAAATTAGCTTAATTCGCGGTTGGAAAAATAATGTACACATCAGTAAAACGGCTCTTGGATATTGGCTTGGCTGGCGTGGCGCTGATTGTGCTCGCGCCGCTGCTGATCCCGGTGATTGTCGGGCTGTTGTTGACGGGGGAGCACTACGTATTTTATCAGCAGGAGCGCATCGGACTCGGCAACCGCAAATTCAAGATCTGGAAGTTCGCGACGATGCTCAAGAACAGCCCGAACCTCGCAGGCGGACTGCATACGACGCGCCGGGACCCCCGCGTTCTACCGATGGGCCATTTTCTCCGCATGACGAAAATCAACGAGTTGCCGCAACTCATCAACATCCTCATCGGTGAAATGTCGATCGTGGGACCGCGTCCGCTCGTGGACAAGACCTTCAGCCCCTATCCGAAACATGTCCAGGACCGCATCTACAATGCCCGGCCCGGATTGACGGGCATCGGCTCGATCGTCTTCCGCGATGAGGAACGTCTGCTTTCGGAATGCGGTGGCGACACCAAGGCCTTCTATGCGCAGCACATCGCTCCGGCCAAGGGGGCCTTGGAACTCTGGTATCAGGAGCACCTCGCTTTTCCGACGGATCTGAAACTGATCTTTCTAACGGCCTGGGTCATTGTCTTTCCCAAAAGCCGGCTGCTCTACCGTTGGTTCAAAGATTTACCCGCGATCGCTGTTCCGGGGCTGGATTGACCGTTGAAAATCGTTCACACCATTGCCTATCTGGCGCCCTCCGACGGCCATGTGGCCTACTGCATGCGTCTGGCGCAGGAGCTGCAGGCCACGGGGCACGCGTGTGAAATTGTGGCCGGCGAGTGGTGCGCAGGCTTTGAGGCTCCGCTGTCGCTGCGGGATTGCATTCATGTGCTTCCGCCTCATGGCATTCGTGCCAGAGGCCATGTTTTCGATCCAACGTATGCGCGCCGAATGCAGAAGATCTTTTGCCGCCTGGCCCCTGATGTTGTCCATCTGCATGGATTCTGGAGTCCGTTGGTGGTATCGGCGATTGCGGCCGCACGGCGCTGCAACCGCCCCGTCATCCTCTCCCCGCATGGCGCGCTCGGCGATTGGGCGCGTCAGCGACAACGCGTGCCGAAGCGGCTCTTTGCCATTCTGCGACGCCGTCACTACCATCGGGATGTCGCCTGCTACCATGCGACTTCCGAGCTGGAGGCCGGGGAACTGCGGCGGGATGGCTTCTCGAACACGGTGGTCATTCCCATTGGTGTTGATCTTCCAGACATCCCGGAGCGTCCCGCGGCCCGGGCGGGGCATACGATGCTCTATCTATCCCGGCTGCATCCCAAGAAGGGGTTGGCGAATTGGGTGAAGGCCTGGGCGCTGGTCCGGCCGGAAGGTTGGCGGATGCGCGTAGTCGGGGGGTGCGAAGGGGCGTATGCGGTGTCTTTGCAAATTTTGGTCCGTGAGCTTGGTCTGGAGCGGGTGTTCAGCTTTGAAGAGGCGATCTACGGTGACGCGCGAACCGAAGCCTATCGGACGGCGGACGTTGTGGTTCTCCCCTCGTTGACGGAGAATTTCGGCATGGTGGTGACGGAGGCGCTGGCGCAGGGCGTGCCGGTCATCACCACGACGGCCACACCCTGGCGGGAACTCCCCCGCCGCAACTGCGGATGGTGCGTGGCGCCAACGGTGGAGGCTTTGGCGGAGGCCTTGCGAGCGTCGGTGGCGCTATCCGATGACGCGCGGCGGGAGATGGGCAGGCGCGGGCGTGCCTGGATGGCGCAGGATTTTCTGTGGCGGCGTTGTGCCGAAGCGATGACAGGCGCCTATGAATCCACCATCAAACGCGATGCCGGTTGAGATGCCGTTGATTCAAGCGGTGACGAATCAATCAACCCCCGAAGACAAGATCACGTTGTTCATGCGTCTCTTCCGGGGGCGCGAGGATGTCTACCCGAAACGGTTCGAGAGTCAGAAGACGGGAAAGTCGGGTTACCAGCCTGTCTGTGCCAACGAATGGGCGCGCGGGCTGTGCGACAAGCCTAGAATCAAGTGCGGAACATGCAAGCACAGGCAGTTTCTGCCTGTAAGCCGCGAAGCGGTCAGACAGCATCTCATGGGCGTGGATGCATCTGGCCGCTTTTTTGTTATGGGAGCCTACCCTTTGTTGTTGGACGAGCGGTGTGCCTTCGTTGCAGCGGACTTCGACCGGTTGAGTTGGCAGATGGATGTCACAGCCGTTCGCGCGTGTTGCGCCGAGCTTGGGTTGCCGATCGCGGTCGAGCGCTCAAGATCGGGCAACGGGGCCCATCTCTGGTGGTTCTTTGAACACCCTGTTTCCGCGAGGCTGGCGCGCGAGTTCGTTGCTTCGATCCTGACCGAAACGCTTGAGCGGCGCCCGGAAATCGGGTTGGATTCGTATGATCGCATTTTCCCGAACCAAGACACCCTGCCCAAAGGCGGGTTTGGCAATCTGATCGCCCTGCCACTGCAAAAATGCGCCCGTCAGTCAGGCAACAGCGTGTTTGTCGATGAAGCGTTCCAGCCTTACGAGGACCAGTGGGCGTATCTTGTCAACGTTCCCTTGCTGCGGCAGAGTGATCTCGAAACGCATGTCGCCCGCGCCAGGCAAGCGCAGCGTATCCTTCCGGCCGACCCTGTCGAGGATGCCGAGTCAACCGGTGAGCCCTGGCTCGTTTTGCCCTCGCAGCGGCAGGCGCTGCCGCCCTTGACGGGCCCGCTTCCCCGTGAAATCCATGCTGTGATTGCAGATCGAATCTATCTGCCGCTACGGGATTTGACCCCGGCCTTGCGGACCCGGATGATCCGGCTGGCGACTTTCCAAAACCCCGATTTCTATCGCTCGCAAGCCATGCGCATCAACACCTACGGGAAACCGCGATTAATTTCGTGTGCCGAAACCGAGGGGGAGTACCTGCTGTTGCCCAGGGGGTGCGCCGATGAACTGGCGGAACTGCTGAAACACCATGAAATTGCGCTGAATGTCCGCGACGAGCGCGTCTCCGGCGCGCGGTTGGCGGTGCAGTTCCACGGCGAGCTGCGTCCTGAACAGCAGCGTGCCGCCCAGGCCCTGCTGAAACACGACACAGGCGTTCTGGCGGCAGGGACAGCCTTTGGCAAGACCGTGGTGGCGGCCTGGCTGATCGCCCAGCGGGGGGTCAGCACGCTGGTTCTGGTCAATCGCCAGCAATTGCAGGCTCAATGGGTGGCCCGGCTGGCGGCTTTTCTCGAAATTCCGGAGAAAGATATCGGCCGTGTGGGCGCGGGTCATCGCAAACTGACCCATGCCGTGGATGTCGCCCTGATTCAGAGCCTGTGCCGCAAGGGTGTGGTCGACGACTGCGTGGCGGGATACGGGCACGTGATCGCAGATGAGTGCCATGCGCTGGCCGCGCCTTCGTTCGAGCAGGTCATGCGACACGTCAAAGCGAAGTATGTGCTGGGGCTGTCCGCGACGCCCATTCGCAAGGATGGGCATCATCCCATCATCTTCATGCAATGCGGTGCGGTGCGTCACCGGGTGGATGCCCGGCAACAGGCCCGGACGGAGTCGTTTGCCCATGTGGTGCTGGTGCGCCCGACTGGCTTCGAGGCTCCGGTCGCGATGGCGGAGGATGAGTCAGTCCTCACCTTCCAGTCGTTGTGCGATGCGCTGGCTGAAGATGGCGGGCGCAATGCCCTGATCGTCAAGGATGTGCTGGCGGCCATCGCGGCTGGCCGTTCGCCTGTGATTTTGACGGAACGTCGCGCGCATCTCGAGGCACTGGAACGCGCTTTTGCGGGTAAGGTGAAGCATCTGATTGTGCTGCGCGGCGGCTTGGGCAAACGACAGGTGACGGCAATTCAGGATCGCCTGCTGTCCATTCCCGATGCCGAGGAGCGGCTATTGCTGGCCACGGGACGCTACCTGGGCGAGGGGTTTGACGACGCCCGCCTCGACACGCTCTTTCTGGTCATGCCCATATCCTGGCGGGGCCGTGTGGCGCAATATGCGGGACGGCTCCATCGGCAGCATGCCGGCAAGCACGAGGTGCGCATTCATGACTATGCCGACCTGAAAGTTGCGATGCTGGCGCGGATGTTCGACCGCCGTTGCCGGGGGTACCGGGCCATTGGATACGGCATTGTCCTGCCGCTGGGAGCCGTGGCGGGCTGGCCGACAGAAGTGGATCTTCCGGTCGAACCGGAATGGCAGGAGACCTATGCGGCCAGCGTGCGTCGGCTTTGTCGCGATGGTGTCGATGTGCCGCTGGCGAACCTGTTTGTCTGTGCGGCTGCGCGGTTGATCGACGATTCGGACAAGCAGCAAGTAGTCTCGCGTAGCGCGACCGAAGCTTTCTTGTACCGTCGTCTGGAAACCTTGCCCGAGACTCGCGGATTGTTTGCCCTCAATCAACAGCTTTCCATTCCGTTTGCGGGAGGCGGAACGCTGGAGGTTGACCTCCTGGCTGCCGGGCTTCATCTGGCCATCGAGATCGATGGGCCGCAGCACCTCGCGTCTGTCGAAGCCTATCGCCGGGATCGGTACAAGGACCGCCTGTTGCAGGAGAACGGCTATCGGGTGCTCCGTTTCCTGGCGGAGGACGTGTGCCAAAGGCTTGACGATGTGCTGGATGTCATTCTACGGACGGTCGAGCCGCTGCGCCGTCAGGCGTAGCGGGCAGTTACTATCCTTGCCCATGCGCCGATTATCGGCTATTTTGATACCACTCGTACCGTGATTAAGGAAGGTTCTATTTTGTCTTGAACGCGCCGTTGAAACGTTTTGCCGAGTTGGTCCTGCTGGCGGTCACCGCCATCGGCTGGCTGCCGCTGCTGCTGATTGTTGCAGTTGCGGTGTGGCTGGGCATGGGGCGCCCGATCCTGTTCCGGCAGGAGCGGGCCGGTTGGCATGGGCGGCCGTTTGCCGTGCTCAAGTTCCGCACCATGCGCGAGGGCGAGGGCTCGGACCGGGAACGGTTGACGCCTTTCGGTCGCTGGCTGCGGGCGTCGAGTCTGGATGAACTGCCGCAGCTTATGAATGTGCTGCGTGGGGAGATGGCGCTTGTCGGGCCTCGCCCGCTGCCGATCCGCTATCTGGCGCGCTATTCCGACGTGCAGCGGCGGCGGCACGAGGTGCGGCCGGGGTTGACGGGATGGGCGCAGGTGAATGGACGAAATGCCGCTTCCTGGGCGGAGAAGTTCACGTTGGATGTCTGGTATGTTGAGCATCGGAGCGTCTGGCTGGATCTGCGGATTCTGGCCATGACCCTGCTGAAGGTGTTCCGGCGCGACGGCATCGCCGGCGCAGGTGAAGCGACCATGGGCGAATTTCTGGGTTAAGCCATGAAAATAGTGATAATCGGTGCCAGTGGATTCGGCGCGGAAGTGGCCTGGATCTGTCGGCGTGCGGGCATTGACGTGATCGGCTATTGCGATGACGCGGAGTCCAAACTGAGCGGTGAGTTCGAAAAACTTCCGCTCCTCGGGACGATCGAGCATGCATCGGAAACCTTTGGCGCGGCGGTCCACTTTCATGTTGCCGTGGGAAACAACCGCGCGCGCAAGCAATTGGCCGAGCGCGCCCGGCTCCAAGGCTGGATGCCTGTTACGGTGGTGGATCCGAGCGCCAGCTGCGCGCCTGATGTGGTGCTTGGCGATGGGTGTTACGTGGGCATTGGAAGCGTGATTTCGCGCGGCTCAACGCTGGGCCGGCAGGTGATCGTCAACCACCAGGTCACAGTTGGCCATGACTGCATTGTCGAAGACTATGCCCAACTCTGTCCCGGGGTGCGCGTTTCCGGAGGCTGTCGGATCAGCGAGGGTGCCTTGCTCGGGTCCAATGCCGTGATGATTCCCTGCCGCACGGTCGGTGCCTGGGCGACCCTGGGTGCCGGCGGCATCGCCTTGCGTGACATCCCCGATGGCGAGAGCCGTGTGCGGCTGCGGTGAAGCGGTGCACCCAGGCGGACATCCCATGAAGGTCAAATGACGAACAAACGCATTTTTTTGTCGCCCCCCTGGATGGGTGGAGGCGAGGAGGAACGGGTGCACGACGCCTTTGCCTCGAACTACATCGCTCCCTGTGGGCCGATGGTGGATCGGTTCGAGACGCTGTTCAGCGAGGCCGTCGGCATTCCGCAGGTCTGTGCCCTGTCGAGCGGCACGGCCGCCCTGCATCTTCTCTTCCGCGAGCTGGCCGTCGGTCCGGGCGACACGGTCTTCTGTTCCGACCTGACCTTTGTGGCGTCGATCGCCCCTGCCGTGCATGCCGGAGCCGTGCCGGTCTTCATCGACTGCGATGCGGCCAGCTGGACGATGGATCTGACGTTGCTGTCGGAAGCCCTGGACCGGGCCCGCCAGGCGGGAAGGCTCCCGAAGGTCGTGGTGGCGGTCGATCTCTATGGACAGTGCTGCGACTACGGACGGCTCGAGACCCTGTGCATGCACTATCAGGTTCCGCTGATCGTCGATGCGGCGGAGGCGCTGGGGGCGCGCTACGGAGCACGACATGCGGGCGATGCAGGATGGGCGGCCGTCTATTCGTTCAATGGCAACAAAATCATCACGACCTCCGGCGGCGGGATGGTGGCGTCGCGCCACGCGGGTGTCATCGCCCGCGCGCGCAAGCGTGCTCAGCAATCGCGCGAGGCGACAGTCTGGTACGAGCACCGGGAACTGGGCTACAACTACCGGATGAGCAACATCTGTGCGGCGATCGGGGTGGGGCAGTTGGCGCACCTGGACGAAATCGTCGCGCGCAAGCGGAAGATCGCAGCCGGCTATCGGGATCTGTTGCAGTCCGTCCCCGAGGTCGCGTGGATGCCCGAAGCCGCCTACGGGGTGAGCAACCGATGGCTCTCGGTAATGGTTCTGGACGAACGGCAGACTCGCACAACGCCCGAACATGTGCGTCTGGCCCTTGAGGCGGAGAACATCGAGTCGCGGCCGGTTTGGAAGCCCATGCACGAGCAACCCGTCTTTGCCGAAGCACGCTGCCATGGCGGCGCGGTCGCCTCCCGTCTCTTCAAACAGGGACTCTGCCTCCCTTCGGGCGCGGGACTGACACCTCAAGAACTGGAACGCATCGCGGGGATTGTCCGCAAGACGGTTCAGACGGTCTGATTCTTTGCGGTTACCAAGCCGCAAGGCACTAGCGCGCGCGCAAGGCGAAGAGCTTGAGCATCTCCGAGACGTTGTCGATGCGGTCGGTGATCGCCTCCAACGCCTCCGCCAGGTTGTAGCAGAGGAGGAGATGGGGCGCATCGAGGTTGCCGTGAAGCACGGCCAGCAGCAGGCTCCGCTTCTGGTCGTCGGCCTCGTGCTCGCAGCGTTCGACCAGATCGCACTGGGCCAGCGCTTCGTGCATCTCGTCCTTCCCCAGCGCGCGGATGGCCTCGTGAAGATGATCCATGCCCTTGACGACCAGTTCGGTGCTGATGGCGATGTCGCGGAGGACCGGCTCCGGCAGCCGGGCCTCGATCAGCCCCAGGATGCGACCCGCTCGCAACGTGCTGTCCGCGATCTTGTCCAGTGAATGGGCGAAGCGCAGCAGATCCTCGCGGTCGGGCGGCATCAGCAGTTCGTTCGAAAGATCGTTGACCATCTTGGCGCGGAGCCGGTCGGCCCGGCGCTCGCTCTCCTTGATCTGCTGGATCGCGGCAATGCCGCCCCCCAGATCACCGGCAATGTGCGCCCGGACCGCCGTGGCCAGCGAAGCGACCGTTTTGCAGGTTTCCTCGACATGCAGCTCGGCTTCGTTCAGCACCGCGTGCTCTTTTTCCTCGCCCAACCAGCTCAAGATGTTCCGCATTTGTTTCATAACCGACTCCGTTCAAAGCTTAACAAACTGCATGACGACCCGCAAACCAGCATAGCTGACGAGGCCGGAAATGAAGGGCGTCGCCAGCCAGCAGACGGCAATTTCGCGCAGGATCTTGAGGTTGACCAGCCGCATGCCGCGGACCATGCCACACCCGAAGATCGCCCCGACAATCGAGTGGCTGGTCGAGACCGGAATGCCGGCCAGCGTGTAGAGATGGACGTTGATCGCGCTGGCCAACTGGGCCGCGAAGGCCATGATCGGCAACAGGCGGGTGATCTGGGTGCCGATCGTCTCAATCACCTTCGATCCCCAGGTGATGATTCCCAGGCAGATGGCCAGGCCTCCCAGCATGACGCTGGCGTTGACATCGAGAATGCCGGCGCCATTGAGTATGCCTGTGGCGTTGGCGACATCGTTTGCGCCCCACGAAAAGGCCACGTAGCAGCCGCTGACGATGATCAGCACGCGCATCAGCGGGCGGTTCCAGCGGCGGGGGACGAAACGCGCGAAGACCCAGACCAGGATCTGCAGCAGCAGGTAGCCGAGAATGGCGGAGCCCAGCGGCGTGGCCACCCAGCAAATGAAGATGTCGATCAGCTTTTCCCAACGGACGGGAAGGTGCAGGGCCAACCCGGCCCCGGCGGCAGCGCCCACGATGGAGTGGCTGGTGGAGATGGGCATTTTCCAAAGGGTAGCCAGCACGACCCAGGCTACGGCCGCAAAGGTCGTGGACAGGGCGAATGCGGCCCGCGTCATGTCGTTGAGGCCGTCCAGCGGCACGATCCCCTTGCCGATGGTCTTGACGACGGCTCCGCCCTGCAGCCAGGCGCCGAGAAAGCCGAACACGACGATGAGCACCAGCGCCTGGCGCAGGGTCACGACGCGCGAACCGACCGCCGTTCCGAGCGAATTGGCGGCATCGTTGGCGCCGATGGACCAGCCCACCGCAATGCCGGCCAGAATCGTTAACAAGAGGAGGATGTCGTACATTTGGGGTGTGATCTCGCGGGATGGCAATAGCACAGGCGACGAGGAACAACTGCGAATACGCCCCGTACTTTATCATGCCGGGCAAATCAGCGTCAAATGCACAATGACGTGGGAGTTGCCAGAATGCGGGCGGTTTCGGTACTATTGGCGCCATGCGAAAGAAGATCTATCTCAGCGGCCCCATCATGGACGAAAACCTGGAGGCGGCCATTACCTGGCGCGAACGGGCCTCGCAGGCGCTTGCGGAGGATTTCGTGATGCTGGACCCGATGCGGCGCGACTTCAAGGACCGCGAAGTTGACAGCGCGAACGAAATCGTCGAGTTCGATCTGCAGGATGTGCGCGATGCCGACATTCTCCTGGTCAACTACAACAAGCCCTCGATCGGCACGGCGATGGAGGTGTTCTATGCCGCGCATGACCTGGGCAAGTTCATCGTGGCCTTCTCGCCCTTCTCGTTCCAGGAGTCCTCTCCCTGGATGGTCCGATACTGCACCAAGATCCTCCCTTCGCTGGAGAGCGCCGTCACCTACCTCCGCGAGCATTTCGTGCGGCGGGATATTCACTGATGCGTGAAACGTGAGGCGTGAGCCGTGAAGCGTGAGCCGTGAAGCGTGATGCGTGAAAACGTAAAAAGGCGGGACGGCATTTGCCGTTCCGCCTTTTGAATTCCCGGGCTCCGCGGCAGCCATCAGCCTCCGCGCTTGCCGAGCGTCCGGTCGGCCATGTAGAGCGAGCCCTTCGACCCTGAACTCATCTCGAGCATCCAGATGGCGTCCGTGGCGTTGGACTCCTCCTCGACCTGCTCATTGATGAACCAGACCAGCAGGTTCTGCGTGGCGTAGTCCTTCTCGGAAACCGCCAGTTCGTTGATCCCGCCGATCCAGGCGGTCACCTTCTTTTCATGTTCCAGCGCGTCCTTGAACATTTCCAGCAGGTCCTTCCACTCAGTCTTCACCGCCTCGATGGCGGCCAGTTCGACTTTGGCGCCCTGGTCCTGAAGATACTTGGCGAACTTCAACGCATGCACCTGCTCCTCGTTGTACTGGATCGTAAACCACTTCGCCGTGCCTTTGAACCCCTTGGCCATCGCGTCATTTGCCATGGCGAGGTACAGGTAGGCGGAATAAAACTCCCGGTTGATCTGGGTGTTGATTGCCTTGGTCATCTTTTTGCTGATCATGAATTTCGACCTCTTCTTTTCACCTGTGCACGGTGCGATAGCACACGCTGGACAAGCGTCAAAATTTTAACAGCTTCCCGGAAGATTGTCATGCGTAATTATGCGGTTGACTTTATCCCCTGCTCGCTCTCAAAATAGGCTTGCTCGAAAGCTAATGTGGCACAGCCGCATGGCGTGCTTGAAAGGATTGGCATGAAGACACGTTTCTCGCGCAGCCTGGTGTTTGGTTTGATTGGTTTGGCAACGGTCATGAACAGTGTTGCCGCGACGCGGATCTGCTCCGTCTATCTGGAAAGCTATGCTGTTTTGCAAAAGCAGCTTTTCCTGGGAGCGGAGCTGTTCCAGGCTCCCCAGCTCGGGTCGGTGCCGATGATGATCAGCATGGGGTTGCCCGGTGCGGCTCAGATGAATAACGACAAGCCGATCGCGGTGCATGTGCTCGACATCGGCTCGGGATCGCCCGGATTCATACTGGAGGTCACCCCGGTCGGCACGGCGGAAGCCTACCTGCAAGCTTTGGCCGGCGCCAAGGCGGCGCTTCCCGCGCCGGCCAATGGGCTGTACCTGCTTGCCGACGGCACGGCGGCCCGGATCGTCGGGACCCGTCTACTGCTCGCACCCAAGGCGAAGGACCCGGCGGCCTGCCTGGGCGGGGACATGAGCGCGCTGCCTGCGATGCCTGCGGTTCCCGGCGCGATCCGCGTGTCGGTTGCCCCCGCCGCGCTCAGCCCGATGCTCGACACGCTCCGGCAGATGATGGCGGCGATGCCCGCCACCGTCCCCAACGCCGATCAGAGCAAGCGCATGGTGGAGTCGATGATTGACTTCTACGCGATGCTGCTTGGCCAGGTGGATGCGATGCACATGGGCATCAGCATGCAACCCGCGGGGCTCCTCATCCGGTCCCGTCTCGTGCCGAAGGCCGGCACCGATATTGCCGCGATGGTCAATTCGGTTAAGCCGGCTTCCGCCGACCAGCTCGCGTTCATCGAAAAGGATTCGCTGTTCAGCTACGCATCGGGCAGCGCCACGTTCCCGCCGGCGTTGAAGCAGCAGTTCATCGATCTCTATCTGAAGATGGCCGCACTCGCGCCAGGCGCGGAAGGCCTGAAGACCGGCGACCTCACGGCGGCGATGAACCAGTCGATGGAAGCCGTTGGCGTCCCGCTGGCCTTTACCGGAATGCCGCCTGCCAAGGGGCAGCCGCTCCAGATGCAGGGGATGATGTGCGTTTCGGATCCGGCCGCCTATCTGAGCGGACAGTTGGCCATGCTGAAAATGCCAGCCATCCAGAAGCTGTCGAGCATGACCTTTGAGGAGCCTGTCAAGCGTGCCTATCAAGGGTTGACGGTGCTCACGTGCAAATACCTGTTGGATGAAAACACGCTGGCGAAATCCATGCGTGCGGCACTCCCTTCGAATACACCTCCCGCCCAGGCGGAAGCCGCCCTGCAAGCGAGCACGAACGCCATGCATACCGTCATGCAGCTCTTTGGCAACAGCTATGAGTATGCGGCGACACCCAAGGCCGTTGTCTTCGGCATGGGCGCTCCCGCGATGATCGAGCAGGCCATCGGACGCGTCCAGGCGCCGGCGGCGTCCTCGCCCGAAGCGCTCCGCATCCGGAACCTGCTGGCCGCCGAAGCCGCGCCGCATGCCCTGGGGCGCTTGTCGCTGATCGGCCTGGTGGACATGATCCTGTCGGCCGTGCCCGGTCTGAATCCGGCACCTCAACCCGATGCGGCGGCGCAGCCGGTGGGCGAAGGCATCATTTTCGCCGATTGGACTGCCAACGGTGAAATCCATTCCGCGCTGCTGATGCCGCCGTCGGAAATCAAGGCCGTCAAGGCGCAGATGACAGACCTGACGGCGCGTGGGCGGGGCGGCAACTGATTGGCCGGCCGCTCGCGGAGCCAGGAGCCCGATGATCGATGACTTGAAAGCACTCGCGGGCAGGACCATCCTCGTCACGGGCGGCGCACGGCGCATCGGCGGCGCGATCGTCCGTGACCTGGCGGCGGCGGGGGCCGATGTGGTCGTCCATTGTCATCGATCCGCGGACGAGGCGCGGGAAACGGCCGAAGCGGCCCGGGCGGCAGGTGTCAGGGCCTGGGTCGTCTGTTGCGACTTGAGCGATCCGGCGGCGGCGGATCGCTGCATGGACGATGTTCTGGCGGCGACAAACGGCCGGCTGGACGGCCTCGTGAACAACGCTTCCGTCTATCCCGAATCGCATGTGCTCACGGTACAACCCGAGGCCTTGGATGCCTGTGTCCGGCTGCATGCCACGGCGCCGCTGCTGCTGGCGCGCCGGATGGCGGCGCTCGGCGGGCGAGGGGATATCGTGAATATCCTGGATGCCCGCATCACGATGTATGACTCCGAACACGCCGCCTACCATCTCAGCAAGCGCATGCTCTCCTCGCTGACGCGGATGCTGGCGCTTGAACTCGCCCCGCGGATCCGGGTGAACGCGGTGGCCCCGGGAGCCGTGCTCCAGATGGATCGGGAGGATGAGGCGGCGCTGAAACGGCTGGCGACCTTCAATCCGCTGCAGACGCACGGATCGCCCCGGGGACTGGCGTCGTGCGTGCGCTTCCTGATGACCTGTGATTTCATCACGGGGCAGACCCTCTACTATGATGGCGGCTATCATCTGAAGGCGGCGACCTATGGATAAGCGCCGCTTCGACCAGATCCGCATCTGCGATCTGATGCTGGACTGCATCGTCGGCGTCCACGAGCACGAGCGGTCGGCGCCCCGGCCGGTCTGCGTGAACGTCACGCTTTACACCGCGGCCGCGGCGCGTCAGGATGACATCGGCAGCACGATCGACTATGATCGTCTGCAGCAGGCGATCCGGGAGCAGGTTACGGCCTCTTCCTTCAACCTGATCGAATCGTTGGCGGAAATGATCGCGAAAATCGCCTTGAATGACCGGCGCGTGGCGGTTGCCACGGTCTGCGTGGGCAAGCCTGGCGCTCTGCAGGGGGCACGGACGGTTGAGGTCGAGATCACGCGTGCCCAGGAAGGACTCTAGTATGAATCTGGACCGTGTTGCGGAACTGATCCGCGAATTATTGATCGAGATCGGCGAAGATCCGAAACGCGAGGGGCTTGTCAAAACGCCTGAACGCGCGGCAAAGACGTTGAAATTTCTGACGGACGGCTATCGCAAGTCGGTGAAGCGCGAGATCAACGGCGCGATCTTCGAGACGCAGACCAACAACATGATCATTGCGCGCGACATCGAGGTCTACAGCCTCTGCGAGCATCACATGCTCCCCTTCTTCGGCCGCTGCCACATCGGCTACATTGCCAAGGATAAGGTGCTGGGCGTCAGCAAGCTCGCGCGCATCATGGAAGTCTTTGCCCGCCGGCTGCAGATCCAGGAGCGCATGACGGAGCAAATCGCCCGCGAGGTGCTCAAGGCGGTTGATGCGGAGGGCGTGGGCGTTGTCATGGAATGCCGCCACCTCTGCATGATGATGCGCGGCGTGGAGAAGCAGAATTCGGTGATGACCACATCGACGGTGCTCGGCAGCTTCCACAACGAGCCCGCGACGCGTGCCGAGTTCATGAACCTCTGTCTGCGCTGAGGCCGCTCATCCGCCGCCGGTGCGGACGTGCGTGCGTGTTTATGCGTAGGTGTTTGGAGACTCCTGTTTGTGCCGCATCTGATTCAAAATCCGCCGCCTGGAACCTGCCTGCTCGCCTGCGCGGGCGATGTGCTCGTCTTTTCCCTGCACCTGGATCCCAGACGATCCGGCACGGCGTTTCTCCGCGCCAATCTTGGCGGCGTCGATCTCCGCCGCGAGGAGATCATTGCGCATACCGAACACCAGCGGCCCTTCCTCGCATCGGACTGGCATGACATCCCCATGCCGCCCGCCGGCGAAGGGACCTACGAAGTCCGCGTGCCGGTCCTGCATCCCGGCTGGTTCTCCGCCAAAGCCTGCTTCATCCCCGCCCGCTCCACCATGCCCGAATGGCCCGACGGCGAAAACGTCGCCATCAAGGTGGTCTCCGCCTCGACCGCCTGCGCCAACAGCCTCTACACCGCCTTTGTCCGCCAGTTCACAACGGATCGGCAGCCGTTCAATGACCCGGGCCTCCACCAGGCCGCCGCGCAGCTGGATCAGGCGGGCTACGCCGTCATCCCCCCGTCGGGCACATTCCGCAACCTTGTCGGCAAGCTCGACTTCATCATCGGCACGCTCGGGTTTCGCATCATCCAACTGCTTCCCATTCATCCGACGCCCACGACCTTCGCGCGGATGGGGCGCTTCGGCAGCCCCTTCGCCGGCCTTGATTTTCTCGCGGTCGATCCCGCCTACGCGGAGTTTGACACGCGCACCACGCCGCTGGACCAGTTTCGCGAACTGGCCGACGCCGTCCATGCGCGCGGCGCACGCCTGCTGCTCGATCTCCCCGCCAATCACACGGGCTGGGCCTCCACGCTCCAGACGCATCATCCCGAATGGTTCATGCGCGAAGCAGACGGCGCGTTCAAATCGCCCGGCGCCTGGGGCACGGTCTGGGCGGACCTGGTTGAACTCGACTACCGCAATCCAAAGCTGCGCGCGGCCATGGCGGAGGTCTTCCTCTTCTGGTGCCGCCAGGGGGCCGATGGCTTCCGCTGCGATGCCGGCTACATGATCCCGGCGGAGACGTGGCGGTACATCGTCGCACGCGTGCGCCAGGCCTATCCGGAAACCCTCTTCCTGCTGGAGGGACTGGGCGGCCGGATCGAGGCCACCCAGGAACTGCTCACCGAAGCCAACCTCGACTGGGCCTATTCGGAACTCTTCCAGGAGGAGAGCCGCGAGGCCATCGAGCGCTACCTCCCCGACGCCATTGCCCGCTCGCAGACCGCCGGGCCGCTCATCCACTTCGCCGAAACCCACGACAACAACCGCCTGGCATCGCACGGCGGAACCTACGCCCGCATGCGCACGGCGCTTGCGGCACTCCTTTCGCAGAGCGGCGCCTTCGGCATCACCAACGGCGTCGAGTGGCTGGCAACCGAGAAGATCGACGTCCACGGCGCACCCGCACTGAACTGGGATGCGGCGGACAATCAGGTCGCCGCCATCGCGCGGCTCAACCGCCTCCTCGCCCGCCATCCGGCCTTCGGTTTCGGCGCCACGGTGCGCATCATCGAGCGGGGCTGCGGCAATGTCCTGGTGGCCAGGCGGGAATACGGGCACGGGCACTCCCTTCTGGTGGTCGTCAACCTGAACGCCAAACGGGCGCAGACGGCGGAGTGGCCGACGGCGGAGTTCCCGGCATCCCACGTCTGGGACCTGCTGGCGGGACATCCGGTGCATCCGCAGCAAAATCCGCTCCACGCCGCGCTCGACCTCACTCCCGGCGAGGTCAAGTGCCTGACAACCTCCCCGGCCGATCTGGCGCTGCTGGACGATGCCAGCCCGCCGCCCCTGGCCGAACCCGAAGCGCTCCGCGTGCGCCGCCGCAACCTCCTCGCCCTGTGCACACGCTGCTGTCTCACCGGAGATTCCAGCCTGCCTCCGGACCAGAATCCAAATGACCTCGGCGCAGCGCTCGCGGCCGATCCCCTCGCGTTCTGCGACGCCTGCACGAGCGAACGGAACCGGTCGGCGAAGGCGCCACACCCCTTGCCGCTCCCGGCCGTCATCACCTGGAACTGGCCGCAGGACCTCCGCCGCACGGTGATGGTTCCCCCCGGATTTCTGCTGCTCGTCCGCGCTGATGTCCCCTTCCGCATCACGCTCGTCCGCCAGCACGCGGTCATTGGCTCCGCGGCGAGCATCCGGCTCGACGACGGCGCGCAGGCGACCCTGTTGATGCCCTCGGCGCGACGGTCCGGCGGTAACGCCGACACACGCCCGCTCACGCTGCAGCTCACGCGCCTGGCGCCTTCGCGGGTCGAGCATGCCGAGGCGCCGATCCTCGATCTCGGCACGGGGGACGACGTCGCGGTCCGGCTGCGGATCAGCGGCGGCCAGATCCGCTCGAATAACGACTACGCCCTGCTGACGAATGGCTGCGGCGCCCTGGCGCAGATCCGCGCCGCCTGGGGCACGGTGCGGAGCCAGTACGACGCCCTGCTCGCCGTCAACCCCAACCCGCGGGTCCCCGACAACCGCCTGATCTTCTTCACCCGCTGCCGCGCCTGGGTGCGCTACCGCGGCTATTCCTGCGCCTTGGACGCGACGTGCACCGACTGGTTCGAAGCCGATCCCGGCGGGACCGAGGCCACCTGGCGCTTCGTTGCCCCCGTCGGCATGGGCAAGCGTGTCGTCATCCGCTTCACCGCGGCGCTCACCTACGGCTGCAACCGACTGGAACTGCGGCTGCATCGCGAGTGCCTCCCCGGGAGCGACGGCGAAGCCTTCGACAACCACGAACCGATCACGGTGATCCTCCGCCCCGACATCGAGTCGCGCGACTTCCACGTCAAAACCCAGGCGTTCACCGGCCCGGAGCGGCACTTCCCCAACAGCGTCCTGGACGAACCCCACGGCTTCTGCTTCCGGCCGTCGCCGCAGGAAAACTACCGCATCGCCGCCGATTCGGGCCGGTTTCACCCGGAGCCGGCTTGGAGCTACGCCGTGCCCCATCCCGACGAGGTTGAACGCGGATTGGGCCCGCACACCGATTTGTTCAGTCCGGGCTGGTTTGAAATTGCCCTGAAGGGCGACGCCAAGGCCGTGCTGACGGCCGCGACGGAAGCCGATTTCGACCGGGCGGAAAGCCCCCTGGCGGCCACGCTCGTCCCCGGCTCCGCACCGCTCAGGTCCTTCGAGGAGACGCTCCGGCGCGCCCTCGACACCTTCATCGTCAAGCGCGACACCCGGCACACCGTCATTGCCGGCTATCCCTGGTTTCTGGACTGGGGCCGCGACACGCTCATCTTCCTCCGCGGCCTCATCGCCGACGGCCGTGCAGCGGAGGCGCTGGAGATCCTGTGCGAGTTCGGCCGCCTCGAAGCCGGCGGCACCCTGCCGAACATGATCCGCGGCGAGGACCACGGCAACCGCGACACCTCTGACGCCCCCTTCTGGTTCATGGTTGCCGCGCGCGACGCCATCGGCGCGCTCGGGGCCGATGCCGTCCTCGGCGCACGCTGCGGGACCCGTCCGCTCCGCGAAGTGCTGGCATCGATTGTCCACCACTGCTTCGCCGGCATGTCGAACGGCATCCGGGTCGACCCCGACTCGGGGCTGGTCTTCAGCCCCGCGCACTACACCTGGATGGACACCAACCATCCCGCCGCCACGCCGCGGAGCGGCTACCCCGTGGAAATCCAGGCCCTTTGGATCGCAGGGCTGGCCATGATCCGCGAGGTGCTCGGCGACCCGCGCCATGCGGAGGCCGAAGCGCGCGCGCGCGCCTCCCTCCTCCGGCTCTTCGTGCTCCCCCAGGGATGGCTTGCCGACACGCTCCGCGCCGGCCCCGGACAGGGCGCCGCCGAGGGTGTCGCCGAAGACGCCTTGCGCCCCAACCAGTTGCTGGCCGTCACGCTGGGGGCCGTGCCTGCCACGGGCCCCGTGGCCCGCGCGGTCGTCCGCGCCTGCGAGCAGTTGCTCGTGCCGGGGGCCATCCGCAGCCTGGCCGACCTCCCCGTGGCCGTGCCGCAGCCCGTCGCGGGGCACACGGGGGGGCTGCTCAACGATCCGATGCATCCCTACTGGAGGCAGTACCTGGGCGACGAGGACACGCGCCGCAAGCCGGCCTACCACAACGGAACGGCCTGGGGCTGGCCTTTTCCGCTCTTCTGCGAAGCGTGGCTGACGGTCTACGGCGACGCCGCCCGGGCGCCCGCGCGCGCACTGCTCGCCTCCGCCAGGGAACTGCTGGAGACCGGCTGCGTGGGCAACCTTCCCGAGATCATCGACGGCGACACCCCCCATGCGCAACGCGGGTGCGGCGCCCAGGCCTGGAGCGTTTCCGAACTGCTCCGCGTGTGGCAGCTCTGCCAGCCCAGGTAGGCAGGGACGTAAGGGGTCAGTGAGATGGGTGCGCGATGGGTGGCGCATGAAGCTTGCTTCATTTTGGACGAATCAAATCTGGCAAGTGATTGGATAGGACATCGAAAGCGGGAGTCTGACTAATCCGCAACGCCATTGCGGATTTGTCGGCATTTTGCCTTGACAGACAGAGGGGGCTTCAGCTAATTTACCGCGGTGAAAGGGGCGCTTCGCATGTATTACCGCAGGACACTGACCGCAGCGCTTCAACGCGCGTCAACCGCCTTCCCCGTTGTCATGGTTATCGGACCTAGGCAAGTCGGGAAGACCACACTTCTTGAGCATGCCGCCAAACAGGGGCGCGCGTATGTGACGCTTGACGATCCGCAGGTCAGGCTTCTGGCCAAGACAGACCCCGCTCTTTTCTTCCAGACGTATAGCACCCCCTTGCTCATCGACGAAATCCAGTATGCGCAGGAGCTTTTCCCCTACATCAAGATGATTGCGGACCGAGGGAAAACGCCGGGGCTGTTCTGGCTGACGGGTTCGCAGCAGTTTCAACTGATGAAAAACGTGACGGAATCGCTGGCAGGACGGGTCGCTGTCCTTGACCTTCAGGGTCTGTCGCAGGCCGAAAAGCTGGGCCGGTCTGACACGCCCCCCTTCCTGCCCGGCAGCCGGACGGATTCGCGAAGGAAAGCTTTGGCGCTGCGGGCCGTTTACGAGCTGATCGTGAAAGGTTCGTTCCCTGCGCTTTTCGCGGGCTCAAAACCGGATCGGGAACTCTTCTACTCTTCGTATCTGCGGACCTATCTCGAGCGGGATGTCCGCGACTTGCTGAAAATCGCGGACGAGGCTAACTTTGTCAAGTTCATGAAGGTCGCGGCGGCCCGGACCGGACAGCTTCTGAATTATTCGGATTTAGCGCGGGACGTGGATGTGAGCCAGAACACGGTCAAGGCGTGGCTGTCGGTCTTGCAGACGTCGGGGCTCGTGTATCTCCTGCAGCCCTATTTCACAAATGTGACGTCGCGTCTGATCAAAACCCCCAAGCTCTATTTCATGGACACCGGACTGTGTTGTTATCTGACCGGCTGGCGCACGGCTGAGACGCTGGAAAGCGGCGCCATGAGCGGTGCGATCTTCGAAACATATGCCATTACGGAAATCATCAAGAGTTATTGGCATCAGGGCCGTCAGGCGACCGTTTACTTCTATCGCGACAAGGAAAAGAAGGAAATCGACTTGCTGATCGAGGAGAACGGAACCCTGTATCCCGTTGAGATCAAGAAATCGGCCAGTCCCGGAACCAAGGACATCCGGAATTTCGCCGTCCTGCAAAAGCAGAAGGCGGTGATCGGACACGGGGCTGTCATCTGCCTGACGCAGCGGCAAATACCGATCACCCGCGAAGTTGACGGCGTACCGATCGGAAATCTGTGAACACGGAACCAAACGTTTCGCCGATGGAGGTCGAAGATGAAAGCGAATACTGACCCCGCAGTTCCCAACGCATTGCGTGACGTGTGGGCCTGGAAGGATGCGGTTTACCGACAGACAGAGAAGATGACGTTCACGGATACCCCTTATCGCCCGCTTATCCATGCGCTTTCTTCGCACCCCCTCTCCTGACAAGAACCGATTACACCCACCCATCTTTACCGGCCGATCTTTCCCCGCTTGCGTGCCGACCCGGTTCCCATTACCATACCGCCTGTTTTCATCGTTCAACCCCAACCGGACCCCATCATGACCATTCTTACCGGACTCTTCGATCACATGGTGCTTCAGCGCAACCGCGCCAACTGCAGCGAAGCCCTGATTACCGGGCGCGCAACGGCTGACGGCCCCGTGCTGGCCACCGTCGGCACAAGCGGCAAAACACGCAAGGGATTCGCCCGCAAACGCATCGGCCGCGCCGTGCGCGGGCGATTCACGGTTACGCTCAAGGGCCTTCCCGTCGGCGGACCCTACGACATTGAACTCCGGGTGGGCGGCGAAGCGGTGCAGGTCCGGGATGTGCTCGTCGGCGATGTCTGGCTCCTCGGCGGCCAGTCCAACATGCAGGGCTGCGGCTTCTTCCCCAAGAAGCGACTGCCCGCCGTCGACTCCGTCCGCGCCTTCTTCATGGACGACCGCTGGGACACGGCGGTCGATCCGATTCACAACATGTGGGCCTGCGTCGACCAGGTGCACATCGATCTGTGCGGCGGCGTCCGCCCCGGCAAAGCCGCGCCCGACTGGGGCGTCTGCGCCGGCCCCGCCTTCGGGCAGGAGATGTTCAAGCAGACGCAGGTTCCCCAGGGCCTGATCGCCTGCGCCCACGGCGGCACCAGCATGACCCAGTGGGATCCCAAGCTTCGCAAGCTCGGCAGCCGCAGCCTCTACGGCGCACTGCTGCGCCGGCTCGCCAAAAATGGCGGACGCGTCGCGGGCCTCCTCTGGTACCAGGGCTGCAGCGATGCCAATCCCGAAGCGGCGCCGCTCTACACCGACCGCATGAAGCGCTTCTGCACCGCGATCCGCCGGGACTGCCGGGATGGAAAGCTTCCCATCGCCGTGGTTCAGATCGGCCGCGTCATCGCCTCTGCGTCCAAGCAGTGGAACAGCATTCAGGAGCAGGAACGCCGCCTGCCCGAAGTGATCGGCAACCTGCAGACGGTCCCCGTGGTCGATCTGGCCCTGGATGACAGCATTCACATCAGCGGCGAGAGCCAGACCATTCTGGGACACCGCCTGGTCAACGCGATGCAGGTCCTGCGGAAGACCCGCCAGGCCGGACCGCCCGTCATCGCCCTCAAGAAGGTCTCCGTCGAAGAACTCCACGGACGCGCCGTCGTCGTCGCCGAGTTCGACAACGTGGTCGGCAAGCTCTGCGCCGGGAGCCGCCCCAGCGGATTCGCCATCGTGCTGGCGAACGGCAGCGACAACCTCTTCGACATCCGGCTGGAAGGGAACCGGGCGCGCCTCCTCACCGTCCACCCCGTCGACGCCCTTTCGGGCGCGAAGCTCCACTACGGCTACGGCACCAACCCCTACTGCAACATCACCGACGAGGCCAACCGGTCCCTCCCCGTCTTCGGTCCCGTCGACATCGGCTCGCCCCGAGCCATAACCCCCTTCGTCCAGACGTTGCGCGTGAGCGACTTCCAGCCGACGGTCACACCCTTCGGCAAGCTCGGCTGTCCCGCGTCGCTGAACAAGCTCGGGTTAAAGGCGCGGACCTTCAGTGCGAACTTCTGCGATCTCCATCCCGTGATCCAGGCGCGCGGCCGCGCCGACGAGGTTGTGTTCTACGCCTGCCGGTTCGCCTGTCCGACCGCCATGCGCCTCGCCGTTCTGCTCGGCTATGACGGTCCCGTCAAGGCGTGGGTGGACGGCAAGCCGATCGTCTGCGACCCCGCGGGCGTCAATCCCGCGACGCCGTCGAAACAGGTTGTCCCCCTCAAGGCCGCGGCGGGCGAGCACGAAATCGTCGTCGCGCTGGGAACGAATTCAGGGGCGGCCTGGGGCATCTTTCTCCGGCTCGAACGTTTGGACATCACCAAGCGCCAGTTTGCCAAGGGGCCGGGCGCCTATGTGATGCCGGAGATCAAGGGATGATCAAGACCATCCGGGAACCCGCACGTGAGCTGCCGGTCACGGGCCTTGTGGATGTCGCCGTTGTCGGCGGTGGAATTGCCGGCGTGGCGGCTGCCGCCGCCGCTGCGCGCGCAGGGGCCTCGGTCTGCCTGCTGGAAAAGGAAAATGCGCTCGGGGGGCTGGCTACGCTCGGCAACGTCACGGTCTGGCTGCCGATCTGCGATGGCCTGGGACGCCAGGTCATGGGCGGCATCGCGGAGGAACTCCTGCGCCTCTCCGTCCGCGACCTCGGGCGCTCCGACCGCGCGGCGGGGTTTGTCGGCGTGCCGCCCTGCTGGGAGGCCGACGGCGACCGCGAGGCGCGCGCGACGACGCGGTATGCCGCCCGCTTCAATCCTGCCGCCTACCTGTTGGCGCTCGAAGCGTGGGTGCTGCAAGCGGGCGTCAAGCTCGTGTACGACACCCGCCTCTGCGCCGTCCGGCGCGATGACGCCGGCGTCTCGCATGTGATCGTCGAGAACAAGAGCGGCCGTTCGGCCATCGCGTGCCGAACGGTGATCGACGCCACGGGCGATGCCGACGTCTGTTATCTGGCCGGGGAGGAGACCGAGTCGCTCGACAGCAATGTCGCCGCCGCCTGGTTCTATTTTCTGAAGGACGGATCGCTCAATCTCCGCACATCATCGCACGCGTTCACGTCCACCCTCAAGACCGAAGAGCTGAAATGCAAGGGCTATCGCGGCGATGACGCCGAGTCGGTCACCCGGATGATCATCGAGAGCCGCGAGCTGATCCGCCGCGAACTGTCGCTGCTGGCCACGCAGAACCCCGGATGCGACATCCAGCCCTTCGCGCCGCCGACCATTCCCTGCTTCCGCGCCACGCGGCGCCTGGTCGGTTCGCGCTCGCTGGGCGAAAAGGACATGCATGTCTGGCGCGACGACGCCATCGGCCTGACGGGCGACTGGCGGCGGCGCGGCCCGGTCTTCGCCATCACCCTGGACATGCTGCAGGGCGTGAAGAACAACAACCTGCTGAGCACGGGTCGCTGCATGTCGGCTGACACATCCATCTGGGACTGCACCCGCGTCATTCCCACCTGTGCCGTGACGGGCGAAGCGGCGGGCCTTGCCGCCGCCATGGCGGTCCAGGATCACGGCGGCGACCTCCGCGCCCTCCGCATCCCGGCGCTCCAGGAACGACTCCGCGCCCAGGGCAACCTCATCGACCCGGCTCTCGTCGCGCCGAAGTGAAAGCGCGTGAAAGGACAAACATGGGAAGCCGCCGGGATCGACTCTATTGGGAACTGCGCGTTGTCGTGACGCTGGTTGCCGTTTCAGTGCTGCTGAATTTCATACACTATGCTTTTTTTCGCGACCTGCGGCATATCTGGCTCTGGAGTTTCACCAGCCTGGCCTTTCTGCCCATCTCCGCCCTGGTCGTCTCCTTGCTGATCAACCGCGTCCTTTCGGTGCGGGATCTGGCGCTTCGCCTGGACAAGCTGAACATGCTGATCGGCGTTTTTTTCAGCAACGTCGGCAACGAACTGCTGCTCCGGTTCTGCCGCTGGGATGCTGACAGCCAGTACTTGCGCAATCATTTCGGGTCGCCGGACCCCTGGAGCCGTCTTCCCCGGAATCGCGCCCTGCTTGCGCTCAGAAAACATCACTTCTCGGTGGTGGTGGGACGCCCCGACCTCGTCGAGTTGAAGGCTTTTCTGGATGCCCGTCTGGACTTCCTGATGCGGATGATGGAAAATCCGAACCTCCTGGAGCATGAGAACTTCACGCAACTGCTCCGGGCCGTGTTCCACCTCGCCGAAGAGTTGTCGTATCGCAAGGAGTTCGAGTCGTCGTCGGAAGCCGACCTTCGCCACCTGGCCGGAGACATCGAGCGGGTCTACAAGCTGATCGTCCGGGAATGGATTCTCTACATGCTGTTTCTCCGGCAGAACTTCCCGTTCTTGTTTTCGCTTGCCGTTCGACTCAATCCCCTGGATCGAAGCGCCGCCGTGATCATCCCGGATTAGCCGCGGCATTGCCTTTTATCGGATTCTGTGGTGAAATAGGCCGCATGATTCGCAATCGAACCGCTTGGATACTCTTTCTCCTCTTTTCCGGCATTCTGGGATTGCTGATGGTGTGGCCGCTCATCGAGGTGATCGGCGGCGGCTGCCGCGAGAACGGCGTTTTCACGCTGAAGTACATCGCCGGCGTCTTCAAGAACCCCGTCTACGCCGAGGGGCTGCTGAACAGCCTCGGCATCGCCGCCGGAACGACGCTGATCGCCGCCGGGATTTCCATTCCCCTGGCCTGGCTCGCCTATCGGTACCGCTTTCCCGGACACGGCCTCTTCAGCGCCATGATCCTCGTTCCGCTCATCCTGCCCCCCTTCGTGGGCGCCATCGGCCTGCTGCAGATGCTTGGCCCCTACGGCGCCTTGAATGCGCTGCTGGGACTCGGCCCGGTCGATTGGCTCGGGAAGTCGCGGTACCTCGGCGTCGTGGTGATTCAGGCCCTGGCGCTCTATCCCATTCTCTTCCTCAACATCAGCGCGGCGTTGGCCAATGTGGATCCCGCCATGGAGGAAGCCGCCGCCAATCTGGGATGCAGGGGGTTCGCGATCTTCCGGCGCATCACCCTCCCGCTGATCATGCCCGGGCTCTTTGCCGGGGGCACGCTCGTCTTCATCGCCAGCTTCACGGAGCTCGGCACGCCCCTCATGCTGAACTACACGCGGTGCGCGGCGGTGCAGATCTACGACGAAATCAAGGAGATCAACGCCAGCCCCTTCCCCTACGCCCTCGTCACGGTGGTCCTCGGCTTCAGCGTGCTGCTCTATTTGACGATGCGCGGCATCCTCGGCGGCCGGGCCCACGCGATGCAGGGCAAGGCCACCGTCGCCTCGGCCACCCGCACGGTCCGCGGCTGGCGCGGGCTGCTGGTGCTGCTCCCCTTTGTGCTCGTCACGGGGCTCGCGCTGACCCCCCACCTGGGCGTCGTGCTCACGAGCATCAGCACGCCGGGCGGCTGGTACCAGACGGTGCTTCCCTCTGCCTTCACGCCCCAGCATTTTGTCGATGCGGTCGGACACGACATGACATTGAACGCCATTCGCAACAGCCTGCTCTTCTCATCGATGGCCGTCGTGCTGAACGTCATCCTGGGCCTCGGCGTCGCCTGGGTGGTGGTGCGCTCGACCCTCCGTCTCCGCTTCATTCTCGACGCCTTGTCGATGGTTCCGCTGGCGGTGCCGGGGCTGGTGATGGCCTTCGGCTTCCTTTCGGCCGGCAACTGGCTCGGCAACCGCGAGTTTGTCCGCAACAGCCCGGCGATGATGAACCTGCTGGATGTCCACGTGAACCCCACGCTGTTCCTCGTGATCGCCTATGCGGTGCGACGCCTGCCCTACATGGTCCGCGCCGCGGTGGCGGGGTTGCAGCAGACCTCCGTCACGCTGGAGGAGGCCGCCGCCAATCTCGGCGCCTCGCCGGTCCGGGTCCTCAAGCAGGTGACGATTCCCCTGATCGCCGCCAACCTGATCGCCGGCGTTCTGCTGGCGTTCTCCTTCAGCATGCTGGAGGTTTCGGACAGCCTGATTCTGGCGCAGAAGATCGAGTTCTACCCGATCACGAAGACCATCTTCGAGCTTTTCCAGATGATCGGCGAAGGGCGTCATCTGGCCTCCGCGCTCGGCCTCTGGGCGATGGGCTTCCTGACAGTGACGCTGGTCGGCAGCAGCCTGCTGCTGGGCAAGAAGCTCGGGGCCCTCTTCCGCGCGTAGCGGCCGCGCCTATTCAGGCTCGGCGGTCCCTTCCAGCACGCGGGTGCGCGTTTCGGGAAAACGGGCGTACCAGAGCGCAAGGGCGTCGTGCAGATGCTTGGCGTAGCGGAAATGCGCGCCGGTACCGGTCCGCAGTTCGGCTTCGTAGATGAACTTGTCAGCCGTCGTAACATGCTCGAAGGCGAACTGCGACCCCAGCAGCGTCCAGTAGATGTAAGTCGGATACTCCGCAGCCAGCAGTTCGTGCGCCTGGCGTGTGACGGCACGGCCGAAGGTGATCGCCTCGCCGACGGCCTGAACGGGCGCCTTCACGAAGTCGGCTTCGCCGGCGGCGGGCAGCTGGTCGTCCGCCGCATAGAAGCCCAGCGGTCGCGGGGGGCAGTACTTGCCGCCCGTCCGATGGCGGTTCAAATCCCGGATATCCGCGAAGGCGACCGCCTGCCAGCCGAAGCGCACCGCTGTGCGGCGCAGTGCGGCGCCAACCCAGGCGTAGCGATTGTCGTGGTGGCGCAGCGCCGCGGCGCAAGCCTGGGCATCCACGCCGACGGGCGTCAGGACATCCAGTGTCGCCGCGTCGGAATGATCGGCCTTTCCGGCGCCGTCACGCAGGTGCTCCGGCACGCCCTGGCGCGCCTCCGCCGCGAGCGACGACAGCTCCTCCGCCAGTCCGCGCACCATCGATTCCTGGGCCGTTGCATGGCGCAGCAGCCGCGGTGCGCCGAGTTCCAGCTCGGCGCGGATCGCCGCGCCCAGATGCCGCGCTTCGGGAAGCGGGCTTGAGGAGAGATGCTGGCAGAGCGTGGCCCAGGCACGCGCCGACATGACCAGCATCAGGTTGGTGGCGACGGCGGCGGGCAGCAGATACCGCGCGCGGTCGAAGGCGTAGTTGCGGCGCATCCGTGCCACCTGCTTGAGCCCTTTCGCTCCGGTGTCCGTCAGCAGCTCCGCCGGCACGCGCATCCGCCCGGGCGATGTCTCCGAAAGCGCCTGCCAGCCGCCTTCGAGCCGGGCGTAGTGGTCGAAGGCTGCCCGCATCGCGGCTTCCCACTGCGGACGCTGCGCCTCGGGAATGCCCAGCATTACGGGATCGACCCGGGCCTCCGGCGACATCCGGATGTAGCGGGTCGAACTCTCCTGACCGCCCGCCTGCGGCGACCAGGACCAGGCCAGGTAGGCCAGCCAGGCGGAGACGCCGTCGATGAAGATGGCCACCGGCACCATGTCGGCGATCGACTGATGGCCGTAGTCGATCATCTTGAAGATGGCGTCCACCGACTGATCGATGCGGTTCGGATCAATCTTGGCCAGGATCGAATCCAGCCCCTCGTTGTTGCGCGAGTACCGCGCACCCGTCGCGGCCAGCAGCTCCGGCGTAAGGGCCGGTCGACCCGCTGCGCGGGCGGTTTCGGTCTGACACAGGGATACGAGTTTGACGCGCATGAGCGAAGTTCCTCCGGCTGTTGGAACGTGGAGCATACCGCAAACCACGCGTACCGCCTAGACACAAAAAAAGAGCTCTGTCGCCAAAGGCGACAGAGCTCCAGAAGAATCTGCTCGCAAAATTACTTCGCGACAGCGGCCTTCTCTGCAACCTTGGCGGCGGCTTCGCACTTGGCCTTTTCGACCTTATTCGTGCTTGCAGGCGCGACGGGAGCGGCGGCTTCCTCGGCGATCATCGGGAGGGCCATGGATGTAACAACCGCCAGCATGAACATGATTTTCTTCATAGTAGTCTCTCTCTGAATTGTGAACTCGGATTACCCGCAACTTGCTCCAATCCGAAAAGTGCATAAAAGTCTACCACACTTGATCTGCCTTGGCAATGGGTAAAAAAAACTTTTTTACAGCCGCCCCTTCCGCCGCAATTCCCGGACCGCCGTCGTGAGCAGCGAGGCCGTCATTTCCGAGTCGAGGGAAAAGTCGATCAGGACGCGCTTCTCCGCCGTTTTGATTTTCATGGACTGCGCCAGCGTTCCCCATGCGGGATCGGAGGCGGCGCGGAACGCCAGCATGGCCTGAAGCCCCGTCAGCATCTGCGCGATGTTCAGGGCGGTCGGCGCATCCACTGCAAGGGCCGACAGATTCACGCCGAGCTGGTTCCGCGGCAGCGGGCGCACGTGGAGTGCGATGGCGGAGGTCTGGAGCAGCATGGCGGCGTCTGGAACCAGCCGCATTAGCGATTCGCCATCCTTGGCGAAAATCGAGAGAACCGCTTCCGGGCACTTCGTTGCTTTCGAAAAATTACGAAAAGCGCCGATCTCCGTTCCCGGCCTGGCCAATGCCTCGTGTACCGCGACGACCGATGCAGCGGACGAGCCGATCAGGATCTTCTGCGGGCCGAAGAAGTTGACAAACGCCCGATCGCCCGTCCGCGGGCCGTCGACGCACAGCAGGTCAACGCCCCCCTTGTTCAGTCTGCGGAAGCCGGGCTGTCGTTCCGCGAGCTGCTTCAGCTTGCCGGAATTCCACTTGCCTTCCACAATCAGCACCATCCCAGTGGCATCCATGCCGATGGCCATCACCCGCGCAATATCGGAGGTCACGTTGACGGACCCGAGCGCCGCGAGCGCGAGCAGGGGGTTCAACGCGCCGCCGGCGCCGCCGCCCAGGCTTCTGCTGAAGGCCCGCTGCAGAACCGGGAGCGCGGCAAGCTGCAGGGGCTTGCCTTGGATGAGCCAGGTCGCACCGTTGGGAACGCCGTCCAGGAATGCGTCGCCGGTCGCCGCTTGGGCCAGACCGCAGCACAACAGCACCGCCAATCCAAGTCCGATGAATTTTGTCTTGATCATTTTGTCGTTTCCGATTTGTCCTGGCCATCCCGAAAAGTGAAGGCCGAGCCCATGAACAAAAGTGCGACGATGCCGACGACGGGGACGGCGGCGTAGGAAGCGAAGAGCGTCACGAACCCATGCGCTTCGATGACGAAGCCGCCGATGACGCTGGCCAGGAACGTCGGCAGCCCGATCCCCACGGCATTGTAGACGGCCATGCCCATGCCGCGCCGGGCGGGTCCGATCTTGGCATTCACGTAGGCGACGGCCGTCGTATGCAAGGTGCCGAAGGTGAACGCGTGCAGCAGCTGCGCCAGGGCCACGATGGCGAGGTTCGGGGCAAACACGAACAGCAGCAGGCGGATGCTGACGGCGGCCAGGGATGCGATGAACATGGCGCGAAGCCCCCAGCGGCGGATGAGCGGGCCGGAGAACCAGATGGTGGCGATCTCCGCCAGCGGCCCGATCGCCCAGAGGAGGCTCACGCCGCAGGTTGGAAAGGTCTCCTTCAGGTAGAGCGAGAAAAAGGAGTAGTAGGCGCCGATGCCGAACCGTCCCAGAAACACGATGCCGATCACCGCCCAGAACGCGAGGTCGAACCCCTTGCCGCCGAGGGCATGGGCGTGGCCGGCTCGCACCGGCGGGGCGGGGGGGGCCGGCGGCAGGAACAGGACGGCGGCGCTGGCGCACAAGGCGGCGATGACGAAGGCCAGCAGGATGGCGCGCGAGGATTCGCCCGACACCCAGCCGCTGAGCTGAAGCAGCAGGGAGATCGCGACAAAGCCCAGGCTTCCGGCAACCCGCAGCCTGCCGTACTGCCGGGCCGGGTCTGGCAGGATCCGGCTCACCAGGGAGTCCAGAAGCGGAATCACGGCACGGTACGATAGGCCCATGAAGAGCATGCAGGCGACATAGACCGGGAAGCTGCGCGTGAACTCCATCGGCACGAAGACGGCTGACGCGATAACGAAGCAGGCGGCCAGCAGGCCGCGGTAGGCGTGCGTCTTGTCGGCCAGCCGTCCGAGAACCAGCGGGCCTGCGATGCCGGCCAGATCGAGGGTGCCCAGAAGCAACCCGATGTGCGACGCCGACAGGCCGCGCGCCTTGAGGTAGAGTTGCAGATAGGGGGAAAGCACGGCCCAGCTCGCGAACAACAGGAAGTAGCTCGCGAACACCGGGGTGTTGACATTGCGGGGCGGCATGAAGGGCGTATGTTAGCAGAATTGCCCCCGGGTCGGGAACGACGGAATCGCATTCACGGGGAATCGGTTTGCCCTTGCGCTTGTCCTGTCAGGCGCAACTTGGTAAAGTCGCATCACTAACGAGGAGCCAAGCTCTGGCAAGGCCTGCATGCCCTATCGAATCTGCAAAACAGTTGAGATTGACAACGCGCACCTGCTCTCCAAACACCAGGGCAATTGCCGCTTTCCCCACGGACATACCCGCCGGATCGAGGTGGTTCTGGAGTCGGACCGGCTCAACGCGAACGACATGGTCTGCGATTTCGCCGTGGTGAAGGCGTTGCTGGAAGAACGGGTCGGCGCCTGGGATCACGCGATTTGCATGAACGAAGCCGACCCCGGCTACGCGACCGTGCAGCGTCTCTTCGCGCCGCGCGTGGTCGGTTTTGCCGGCCGCGACCCGACGACGGAGGTCCTGGCGGAAGTGCTTTTCAAGGCGCTGGCGGCCGCCGTGCCAGCGCTCGGCGCAGGGGTGCGCCTCTGCCGCGTGCGCATCTGGGAAACCCCGTCGTCGTGGGCGGAATACGAAGTCCGGACGGAATGAAGGCGGTTGTCCAGCGCGTCGGCGAGGCCTCGGTCTCGGTGGAGGGCAAGACCGTCGCATCGGTCGGTCCCGGGCTGCTGGTCTTGATCGGCGTGGCTCCCGAAGACGGCCCCGGCGAAATCGCCTGGATGGCGCGCAAGCTGCCGGCGCTCCGGATCTTCGAGGACGATGCAGGGCAGATGAACCGTTCGCTGGTCGACGTCGGCGGATCGATCCTGCTGGTCTCCCAGTTCACCCTCTTCGGCGACTGCCGCAAGGGCAACCGCCCGAGCTTCATCTCCGCCGGGCCTCCCGCGATGGCCGAAGCCTGCTACCTCGAACTCGTCCGCCAGCTCCGCGAGCAACTCGGCGAAGCACGCATCGGCACCGGCGTCTTCGGCGCCGTGATGCAGGTCCGCCTGCGCAACGACGGCCCTGTGACCCTGCTGCTGGAGACGCCTTGGAGTTTGCCAAGCGTTCGTTAGGGAATAACCCAGGCGGCAGAGGCATTCCTGGTCTGAGACACCACACGCGGTTTGTTTGCGTATTTCGCTAAAGTCCATCCATTTAAGTTCATTCTGCGCTCGATTGACTTTGAGCGGTCCGATACATCCCGCTCCACCGCGCGTGCCCGGATCGATGCGTCCGCAAAAGCGCGGGACGTATCGGACCGCGCCGTTTGGAAGCCAGAAAAGCGCAATTATCCGTCTCGCGACAAAGGTGACCTGGAGCCGGGCGTCCTCGCCCGTAGTGAAAAGGGCGTCGTAGCGTCCTGCAATTTCGCCTACCGCCGGGGACGGCGGGGTCCAGTGCGGCTTCAGACGCTGAGTCGGAGGCACAATGAAGGGAGCCGTGGCACCCTCGTCCTCGTCCTCGTCGTCGTCCTCGATGCAAAATTTCGAGAACGAGGACGAGGACGAGGACGATGCGGCAAGTCTCCTACTCGATCCGACTGGCCCGGCGCAGCCGGGCCAGCGGCCTCACTGAACCCTGACGCCCGGCGCGTGCAGGTGCCTGCCCACGCCTCACCTTGGCTTCGGCAGCCAGACATGGACCGTGAGTGTTTGGCGTCCCCACTGCTGGGCGCGTCCATGCGAGGGGAACCAGAGGTCGAGCGTGTCGCCCTTGATGGCGCCGCCCGTGTCCTCCACCCGCCCGTAGCCGTAGCCGGGAACGTAGACGATCGTCCCCATGGGGTAGCGCCGCGTGTCGGCCGCCACCGTTCCCGTGCGCGCCCGTGTCCCCGCGGCAGTGACGCCAATCTCCTTGCGCCGGCCCTTGTTCGGGCCGGAGGAGTAGGTGCGCTGGCCATACCAGTTGTAGTGCCAGCTGCAGCACCGGCTGCAGTTGCAGTAGCCCGTGACGGACATCTGAACCGGCTTCGGCGCCTGGTAGCGGTCCTTGGTTGGATGGAAGCTCGCCGTGGCGCAGCCCTGGATGCAAAGCGCCAGACCGAGGGCCGCACCGAGCGCGACCAACAGCATGCGGATGAGCCGCGGTTCGGTCCGGGCGGGAGTTCGCGCCGACCGGGATCTCCGTTGCGATTGGCGCAGGTTCCCCATCAGGCGCCTTTCCTGAAGATCCGCGGATGCCGCCCGGGGAGGACCGTGTCCTTGGCGACCGGGAGCTTGGCGGGGTAGTCGAGCGTGTAGTGCAGTCCGCGGCTCTCCCGGCGCTGGTGCGCCGAGCGGATGATCAGCTCGGCGACGTCGGCGAGGTTGCGGAGGTCGAGCGTGTCGGCAGTGACGACGTAGTCGAAGTAGTACTGCCGGATTTCGCTGCGGATGTTGCGGATGCGGCGGTAGGCGCGCTCCAGGCGCTTGGCGGAGCGGACGATGCCGACGTAGTCCCACATGCAGGTGCGGACCTCTGCCCAGTTGTGGGCGACGATGACCTGCTCGTCGCTGGGAACGGCATGGCCGCTCTCCCACGCCGGAATCGCGATGTCCGACAGGCCGGGACGCTCCTGCCCGGCCAGCCGCTGCGCCATGGCGTTGGCGCTGACCAGCGCTTCGAGGAGCGAGTTGCTGGCGAGGCGGTTGGCGCCGTGCAGGCCCGTGCAGGCGACCTCGCCGACGGCCAGGAGTCCGTCCAGACTGGTGACGCCGTCGACGGTGGCCTGGATGCCGCCGCAGCAGTAGTGGGCCGCCGGCACGACGGGAATCAGGTCGGAGGCCATGTCGATGCCGTATTTGAGGCAGACGGCGTAGATGTTGGGGAAGCGCTCCTGCAGAAACTCGCGCGACTTGTGGCGGATGTCGAGGCAGCAGTAGGGCGCCGCCGTCCGCTTGAGTTCGGAGTCGATCGCCCGGGCGACGATGTCGCGCGGGGCCAGGGATCCGCGCGGGTCGTAATGGTCCATGAAGGGCTTGCCGTCGCGGTCGACGAGGACGGCGCCCTCGCCGCGGACGGCCTCGCTGATCAGGAAGTTCTTGGCTTGCGGATGGTAGAGGCAGGTGGGGTGGAACTGGATGAACTCCATGTTGGCGATGGACGCGCCGGCGCGCCAGCCGATGGCCACGCCGTCGCCGGTGGCGATGTCGGGGTTGCTGGTGTAGAGGTAGACCTTGCCGCAGCCGCCGGTGGCGAGGACGGTGACGGGGGCGCGGATGGCGAAGATGCCGCCCGTCTCGGGGTCGAGCGCGTAGGCGCCCACGCAGCGGTTCGTCCCCGGGAGGCCGAGCCGGGCCGTGGTCACCAGATCGATGAGCCGGACATGCTCCAGGACCTGGATGTTGGGCGTCTGGTGAGCCTTGAGCAGGAGCGCGGTCTCGACGCGCTGGCCGGTGATGTCGCCCGCGTGGAGCACGCGGCGGCACGAGTGGCCGCCTTCGCGTCCGAGGTCGTACCCGCTGGCGTTCGCGGTGGTGGCGTTGAAGTTCACGCCAAACTGCTCCAGTTCGGCGATCCGCGCGGGCGCGTCCTCGACAATGCGACGGACGACGGCCTCGTCGCAGAGACCGGCGCCCGCGTCCAGCGTGTCGGCGACATGCTGCTCGAAGCTGTCGCCGGGCTCCATGACGCAGGCGATTCCCCCCTGCGCATAGTTGCTGCTGCTCTCGGCGGAGTTCTTTTTCGTAATCAGCAGGACGCGCCCGTACGGCGCCAGGTGAATCGCGCTCATCAACCCGGCAATGCCGCTTCCGGCCACTAGAAAATCACAATCTTCGGTCCGCATCACGCCTTTCTTGACACTCGTGCCATTTGCGAGGATATTACCACATTGCCGCTAAGGGTAAACAGGATAGATCGCGGCCCAGGTTTTTTGAGGAGAGTGTTTTCACTATGATTCGTGCAAAAATAATCGGCGCCACCGGCTACGGCGGAGTGGGCATCCTTGAATTGCTGCTGCAGCACCCCGAGGTTCAGCTCGTCACGCTGGTCGCCCGCGAGGAGATTGGCAAGCCGATCAACGAAATCTACCCGCATCTGGACGGTTTCTGCAAGTTGCCCGTCCTGGCGGCCGACGACCCCCAGGCGCAGGAGCCGGTCGATGTGGTCTTCTGCGCGACGCCCGACGGGGTGGGGATGACGCTGGCCCCCGGCCTGCTGACCGCCGGCACGCGGGTCATCGACTACAGCGGCGACTTCCGCTTCACGAGCACCGACGCCTATGCCGATTATGCCACGCGCATCGGCCGCGACCCCGTGCATGCCTCGCCGCAGCTGCTGGGACGGAACGTCTACGGCCTCGTCGAACTGCACCGCGACGCCATCCGGTCCGCCGCGCTCGTGGGCAATCCCGGCTGCTTCGCGGTGAGCTGCATCCTCGGGCTCGCGCCGGCCATGAAGCACGGCTTGATCGACCCCATCGGCGCCATCTGCGACTGCAAGACGGGCGTTTCGGGGGCGGGCAAGAAGCTCAATGCGCAGTTTCACTATCCCGCCCGCTACGAGCAGATGAACGCCTACCGCCTTTCGGGTCACCAGCACGTCTGCGAAGTCGAGCGCGAACTGGGCCTCCAGGCGGGCCGGGAGGTGCGCGTGACCTTCACGGCCCAGGTCGTTCCCGTCTGCCGCGGCATCCTGTCCACCCTCTACGGGGCGCTGCCCCGTCGCTGCACTGAGGCGGAAGTGCTTGCACTTTACCGCGATTTTTACAAAGATAGTCCCTTCGTGCGGGTCTATGACAGCAAGGCCTCGATCGGCACGATGCATGTTCGGGGAACGAATTTCTGCAACCTGACCGTCAGTGTGGATACGCGTTGTGATCGGCTGCGGATTGTGTCGTCGATCGACAACCTCATGAAGGGGCAGGCGGGTTCGGCTCTGCAGAACATGAACATGATGTTTGGACTTCCGGAAACAACAGGACTCCTGCGTCCCGCGAGCTACCCATAATTATGGCTACCCAAGGCAAAAAGATCACCAAGCCGAGCAAGATCCACAAACCGGCGGCGCATCCGCGCTCCAGCCTGGGGCGTGGCCTGGGCGCCCTGATCGGCGCCCCGGCCGACACCGGCCCCGCGGCGGATTCCGGCCCGTCGCCGGCGGAAAGCCCCGAGTCCGCAGCTTTGGCTGCTTCGGCCGGAGCCTCCGCGGTGAACAGCGTCTTCCATCTGGCGGTTTCGGTGATCGGCCGATCCCCCTGGCAGCCCCGGCACACCTTCGAGGCCGTCGCCCTGCAGGAACTGACGGAGTCGATCAAGGCCCATGGCGTGATCCAGCCGCTCATCTGCCGCCGGGTGGCGGGAAAGGACGCGGCCTATGAATTGATCGCAGGCGAGCGCCGTCTCCGCGCCGCCATCGACGCCGGCCTGAGCGAAGTCCCCGTGATTCTGATGGATGCGCCCGACCGCGAAGCGGCCGAGATGGCCATCATCGAGAACATCCAGCGCGAAGACCTCAACGTCATCGAGGAGGCCGAGGGCTATCGCGCGCTGTCGGAGAATTTCGGACTGACCCAGCAGGAGGTCGCCGACCGCGTCGGCAAGGGCCGCGCGAGCGTGGCCAACGCCCTGCGCCTCCTGGAACTCCCCGACGAAGTCAAGCAGCTGGTTATCACCAACATGCTTTCCGTCGGCCATGCCAAGGTGCTGCTTTCGCTGCCCGAGGAGAAGGACCAGATTCTGCTGGCGCGCCGCTGCGTGACGGAGGGACAGACGGTCCGGGCGCTCGAGCGGATGATTCAACGGCGCCAGGAGGAGCGGAAGGATGCGACGGAGAAGAAGTCGGATATTCCCGAAAGCCACCTCCGCTATCTGCTGGATCGCCTCCATGCCCGCTTTCAAACGCAGGTCCGGCTGCAGCCCACCGTGACCTACGCCAACGGCAAGCGGGCCAAAGGCTGCCTGGAGGTCGACTTCTACGACAACGAGGATCTCAGCCGTCTGCTGGGCCTGCTTGGCGTGGAAGTGGAATAGCGCCGGGCGAACGCTCAACTCTCAACGCTGAACGCTGAACGCTCAACGTTGAAATCGTCGGAATGATCAACAAACCATTGATATCGAGGCCTGCGCCTTCGGCGTTCAGCGTTGAACGTTTAGCGTTGAGCGTTTCTGTTGTCTGCCTCAGGGGTTCTCGTGCTGGCGGAAGGCGTTTGCCCGAAGGTTTATCAAAGTTCAGCTTGCTGTGGATGGGCCTCGCATGTCTGTCGCTGCTTGCGCCTGCCGGGTGCCGTCCGTCCACCCCCGTCGCCCCCGCCCGGGCGTCCCTCGACCCCCTCGTTCAGGCGCCGGCCGATCTGGGCACGAACGCCCTGGCACGGGTTGCGCAGCTCGTGGCGCTGGGCCCGCGCGATGCGGGGACGCCCGGTGCCGCGCGGGCGGCGCGCTGGCTGGTCGATGAGGTGACGAAGCTCGGATTCGCCGTCACGCATGACGCCTTTGACGATGCCACGCCGCTCGGGCCGCGGACGTTCCACAATGTCCTGGCCTCGCTCCCCGGCAAAGCCCCCGGCCGGATCCTGCTGCTCTCCCATTTCGACACAAAGGCGGGAATCGCGCCCGACTTCACCGGGGCGAACGACGGCGGGTCCTCCACGGGGCTGCTGCTGGCGTTGGCGGAGTGGATGGCTGGACAACCCCGGGAGCTGGGCGTGACGTTTGCCTTCCTGGATGGCGAGGAGTGTCTGCACAACTACGGTGCGAACGACGGCCTGCACGGCAGCCGGCGGCTCGCGCGCCAGATGCAGCAGGCGAAGATCCCGATCCGGGCGGTGATTCTGCTGGACATGGTCGGCGACGCCGATCTGTGCTTCACCCTGCCGCGCAATGGAACCCCCGCGCTGAAGCTGCTTTTTCTCGATGCGGCGACGGCGCAGGGGTGCCGCGACCGGGTGAAGCTGATGGACAGCGACATGCTCGACGACCACCAGCCCTTCCTCGATCTCGGTTTCTCCGCGATCGACCTGATCGACTTCAATTTCGGCACGCGCCCCGGCGAAAACGACCTGTGGCACACGCCGGAGGATACGCTCGACCAGCTTTCGCCGGAGACGCTGCGCCAGGTCGGCGCCGTCACGTTGGAGATGATCCGCCGGCTTGAAAAGCCATAGCCCTTTATCGTGAGTCAACAGAGCAAAGGAAGAAGACATGAAAAGATGGTTGTACGCCTCCGTCGGCCTGGTTTGCCTGGCCGCATCAATGCCGGCCCAGACGCCCGTTGAACGCATTCAAGCCGGTGACGCCGCCTATGCCGCCTTTGACGATGCAAAGGCCCTCGAAAGCTACCGGGAAGCCTTGAAACTCCAACCCGCGAGTTACGAAGCCCTGTGGAAGACCTCGCGGGCCCTGGTCGACCTTGCCGATCTCCTTCCGGAGAAGGACCCGGCGACACGGGCGCGGCAGCTCGAGATGTTTGCGGAAGCGGTTGCGGTTGCGGAAAAGGCCATTGCGGCCAATCCCGACGACTCCTGGGGGTACTTCCAGCTTGCGGCAGCCAACGGCAAGCGGCTCCTGCTGCTCGGCAAGCAGCAGCAGATCGATGCGTCGAAGGCGGTCCGCTCCTCGATTGATCGTGCCCTGGCGATCGATCCATCGAATGATCTGGCCCATCATGCCCTGGGACGCTGGCACCGGCGGATCGCCGAGATCGGCGGCGTCAAGCGCCTCGTCGGTGGGCTGCTCTACGGGTCCATTCCCAAGGGGTCCCTGGCTGAGTCCGAGAAGAGTCTGCGCCGGGCGACCGAACTCAACCCGAAGTTAGCCGGTCATCACCTCGAACTGGGCCGGACGCTGGTAGCCCTCAAAAGGCCTGCCGAGGCGGAGGCGTCCTTCAAAACGTGCATCGATCTCCCCAAGACGTCGTCCAAGGACGACAGGGTCAAATCCGAGGCCCGGGCTGAACTTGACCTGCTTCGGAAAAAGTAGCGGAACGGGGGGCGGGAAAAGTGATGCGTGAAACGTGAAGCGTGAAACGTGAAACGCGTGCGGCGTGAAACGTGAGGCGTGAGGCGTGAACCAAATGCAGGGCGCTGGCGTTTAGAGTAGTGGATGGGCAATTAGTGTTTTATCGGCCAACAAAACCAAAAAAAGTTGTTCAAGAACAGGGAAATCCGCGGTTCTATGCGGTTGCGGGCGCAGCCCGCAATAGGGAAGGAATGACTTTATGAAAACAAGCAGACATAACGGGCTGGGGTTCATTTGCATCTTGGGATGCATGGTGGTGACGATGGCTGGCGGGTGTCGTCGTGCCGACAAACAACCGTCGCCCGAAAAACGGACCCCCGCCAGTGCCACGCCGGCCGCAGCGGCGCAGACTTCGGTTGCGGACGCCCCTGCCGTCGTGCCGGCGAGCGACTTGGAGCTTCGCGCCCGCAAGAGTCTCGATCGCGGCCTGGACTATCTGATCGCCCGGCAGCAGACGAATGGCGTCTGGTCCAATGCCGAGTTTCCGGCGCTGAGCGCCTTGCCGCTCTGGGCCCTGGCCATTGCCGGACGTCCGCAGGATGGTGCGGCGATGACCCGCGCGGCGACGTTCATCGCCGGCTGCGTCCAGCCCGACGGAGGCATCTACAGCGTGGTGCCGGGGCGCCGGGGCGGCTCGCTGGGCACCTACAACACCGCGATCTGCATGACGGCGCTTCACTCCCTCGGACGGCCCGACGATGTGCGTATCATCCAGCAGGCGCGCGGCTATGTGGCGGAGACGCAGTTGCTGGGCACTGACGAATACCGCGGCGGGTTCGGCTATGAGAAGAACAGCGGGCAGCCCTATGCCGACTTGAACAACACGGCCTGGGCCCTCTCGGCCATGCGTGTCACGCAGGATGTCGAAGAGTCGCGTCCCGCCGGCGAGGCGCGCGTCGATGTCGATTGGAATGCGGCTCTGGCTTTTGCCCAAAAGATGCAACTGGACACCAACACGGCTAATTCCGACGATGCGGGCGGCTTCATCTACAAGCCGGCCGATCCGAACAAGGCGGGGGTTGCGACGAACGCCGCGACCGGGCGACCCTACCTGCGCTCCTTCGGCAGCGTCACCTACTCGGGGCTGCTGTCGCTGATCTACGCCCAGGTCGGACGCAGCGATCCCCGCGTCGTGTCGGCCGTCGACTATGCGCGCCGCCACTGGACCGTCGACGAGAACCCCGGCATGGGGCAGCAGGGGGTCTTCTACTACTACACCATCATGGCCCGGTCGCTGGCGACGACGGGACTCCGGGAACTGCCGTCTGTGACGGAGGGCGGAGCACCCGTTCTCTGGCGCGACGAACTGCTGGCCAAACTCCTTTCGCTCCAGCAGGAGGATGGAAGCTGGGCCAACAGCAACAACCGCTTCTGGGAAAATGATCCGGCGCTGGCCACCTCCTACGCGCTGCTGGCACTCGAATATGCGCTGGGCCTGGTCCGGTAGCCGCGGATGCGAGGCTAGGTGGTTGACTCGCAGAGGCGCAAGGGTTCGGGGTTCAGTGCTGCCTCTGTCCCGGATGCGCCGGGCCAGTTGGATCGAGTAGGAGACTCGCCACATCGTCCTCGTCCTCGTTCTCGAAATTTTGCATCGAGGACGACGACGACGACGAGGGTGCCACGGCCCCCTTCATCGTGCATCCGACTCAGCGTCTGAAGCCGCACTGGACCCCGCCGTCCCCGGCGGTAGGCGAAAAAGCTAGCCGCCCCGACCTTCCATTTCACTACGGGCGAGGACGCCCGGGTCCATTTCGTTCTTGATGCACCCGGCGAAGCGTGTCAACGCCGATTTGAAAATGACCGTTTACTTCGTCTTCTTCCTCCGAAACCGCAGAACCGCAGAATACCCAACCGCAGAATATCGAAGGAAAGCGAGCCAGCGATCCGCTTGTATCGATTATCCATGCGGGGGCGGCTCACCGGGACGGTTCGCCCTACCTGATCGGCAGGTCGGAATGGGTAGGGCGAGGCGTCCCCGCCGAGCCACGCGAAGGAATCAGGAATAAAGAGTGTAAATGACTTGTTTTCAACGACTTAAACCAAGGCCCAGCGTGAGGTGTCTCAGACCAGTGAGGCCTCTGCCCCGGCCGGCACCCGCCCTCCTTCGTCGGGCGGATGCCGGGGCAGTTGGATCGAGTATGAGACTTGCTGAGCAGTTGCGCCCCTGCCGCTTGGTCTATTCCCATAAAGCTTTGTCGCGAGCTTTGTCTTGAGCTTTGTCGACGAAGTTTTCAACAAGGCAGGTCGGGCCGCCCGTTGCACACGAGTTGGTTGCATGCTTTACGCCGCTTCAACGGGCGAGGCCGCCCGTTCCCCCAACGCCTGTCCATCATCCAAACGCTCGCGTCCTTTACGCACGCCCAGGGGA
>CAZQKI010000010.1:0-14545 GCA_964592855.1 uncultured Lentisphaerales bacterium
GAGGCGGGCGACGCCCTGTCGAGCCGGGCGGCCGTGCTGCTGCTGGTGGGCTGCCATGTCGGTGTGCTGGTCTGGGCGAGGGTTGTCGGAGCCTCCGCCCTCAGCATGATGGTCTACTTCGGCTTCCTCGTCCTGCTGGGATTCGTCACGTCCAAGTTCCGCGCCGAGTGCGGCATGGCTTTCGGGTACTTCACCCCCTACAATGCGATGGTCTTTGTTTCGGTCTGCGGCGGCATGGCGGTCTTCGGCGCCGAAGGGCTGCTGGTGGCGCTGCTGCTCTCCGGCTTCCTGACGGTGACGGTCTTCTTTCTGGTGCCCGGGACGCAGTTCGAGGTGATTCAGGTGGGCAAGCGCCTGGGGATCCAGCCGCGCAGCATCATCTACACCTGTCTGCTGGGGCTGGTTGGCGGGCTGTTCATCGGCGGCTGGGTCTTCCTCTCCAACGCCTATGCCTACGGCGGCGACAACATCCGTTTCCAGTGGGCCTTCAACGGGCTCGATTTCTTTCTGACGCAGTTCCGCTCCGACCTGAACGTTTCGACCACGCAGTGGCTGCGCGAAGCCGACGGTCCCGCGATCAGCGTCGCAAACTGGGGGCAGCGGACGATGATTACCTGGGGGGTCATCGCCATGGGGCTGACCCTGTTGCGCCAGTTCTTCTCGGGCTTCTGGTTCCATCCGATCGGGTTCATCCTGGGCAGCACGAACGTCTACGACGGTGCGAACTGGGGCAACATGCTGGTCGCCTGGGCGATCCGCGCCCTGGTGCTCAAGATTGGCGGCGCCACGAGCGTGCGCAACAAGCTGCAGCCCTTCTTTGTCGGTGTCTTCCTCGGCGCGCTCATCACCCTGATGGTGTTCTCCGTCATCAACAGCATCAGCGTGGCGCAGGGATCCGCCCAAATCTACAAGTCGATTCCCTAACATGAAGTCATCCTCCGCCAGCCGCCGCAGTCCGCAGCTTCTCTGGACGACGATCCTGATCGTGGTCCTGGCCGCTGTCGTGAGCCTTTTCCTGAAGATCTTCGCCCCCGAGCCGTTCGATCCCCCGACGGTCTTCGCGCGGACGTACGACCGCAGCCGGATGCAGGCGGCGTTGTCGCCCGAGGCGGTCCGGGCCACGCTCGACCAGATCGACGCCCTGGGCTCCCGGGCACCCGGCCTGCCCGGGCATGCCGCGACGCATGACCTGATGGCCAGCCACTACCAGGCGGCGGGTCTCGAATGCTTCGACCATGAGCTGGACGTGGCCTACCCGCTGAGCACGAAGCTGGCGCTGAGCCGGGATGGGGCGCCGGTTGACGTCGGGATCTGGCCGGCGATGCCGAACTTCCTGCAGCCCGGCGTGACCCCGGCGGAGGGGCTGACGGGCGAGTTGATGCTGATCACCGAGGCGAACATCCGCTCCGCGACGAACTTCACCGGCAAGATCGCCCTGATCGATCTGGCCAAGCCCCTGTTCGACGAACTGGGGCTCAATCCGGCGCGCTACTGCAGCCTCGGCTTCCAGGCCCTCATCGTCGCCCACTCCGGCGGCATGGACCAGATTCAATGGGAGCCGCTGAAGAAGCTGCGGCTGCTGATCCCCCTGAACTACGTACGCCTGATCGCGGACGAACGCATCTTCGACCATGCCGGGAGCATCGTGCGGCTGGACGTGCGGACGGATTTCCGGAACGTGGCGACGCGGAATGTGCTGGGGGTCCTCCGGGCGCCCGGGGGCGGCGCCCGCCAGGCCGTGGTCATCGGCTCCTCCTGCGATGCCGTCTCCCTGCTGCCCGATCTGGCCTGCGGTTCGGTCAATGCCCTGCAACTGGCCCTGCAACTGCGCGTGCTGGAGGGGATGCAGCCCCACCGCGCCACGCTGACGCGCGACGTGATCTTCCTGACGACGAGCGGCGACAGCATGGCGCTGAGCGGCCTGGACACGCTGCTGGCGTCGGTGAGCATGGCCGGCGAATCGGCCGGTGCGCGCGCGCGCCTGACGGAAGCCCTCCGCGACAACGATGCGACGCTGGCTTCGCTGGCGGCGATCGAGTCCCTGCTGGCGGACGGGGCCTTCGCCCGGGATGCGGCGGCCAGCGGGGCGGCGCTCGGGGGGCTGGCCGCGGAGAGCCGGACGTTTTTTGCCGGGCAGCTGCGCTACGTGCTTCGGCGGCGCGTCTTCGAGGCCGCCGAGAAGCTGCTGCAGGCGCAGATCCGCTTCGAGCGCCACCCCGAAGCGCTCAACAGCCCCGACTACCGTGCCTTCCGGGAAGCCAAGCGGCGGTACGACCTGTTGAACACGCTGGCGGCGCTGCCGCTCCCCCGCTATCTGGAGCGGGGGGAGGACGAGGACTTTGATCTGCGCCAGGCCCTGTCCGAGCGCTTTGCCGAGCTTCGAACCTACCATGAGACCTGCGGCCGCCGCTTCCGCCAGGAGTTGCAGATCAACGCGCTGCTGGGACGCTACGACGAGCTGCTGGTCATTTCGCCGGCGCTCGTTCCCTCGGTCAAGACGGAATCGGCGCGCGAGACGATCAGCTTCAGCGGCGGCATCGAGATCCAGCATACGGCGGCGGCCATCGCCTTCCGGCGGATGCTGCAGGATTCGGCCTTCGCCCTGGGCCTGCACGACAAGCTGTCCATCGTCTTCTACGGGGCGCGGCAGGGGAACCGGATCAACGCGAACCTGTCGGGCATGCCGGTCTACGCGCAGCCCTGGTCGGCGCGCTCCTTCCCCGCCTTCGCGGTGGTCAGCCCGCAGCACGCCTACACCGAATACCTGTCGCCGGTGCCGCTGCCCGCGTTCACGAACCTGGCCAGCATCGCCGTCTCGATGCAGGTGCTGGGGGAATCGGTGCTGGCCGCGGCCCACGGCTACGGCCGCTTCCCCAAGCTCACGCGCAGCTTCTACAGCAGCTATCCCCTGCGGGGGAGCGTCTTCGCCTCCGGCGTCGGCAACGCGGTCGTGCCGAACTATCCGCTGGCCGGGGCGCTGCTGATGCCGAAGGATCCCTACCTCGCCGAATTCCACCGCAAGCCGGTCCTGTTCACCGACCCCTACGGGCGCTACGAGCGGCCCGAGATCACGATGCCGCCCTCGCGCTGGGGCAACCAGCTGCCGCTGGAGGGGGCCTACTTCGGCGCGGACGGCGTGATCTCCCACTTCAAGGACATGGGCATGGGGGCGCAGAACATCTACAAGTCGCGCGTGCTGGGTTACGACGGCATGCCCGTCAACCTGATCCTCTACCGGTCCTGCCCGGTGGCCATCCTCGACCGCATCAACCCGCAGTCGATGCAGAGCTTCACCGATGCGGAGTTCCTCAGGGTGAAAGGGCTCTCGCCCTTCTCCTCCACGGCGCTGTTCAAGGACAGCGATGCCTTTCTGGAATACATCAACCCGCGCGAGCGCTTCTTCGTGACGCTGAAGGCCGGCTCGCCCGACAATCCCCAGGTCGCCGTCACCCGCAGCTTCTGCCTGAACACCCGGTCGGCCGACTTCACCCCCAATCCCGAGAACGAGATCGACGGCCGGGGCTATCTGGCCGCCGACACGCCGGTGCTCCGCGAGGTGGCCGCCGAGGCCGCCCATTCCATGCGCTTCCTGGCCGACAAGCGGATCACCCTGCAGAACCGCTACGGGATGGTCAACGAAATGACCGCCACCTTCCACGAGCGGAGCGGCGAGACGCTGGCGGCGGCCGGGACGGCGTCGCGCCCCGTGCTGGAGCGGCTGCGCGACTACCAGCAGTCGATGGCCTACCTGGTGCTCAACCATCCGGTGATCCGCGGCGCCATCTCCGAGGCGATCTGGGGCATCCTCTGGTACATGGGGCTGCTGGTGCCGTTCGTCTTCTTCTTCGAAAAGCTGGTCTTCGGCTTCACCGACATCCGCAAGCAGCTCCTCGCGCAGGGAATCATCTTCCTGGTCGTCTTCCTGCTGCTCCGGCTGCTGCACCCCGCCTTCCAGATGATCCGCTCCTCCGTCATGATCCTCCTGGGCTTTGTCATCATCCTGATCTCCTCGGGGATCATGCTCGTCCTCTCCTCGAAGTTCAAGGAGAACATGGATGCGCTGCGGCGCCGGCAGGGCGCCGTCAAGGGGGCGGACGTCAACACGATGGGCATCATGATGACCGCCTTCATGCTGGGGCTCAACAACATGCACAAGCGGAAGGTGCGGACGGGGCTGACGTGCGCCACGCTGGTGCTGATGACCTTTGTGATGATCTGCTTCACGTCGGTGCAGAGCAACATCCTCGTCCGGGAACGGGCGCTGGGCAAGGCGCCCTACCAGGGGCTGCTCATCCGCCCGAAGCGCTTCCAGCCGATCAGCCCCGGCGAGATCTCGGCCCTGAACGGCCGCTACGGCGACCGGTACACCGTCAACGAGCGGGTGGCCCTGGTGGGCTCCTACGATGCCAAGTTTGCGCAGATGATCACGCCGAACCTCGAGCTGCTGCACGGCGTCCCGCCGACCCTGAACAGCGCGGTGGCCAAATCCGTCCTGCTCTTCCGGCACACCGAGCCGATGCGCGGCGAAATCACGATGCTCACCACGAACGGCTGGTTCACGCCGGCGCAGGCGCTTCAGACGCAGGGCCCCTATCCCGTCCTGCTCCCCGACGTGATCGCCGACGCGCTGGGCATCGCCGTCGCGGCGGTCAACGCCGGCGGGGTCCCGGTCACGATCAACGGATCCGAGTTCAGCGTCCACGGCATCTTCGCCGCCGACTCCCTGCAGCGGATGCGCGATGTCGACGGCGACGACCTCCTGCCGTTCAACGCCGAGGCCATCGTGAAGCCGCAGGTGAGCGAATACAACCTGCTGGCCGAGCAGGACGACCCCCGCCTGTCGGCGGAGCAGGTGATCATCGGCCTGGTCGACCGCTTCGCCGCGCAGTCCACCGGGGCGCGGCGCACGGTGTCCGCCGCCGTCGACATGGGCGGCGTCGGCCAGGCCGCCGCCAAGCAGGCGATCACCGCCTATCTGGAGCAGACCGGACGCGACACCAACTACGGGATCGACGGCACCGCCTACAACGGGCGCCGCACGCGCGCCCGGTCGCTGGGCGGACTGGCCGACCTGCTCATTCCGCTGATCATCGCCGCCCTCACCGTGCTGAACACGATGAAGGGGTCCGTCTACGAGCGCCGCGACGAGATCTTCGTCTACAACGCCGTCGGCATCGCCCCGCGCTACATCTTCTTCATGTTCGTGGCCGAGGCTCTCGTCTATTCGGTGGTCGGCGCGGTGCTCGGCTACATTCTCAGCCAGGGAACGGGGCGGATCCTGACCGCGCTGGACTGGACGGGCGGACTGAACATGAACTTCACCTCGCTCACGACGGTCTACGCCTCGCTCGCGATCGCCGCGGCGACGATCGCCTCCACCTACTTCCCCGCGCGGTCGGCGATGGAGATCGCCAAGCCGGCGGACAACGCCGGCTGGACGTTGCCGCCGCCGTCGGACGACGACGAGCTGGCCTTCAACCTCCCCTTCACCTTCACGCACCGCGACCGCATCGCGGTCCTCGGCTTCTTCCACCAGTATTTCGTGAATCACGGCGAAGGGAGCGCGGGTCCCTTCTTCTCCGCCGATCCGGTGCTGACCGTCAGCGAACGCCGCGACCCGCTCGCGGACGATGCCTACATCCCCGTGCTCGACGTGCAGGTCTGGCTCAAGCCCTTCGACCTGGGCGTCTCGCAGCGCATCGTCATCGAGCTGGCGACCGACCCCGAGACGAAGGAGTACATCTCCAAGATGCACCTGATCCGCCAGACCGGCACCCGCGACGCCTGGCTGCGTCTGAACCGGCCGCTGGTGGCGCGCATCCGCCGCCACTTCCTCCTCTGGCGCGCCGTCCCCGACGACATGAAGCAGGAGCTGTTCAGCAGCGCCCGGCAACGGCTCGAAGCGCAGGCCGGCAAAAAGGAGTTGACGCATGGCCAAGGCTGACAAGGAACTGGAGCAATACCGCAACCTGCTGACGACCCCGGACGTCTACGAGGAGGGGTTCAGCTGGACCACGGTGCTCGGCATTCTCTTCTGCGGCGCCATCATGATGCCCGGCGCCATCTACCTCGGCCTGATGACCGGCGGCGGCATGGGCAGCGCGGCGACCTGGGTGACGGTCATCCTCTTCAGCGAGGTGTCGCGGCGCGCCATGAAGACGATGAGCAAGGGCAATCTGATCGTCCTGCTGCACGCCGCCGGCGTGATGATGGCCGGCAACCTCCTCTTCCCGGGCGGCCCCTTCGGCCAGCTGGTGTTCCGCGCCTTCCTCGTCACCTCGGACGCCGCCCGCGACATGGGCATGCGCGACTTTTTCCCGGGCTGGTTCTGCCCGAAGCCGGAAAGCACGGCCATCACGGAGCGCCTGCTGTTCCACCGGGACTGGCTGAAGCCGATCCTGCTGCTGGTGTTCGTCTCGGTGATCGGCCTGGTCAACAAGTACACGCTCGGCTACTTCTTCTTCCGCCTCTGCTCCGACGTCGAGCGGCTGCCGTTCCCGCTGGCGCCGATCAGCGCGCAGGGGGCGCTGGCCCTGGCCGACTCCACCAAGAAGAGCGAGGAACTCGAGAACGAGGAGCAGAAGGTCGACGCCGCCGGCAAGAAGACCTTCTCGAAATGGCGCATCTTCTCCCTCGGCTCCCTGATCGGCATTTCGTTTGGCGTGCTCCAGGTCGGCGTGCCCGCCATCACCGGCATGTTCCTCGACAAGCCGGTCTTCCTGATTCCCCAGCCCTTTCTCGACACGACCACGATGACCGAGGTGCTGCTGCCGGCCACGCCGACGGGGATGGTCATCGACCCCGGCGTCATCATCATCGGCATGGTGCTCCCCTTCTGGGCGGTGGTCGGCTCGTTCAGCGCCATCATCTCCACGATGATCCTCAATCCGATACTGAATTTCACCGAGGTGCTGGTGCAGTGGCAGCCCGGCATGAACACGGTCAACACCCAGTTCGTCAACTCGATCGACTTCTGGATGAGCTTCGGCTTCGGCACCTCGGCGGCGATCGCGCTCATCAGCATCTTCGCGACGGTCCGCGACGTGGTCCGGCGCGGCGTCGAGGCCCGCAAGCAGGCCGCCAAGGGCCAGCGCACGGAGGCGGAAGGCCGCCAGGCCGCGGTCGGCAGCCTCTGGAAGACGCCCGCGATCGGGCGCGGCGACTATCCGATTGCGCTCGCCCTGGGCGGCTACCTGGTTGCGTCGGCGGCGATGATCATCGTTTGCAACCGCCTGGTCCCCGGCATCCTCGGGTTTCTCATCCTCTTCTCCTGCTTCTACAACCCCTTCATCTCCTACGTCAACGCCCGGCTGCTCGGCCTGACGGGGCAGGCGGTCGTCATCCCCTTCGTCCGCGAAGGGACCTTCATCCTGTCGGGCTACAACAAGCTCGACATCTGGCTGGCCCCCATCCCGATCGAGAACTACGGTGCCATGTCGCAGTCCTTCCGCGTCAACGAGCTGACCGGCGTCCGCTTCCGTTCGCTGATCCTGGCCGACCTCGTGGCGCTGCCGGTGCTCATGGTCCTCTCCTTCGTCTTCTGGGCCTTCATCTGGAAGTCGGGCGCCATTCCCTCGGATATCTATCCGGCCGCGCAGTTGAACTGGGAACTGGCGGCGAAGTCGCAGACGCTGGTCTATTCGGCGACCTTCCACCCCGAGGCGGAGGCGGCCGGCCTGACCGGCACCGCCGAGGCGGCCACCCGGTTCGCCGACACGGAGTTCGCCAAGGCCCTGCATCCCAAGGTGATCGCCTCGGGCGGCATCATCACCGTGGTGCTCTTCGCCCTCTTCAATCTCTTCGGCCTGCCGACGCTCTTCATCTACGGCATGATCCGCGGCTTCGGCGCCCTGCCGCACACGATGATCCTGGAAATCTGCGGCGCCCTTGTCGGGCGCTACTACTTCCAGAAGAAGTTCGGCTCCACCGCCTTTCTCCGCATGGCCCCCGCGCTCCTCGCCGGCTATTACACCGGCGTCGGTCTGATCGGCATGGCCACCATCGCGATGAACCTGATCAAGAACGCCGTCTCCAGCGCCCCCTTCTAGTGCACCGATGAACACCAACACCCCCATTCCCAACCAAGTCCGGCTGCCGCTGCAGATCGCCCTCGAAGTGGTGCTGCAGGGGCTCCGCATCCGCCTCGGCCGCTCCATCGTCACGATCACGGGCGTGATCTGCGGCATTGCCTTCCTGATGTCGATCCTGACCGGCCAGATCGTCAAGCAGGGTGTTGCCGACGAGGACGCCCAGCGCGAAGAGGTGTCGCGCATGCTGAGCTTCATCCGGTCCGACCTGCCCAAGCTGCGCGACCGGACCGTCGGGGTTGTCGGCAGCGGCACGCTGAGCGAGGTCGAGACGCGCCTGCTCGAACAGCTGGCCGCCGACGGCGTCGGCAAGCTCCTCTTCCTCGAACCGGGCGGGGCCGCCCCGCGCCGGACGATCCGTCTGGCCGGGCGGGGCCCGGCCGCACAGCTCGCCGCCGAGTCGGCCGTCATCTTCGTCATGGGCGACGGCCAGCCTCCCGCCTTCGATTGGAGCGGCTACTTCGCCTCGTCGCTGAATGCGCTGGCCGCGCTGACAGGCGAGTCGATGCAGCTCCCGGCCGATCCCGGCCGGCAGATCCGGCTGGCGCGCGCCTGGACGCCGGAGGAGCTGGAGGCCAAGGCGCGCGAAGCGGGCAAGGATCGCTTCCGGAGCATCTGGATCATCGTGATCTCCCTGCTGGTGACGGTCATCGGCATTTCGAATGCGATGCTGATGTCGGTCACGGAGCGCTTCCGCGAAATCGGCACGATGAAGTGCCTCGGCGCCCTTTCGGGCTTTGTGACGCAGATGTTCGTCCTGGAGGCCTCGATCATGGGCCTGGTCGGCTCCCTGCTCGGTTCCCTGCTGGGAATCCTGTTTGCGGTCGCGGTCTACGTGATCACCTATGGCGGCGGGCTGGTCTTCGGCGCCCTGCCGTTCGGCCTGCTGGCCCTGTATGGACTGGCCAGCGTCCTGGCGGGCGTGGTCCTCTCGATCATCGCCGCCCTCTATCCCGCCCGCGTGGCCGCCTCCATGGTGCCCGCCACCGCCCTGCGTTCGACTGTTTGAGGAGACTGATCTTGGAAAACATTGACCAGAAGCGCTTCCAGGCCCTCTTCGAGGAGCCCGCCGAACAACAGCAGTCGGTCATCATCCGCGGCGTGGACATCCACAAGATCTACACGTCCGGGCCGCAGACGACCCATGCCCTCCGCGGCGCCACCCTCGATGTCTACCGCGGCGAATACCTCTCGATCATGGGCCCCTCCGGATCGGGCAAGTCGACGCTGTTCAACGCCATCGGCGCCCTGGTCAAGCCGACCTCGGGCCGGGTCTACATCGACCAGGTCGACATCGCCCAGCTCGACACCGAGGAGCTCGCCTGGCTCCGCTGCCGCAAAATCGGCTACGTCTTCCAGTCGTTCAATCTGATCCAGGTGATGACCTGCCTGGAGAACGTGACGCTGCCGATGAGCTTCGCCGGCCTGAACGGCGAGGAGGCGCGGGAGAAGGGGGTCAAGATCCTCAAGATGGTCGGCCTCGGACACCGCATCCTGCACAAGCCGGCCGAACTCTCGGGCGGACAGCAGCAGCGCGTCGCCATCGCCCGCGCGCTGGCGAACTCGCCCGACATCATCCTGGCCGACGAACCGACGGCGAACCTCGACCAGACCACGGGTCAGGAGATCATCGACCTGTTCAAGAGCCTGCAGCGCACCCTGGGCGTGACGATCATCTCGGCCACGCACGACACGAAGATGCTTCAGGCCTCCGACCGCATCCTCTGGATCGAGGACGGCGTCATCGTCAAGACGGCGCGGCCGCACGAAATGACCTTCCATTCCGACGAGTTCGGACATCACGAGGCATGACCATGGCATCCGACATCATCATTCGCACTGAAAACGTCAAGAAGCGCTACGTCACCGGCGAAGAGGTGCTGTGGGCGCTCAAGGGGATCGATCTCGAGATCGGCCGCGGCGAGTTCATCTCCATCATGGGGCCCTCGGGATCGGGGAAGTCGACCTTCTTCAACCAGATCGGCGCGCTGGACGTCCCCACGGAGGGGCGCGTGATCTTCGACGGCCAGTCGGTCTTCGACATGACGGAGCGCCAGCAGGCCTGGTTCCGCTGCAACCGCATCGGCTACATCTTCCAGACGTTCAACCTGATCCAGGTGATGACCGCCCTGCAGAACGTCACCCTGCCGATGGTGTTCCAGGGGACCTCCAAGGAGGAGGCCGCCCGCCGCGGCACCGCCATCCTGGAGCGCGTCGGACTGGGGCACCGCATCCACCACAAGCCCTCCGAACTCTCGGGCGGACAGCAGCAGCGCGTCGCCGTGGCCCGCGCCCTGGCGAACACGCCGAGCGTCGTGCTGGCCGACGAGCCGACGGGCAATCTGGACACGAAGACGGGGTCGGAAATCATCGAGCTCCTGAAGCAGCTCAACCAGGAGAACGGCGTGACGATCGTCTGCTCGACGCACGACCCCAAAATGCTGCGCAACTCCGACCGCATCTGCTGGATGCTCGACGGCCGCCTCGACAAGGTCAGCACCCGCGCGGAGTTCTCCCTCGCCGCGATGAAGCAGGACACGCAGGGGCGGTAAGGGGGCAGGCTGAAGGAAGCGAAGCCGCCGCCGTGAAACTGTTTGATTTATTCGGAACAAAGCACAAGGCCGTGCCGCCTGCGCCGTCGCCTGCGGGGCCGCCCGTGCTGCCGCCGGGCGTCCGCCCGGCCGATGCCGCCACGTTGCTGCGCGGCGTGCCCTGGCTGCATCCCCAGGTCGAACGGATCGGTGATCGGCGCTACGGCTGCCTCCTCGCCTGGCCGGTGGCGCTGCCCGAGTCCAAACGGCGCAAGTCCGGGATCGGACGCCTGTTTTCCGGCCCGCAGCGCAAGCACCGGCTTGTCCTCGACGACCTCGGCCGCCGGACCGTGGAACTGATCGACGGCCGGCGTTCCCTGGCTGAAATCGCCGCTGCCCTGTCGCGGGATTCGGGACATGACCGCCACGCGATGGAGCAGGCCGTCCTGACTTTCGTGGGTCAGCTCGTGCGCCGCAACGCCGCCGTCCTCGCCGCAAACCTGGAGTCTTAGGTCGGCACGATGGCCGGGGGAAGGGTCATAGGCCCGGAAGGACTCCGACCGGGCAGTTCTGCAGGCAGCTCTCCAGGATGCAGGGGCGGCGCTTCATCACGGGATCGCGCTGGCGGCAGGCTTCGGCCACCTGTTCGATGGTGACGTTGCCTTCAGGCTTCGGGACATCGGTCTTGTTGCCGATCATCGCGGGGCCTTCCTCCTTGCACAGGGCGTAACGCTTCGACCAGTCGCAGCGCCCGCGGTTCACGCCCGGCACGTGGAGGCAGGTGTCGTCCAGATGAATGTCGAATCCCGCGCCGTCCAGAGCCGACATGGGGCAAGTGGTCGCGCAGATTTTGCAGGAGCCGCAGGGATCGGCGCCCAGGTCGATGGCGTCGGCGGGAAGTTCGGCGTCGGTGATGATGACGATCTGGCGCATCCGCGAACCCGATTCGGGCGAGAGGAGCGCGCCGTGGCGTCCGAGCCGCCCGAACCCGGCCGCGACCGCCTCAATGGCGTTGCAGCAAGCATCGGGGAGAAAACCGCGGTGCGAGGCAACCCACGACTGGATGCCCAGCATGTCCTCCGACACTGAGACCCGGTGTCCCTGCTCGTTCAGTATCCTGGCTATGGCCAAAGCGGCCAAAGCCAGTTCGTTGCGGGTCTGGTATTGCCAGAAGGCGTAGGGGCCGATCTGCTGGCTCTCGGGCAACCCCGCATTGGCCACGATCGCCTCGGGGAAGTCGAGCCCCAGCACGATGACCGACCGGGCGCCGGGCAGATGGTCGGCCGGCGACTTGACCTTCACCGTTTCGCGGATGATTTTGGGTTCGAACGCGCCGTGATAGGTGACGCCGACATCCACGACGGACTCGCCGACGGACTTGAGGTCGACCGCCGCCGCCAGCTCGCCGACCGCGCGGTCGAAGCGCGACGCCGGAGCGACACCGAACTGTGAGACATGCAGCTGCTCGGCCGCCAGTTCCAGCTTCTTGCGCAATTTGGCGGGGCTGAGCCGCTGCGGTTTTGCGGGCGCCGAGGCCTCCGCGGGTGGGGTGGGATCGAGCGGGGCATCGGTGGTGATGGCGCCAAACCAGGCTTCCTCGCCGAACTCCGTGCTCGTGATCAGGCGGCCGTTCACCGCCGAGCCGGTTCCGAGGCCGAGCATTTCGGCCAGTTTTCCGCCAAAGCCGGCGGGCTGCTGCCACGCGGCGTAGTTTGCGGCGTGGTAGCCGCAGTCCTCGACCATCCGCGCCAGACGCAGCAACGTGTGATGAAAGCCCATCGAGGCCGCGATGCTCAGCGGCGTATTGTCCCAGCTCCCGGCGGGAACGCGCCAGACCAGTCCGATCACGGTACGGACACCGGGAAGTTCCTTGCTCAGCGTGTAGCCGGGAACGGTCTCCACGTCGGCCGTCAGGGGGCCGACGCGGACCAGATCCGCGCCCATGCCGATGGCCGCGGCGGAAAGGTCGTCGCGCAGCTTGCGGAGCGTCGGCAGGCTCTCGGGATAGCGTTTGTTGATGCGGTGCTGCGCGAACAGCTTGCCGGGGCGGCCGAAACTCGGTTCAGACGTCCGCAGATGCGGCGGCACGCAGACCTTCTGACAGACGCCGCGTTCGTGTCCGCGCGTCCCTGCGGCGGCAATTTCGCCGAGGATCTCGGCTTCGCCCACCGTCTCCATCTTCTTGAGATTTTCCGAGTTCAGATCGAGGTTGAAGTGCTCCGCCCAGGCGCAGCGCCAGATGTTCTTGTTGGCATAGCGGAAGGTCTTGTCCTCGATGGTCACCTCGTGCGGGGGAAGCAGTTCCTTGCGCATCGCCGCCGTCGGGCAGCAGGTCACGCACGCCATGCACTTGTCGCACAATTTGGGTCCGTCGTACATGGGGGTCGGCGTCAGCGCCGCATCGGTGACCACCGAGATGTAGCGCGTCCGGGCGCCGAATTCGGGATTGATCGCAATGCCATGCCAGCCGATTTCCGACAATCCGGCCGCAGCCGACGCCAGAATGTGGGAGAGATCGGGGGCGAAGATGCTGGGAATGCCTTCGAACTGACGGTACCGCCAGATGTTCGAGGAGGCGATGGCGACGCCCTTGTAGCCGTATTCATTCAGCAGGCGGACAAGGCGGTAGGCCACGCGGTCGAGGAGGGAGTTCTGATCCATCCAGCCGCCTGCGCTGCGGTCCTGGGGCTCCGGCTCGCCCCCCATTTCCGTCCAGGTGTCGGTGATGTGAATGCCGCAGACGACCACCGTCTTCGAATCGGGGAGAATGGCCCTGGGGCTGATCAGGTACGGCGCGTTCTTCCAGCGCGAGACCGGGCCGAAGCCCACCAGATCCATGCCCATGCCGAGCGCTTCCGCCCGCAGTTTATCCGTCATCACGCGATCCGCCATCGCAATCCTCGCTTTCGTCGTCGTTGTCAGGTTTGAGTCATCTCGTGCGCAGCCTGCTTCAGCTCCGCGACAAAGGGTTCATGCTTTTCCGCCGGGCAACGGAAGCTGGGGGCGAAGCAGCCCAGCGAGCCGACCAGGCGTCCCTGGCCATCCAGGACGGGCACGGCGAACGCCGTGACGTCGTCCCGGATGATGACTTCGTGTCCGCGGGCACGGATGGCGGAGAGCGCGGCATCGAGCGCCGTGCGCGTCGTGGTCTTCGGCCATTCCTGCCTGGCGGGGAGTCCGTAGCGTTCCAGCAGCCGGAGCAATTCGCCCGGTTCGGCATAGGCTGCCAGGATGCGCCCGGTGGGGAGGGAGAAGAGCTTGCGCGATTCCAGGTCGGCCGAATCGACGCGGATCAGCTGGTGCGCATTGGCGCTCCACAGCAGCAGCCGCCGCCCGTCGGCCAGCGCCGCGAAGGTGACGGTTTCGCCCAGCAGCCGGCCCAGCGCCTCCATCCGCTTGCGGATGGCCGACGACACCGGCTCGGAGAGGAGGCTGTTGTAGCGACCGATGTCCCGGCAGCGGGGGCCGATGGTGTAGCGCCCCACGCCGGCCTGGGCGGCATAGCCGCAGGCGCAGAGCGTCTTGAGCAGATTGTGCGCGGTCGCCGCGGGAAAGCCCAGACGGCCGGCCAGATTTCCCAGCGCCAGGCCTTCGCGCGCGGGATCTTCGAAGACGAGGATGTTCAGAAGATCCAGCGCTTTACGGACCGATTGGACGGGTATTTCACGATTCATCGCGTTTTCCACAATGCCGAAAGTGATTCGCCATTATGAAAACACATTGCACCGCCGAAGTCAACAGGTCAAAACAGGTATCGCAAAAGTGCGGTTTATGCTAAAAATAGACGTTTCATGGAAAGGCCGTGACGACGGCCGGGACGCAGGATCTATCGGGAGAACGGAATGAATCGTTTTGTAATACTCATGTTGCTGGTTGGCGCGGGGCTGAGCGTTTTGGCCGACCCCGTTCCGCCGCCCCCGGCCGCCG
>CAZQKI010000010.1:14645-17520 GCA_964592855.1 uncultured Lentisphaerales bacterium
GCCGCCCCCGGCCGCCGCGGTCGCGGTACAACCTGCGGCCGAAGCGCCGCCGGTGGCGCCGCTGCCCATCGAGGCGCCCGCCGTCACCGCCATTCCGCCGCTCCCGATCATCCAGACCGGCGCGGGCGGAGCGAAGGTCCCGGCGGACCGGGCCGATCCGATCGCCAGCCGCTACGCCATCCCCGGCGGCAAGCTGGTCTACGCCGCGGGTCCCAGCCCGAAAAGCCTCAACCCCTATCTCGACAACAACACCTTCTCCTACCAGGTCTTCGGCGCCCTCTACGAGACCCTGCTGGGGAGCGATCCGCTGACAGCCGACTACGCGCCGGGCCTCGCCCGGCGCTGGGAAATCTCGGAGGACAAGCTGTCGTTCACCTTCCACCTCGATCCAGTGGCGCGCTGGAGCGACGGGCAGCCCATCACCGCCGAGGATGTTAAATGGACCTTTGAGCGCATCATGGATCCCGCCAGCCAGACGGGCCCCCACAAGGTCGCGCTCCAGACCTTCGTGGCGACGCCGCCCGAAGTGCTCGACCCGCTCACCATCCGCTTCACCGCCGGCGAGGTCCACTGGCGCAACCTCGGCGCGTCCGGCGGCTTCGAGATTCTCCCCAGGCACGTCTTCGACAAGGAAGACTTCAACAAGATCAACACGGCGTTCCCCGTGGTGTCGGGCCCCTACCGCCTCGATGCCATCAACGAGGGGATCTCGCTGACCCTCGAGCGGCGCGCCGACTGGTGGGGGCGGTCGCGCAGCGCCAGCCGCGGCACGGCCAACTTCCAGACCGTCGTCTACCGCTTCTATGCCGACCCCGACAACGCCTTCGAGGCCTTCCTCGACGGCCAGGTCGACGTCTATCCCGTCTACCGCGCCGCGATCTGGGTGGAGCGGACGAACGGCCCCAAGTTCGACAAGAACTGGATCGTCAAGCGCCGCATCCGCAACCACAATCCCACCGGCTTCCAGGGCTTCGCGATGAACCTTCGCCGCGCCCCCTTCGACGACCTCCGGGTCCGCCAGGCCCTCGCCCACCTCCTCGACCGCAAGAAGATGGTGGAGACCCTGATGCACAACCAGTATTTCCTCCACAAGGCCTACTTCGAGGATCTCTACGGCGCCACGAACGTCTGCAACAACCCGGAGTTCACGTTCGATCTCGAAAAGGCCCGCCAACTGCTGACCGAGGCGGGCTGGCTCCCCGACCCCGCCAGCGGTATCCGCATGCGCGAGGGCAAACCCCTGAGCTTCACCTTCCTCACCCGCGACGAGAGTTCCGACAAGTTCCTGGTGCTCTACAACGAGGACCTCAAGAAGGCGGGCGTCGCGATGAAGATCGAGCGAAAGGACTGGGCGGCCTGGGCGAGCGACATGGACGAATTCAACTTCGACATGACCTGGGCGGCCTGGAGCAGCGGACTCTTCAAGGACCCCGAGAGCATGTGGTCCTCCGCCGAGGCCGACCGCAAGGGCGGCAACAACATCACGGGCTTCAAGGACGGCATGGTCGATCAGCTGATCGAGACCCAGCGGAGCATCTTCGACCTCCAGACCCGCAACGGCCTCTGCCGCCGCATCGACCAGATCCTCGCCGAGCAGGTCCCGTATGTCCTGCTCTGGAACCTCGACGCCGTCCGCCTCCTCTACTGGGACAAGTTCGGCACGCCGCCCACCGTCCTCTCGAAATACGGCGACGAACGGAGCCTGCTGAGCTACTGGTGGTACGACGCCGATTCGGCGGCGGAACTCGAAGCCGCCATCAAGGCCAACGAACTGCTCCCCCCCCGCCCCGACATCGTCGATTTCGATGCCACGTTCCGCGCCCCGTGATGCATCCGACATGGACCGCTTGACCTATCTGATCCGCCGTCTGCTGCTGACGATTCCGACCTTCATCGGCATCACCCTCGTCTGCTTCGCCCTCACGCGCGTCCTCCCCGGCGGCCCCGTCGAAATGCGCCTGGCGCGGCTGCGCGGCCTCGGGAGCGGCGAAGCGGGGACCCAGGCCGGCCGCGTCGCGGCGGTCACCGAGGAGCAGCGGCGGGAGCTGACGCGGCAGTTCGGCTTCGACCAGCCCTTCCCGAAGCAGTATGCGCGCTGGCTCCTCCGCGACGGCATGGGGCTGCGGATGGCCTCTTACGACTATCCCGACCGGACGGCCGGCGAGTTGATCGCCTCGCGCTTCCCCGTCTCGCTCTGGTTCGGCATCACGGGCTTCCTGCTGGCCTATCTCGTCTGCATTCCGCTGGGGATGGCGAAGGCCCTGCATCACGGCACGCGCTTCGACGCCGCGACGAGCGTCGTCGTCTTCGTGGGCTACGCCCTCCCCGCCTTTGCGCTGGGGATGCTGCTGAAGATGCTGCTCTGCGGCACGGTCGATTCCCTCTGGAATTTCTTTCCCCTCGGCGGCTTCGAATCGCCCGACGCGGCGACGCTCGCGTTCGGGCCGCGGATGCTCGACCGCGCCTGGCACATGGCGCTGCCCGTCGCCTGCTACGTCGCGGGCAGCTTCGCGATGCTGACCCTCCTGATGAAGAATTCGCTGCTGGAGCAGATCTCCGCCGACTACATCCGCACGGCGCTCGCCAAGGGCGCCTCATCGCGGCGCGCCCTCTGGGGCCACGCCTTCCGCAACGCGCTGATCCCGATCGCCACCGGCTTCGGCGGCATCCTCTCGCTCCTCTTCGCCGGCTCGGTCATCATCGAGCGCGTCTTCGAAATTCCCGGCATGGGCCGCCTGAGCCTCGATGCCGTCGCCGGACGCGACTACGCCGTCTTCATGGCGATTCTCGCCGTCACCTCCTCCCTGCAGCTCCTCGGCAACCTCCTCTCCGACTGCTGCTACATGCTCATCGACCCCCGGATCCACTTCGGACG
>CAZQKI010000010.1:17620-32582 GCA_964592855.1 uncultured Lentisphaerales bacterium
ACCTCCTCTCCGACTGCTGCTACATGCTCATCGACCCCCGGATCCACTTCGGACGATAGGACGCATGCTCACCCTCACACACCCACACACCCACACACGCACCCACGCACACACGGGGGCCGGATGATCCCCCGGCTTTCCATCACCCCGCTCACCCGGAAGCGCTGGCGGCAGTTCCGCAAGAACCGCCGCGCCTGGGGCTCGCTGGTCGCCCTCGCGGCCCTTTACGCCATCAGCCTCTGCTCGGAGCTGCTCTGCAACGACCAGCCCCTTCACCTCCGCATCGACAACCGGTCGTACTTCCCCTTCCTGCGCTACGTCTCGCAGGCCGAACTGCTCGGCAACGGCATCGAGGCCCGCCCCGACTACAACGCCCTGCGCCAGGACCCCACCTTCACCCGGAACCCCGCCAACCGCCTGCTCCGCGCCCCGGTGCCCTTCGGTCCCCATCAGGTGACGGAACCCGCCACGCTGACGGCCTACCGCCGCGCGACGCTGACGATCACCCCCGCCGTCTCGATCGGACGCCTCAACCTCGCCCCCGACGGCCACCTCTCGCGCCCCGTCGGCTGCGCCCCTTTCTTTGCCGGCGCCGAGAGCTTGGAGGGGGCGAACTTCACCAATTACTGGCGGACCTCCCCCGCGCTCGACCAGGCGCTCGCGGCGCGCTTCGCCAACCGCGCCGCGCCGGCCTTGAGCGCCACGCTCGACGCCGTCGCCACCAACGCCTCCGGCGCACCGGCCACGCATCTGCTGGTCGCGCTGACCGACTACGCCCCGCGTGAAGCGCCGCCCGCGACCGTCCGGCTCGCGCTGCGCGAGCCCGACACGCCTTCCACGGCGCCGTTCAGCATCCGCTTCGACCGCCCCGGGGAGCGCCTGCGGATCCTCGACCGCCGCGCGTGGCACCGGATATCCGCCGAATCGCAGCCGATGCTGATGGCGTGGGCGGAGGCGTCCTGCACGTCGCGGACCGGCCTGGCGGAGATCACCCTCCCCTGGGAGGGACGCGAAGCCGGAGTGAGCTGCCGGTTCGACGCGGTCTCGTGGCCCCACCGTCCGGTGACCGGCCATTGGCTGGGGATCGACGCCGCCGGGCGCGATGTGCTGGCGCGCATTCTCTACGGCACGCGGACCGCGCTCAATTTCGGGCTGCTGCTGGTGGCGTGGGCGATGCTGCTGGGGCTGGTGATCGGCGCCGTCCAAGGCTACTTCGGCGGCTGGGTCGATCTGGCGACCCAGCGCGTCATCGAAATCTGGAGCGCCCTCCCCTTCCTGTACGTGATGATTCTGCTGGGGGCGGTTCTGGGGCGGAGCTTCGGGCTGCTCCTGCTCTGCTACGGGCTCTTCAACTGGATCGGCATCTCCTACTACATGCGCGCCGAGTTCCTGCGGCTCCGTCAGCGTTCCTTTGTGGAAGCCGCCCGCTGCCAGGGTTTGAGCGCCGTCCGCATCATCCTGCGGCACATTCTCCCGAACGCCCTCACGCCGCTGATCACGCTGATGCCCTTCAGCCTGGTCGGTGCGATCGCCTCGATCACCGCTCTGGATTTCCTGGGCTTCGGCCTCCCGCCGCTGACTCCGAGCTGGGGCGAGCTCCTGCAGCAGGCGCAGCAGAACCGCACCGCCTGGTGGCTCATCCTCTACCCCTCGCTGATGCTCTTCACGGTGATGCTCCTGACCGTCTTCATCGGCGAAGGCCTCCGCGACGCCTTCGACCCGAAACCGAAAAGCCAGTACCACTAGTCCAGAAACAATCGGTAAGCAACTGTCGATCTCTTGCGTTCGATCTCTTGCGTTATGACGAAACTTGGAGTAAAGTAAGTTTCATGAAATTGCTGCTGGAAAACCTGCCGCCCAGCCTGCAAGACCAGGCCGACACGCTTCGCCGTTGCCTGGAGGCTTTCGACCGGGTCATGCCGTTGCAGGCAATCTACCTGTTCGGTTCGCACGCGCGCGGCGACGCACGACCCGACAGCGATGTGGATCTCTGCCTGGTCAGCGAAGGTGCCGAACGGCAGTTCGAAGCTGCGGCCAAGTTCCGTCGCGCGGCCCGTGACATCCGCCCCAAACCCGCGTTCACCCTCGTGCCGATTGCGCCTGCCCGTCTTGACGAAAAGCGACGGGGGGGCGATCATTTCTTTCGAACCATCCTGCGGGAAGGGGTTTCCCTTGGCGCGTAGGACCGACTCGAACAACCCCGCCGACTGGATCTTCATCGCCGAATCAGACTTGGTCGGGGTGCAAGCGCTGATGGAACGCGAGATCGCGCATTTGCTCTGCATCGGCAAACTGGCTGAGATTCTGGAAAAGGTCTTGAAGGCCGAATTGATTCGGGGCGGTTGGTTCTTGGTCAAGACCCACGACCTGGTCAAACTCGTTGATGAGTTGCACAACCGCGATCCGAGCACGGCGGACCGTTTCGTGCCTCTCTGCGAAGAACTGGCGGAACGGTACTTCACCGACCGGTACCCGGGCTTCGACCTCGAAGACGAGGATTGGCCCAAATTGCGCGGCCAAGCCTACGCGATTGCAGAATTGCTCGATTTGGTCAAGAGGCGCATCGCGCCTGGCACCGTGGTTTAGCCACAGCAACTTATTGATCCGCAAAGAGTTTTGAGGATGCGGGCTTGACTTCGACGGGTTATGCGCCCGCGCAGTGGGAATTCTGCGGTTCATTATTCGTCGGATTATGCGCCCGCGCAGCGGGTAATCTGCGGTTGGATTGGGTTGCGGGCTCGGCCCGCATTAGTTGGCGCCGATTGGTCGCTCCCGGTGGATAGCATGGAGGATGGGATGATGACGTTCTTTGCGAGTTTGGCCGTGCTGGGGCTGCTGTCCCTGCCCGTGTTGGCGATTGTCGCGCTGTGCCGCCTGGGCCGCATCCTGAACCGGCTTGACCAGCTCGAACAAATCATCCGCTCGGCACCGCCGCAGACGCCGCCCGTGGTCGCGCAACCAGAGTCCCCCGCGTTCGCTGCGGCGGTGCGCACCGTACCGCCACCCCCCCCACCACCGCTTCCTTCGCTTGCGCCGGCAGCGGTCGCGGCTTGCGCCGAAGTCCGCCAACCCGCTCCGTCCCTCATCCTGCAGCCGGGAGCCACCGGCATGCGGGAAGCGGCAGCCTCCTCTGTGCGGCCGCCCGCGCCGCCGGCAGTCGCGCCGGAGGTCAAGTCGGCCCCGGACTCCCTGGCCCTGCGGCGGCTGCAGCAGGCGTGGAACTGGCTCGTGGTCGGCGAGGAGTTCCGGCGTCCCGACGTCTCCGCCGAGTCCGCCATCGCGACGGTCTGGCTGATCCGCGCCGGCATTGTCCTGGTGGTCTGCGCCGTCGGCTTCGGCCTGCAGCTCTCGATCAAGCGCGGCCTGCTCGGTCCAGAAGGCCGTGTCGCCCTGTCGCTCCTCTGCGGCAGCGCCTTTCTGGCGGCGGGCAACCGGCTGATCACGCGCCAGCGCTACGCCCTGATGGGCCAGGGCCTTCTGGGCGGCGGCCTCGCCATGCTCTACTTCGCCTTTTTCTCGGCGCATGTCCTGTTCAAACTGATTCCCGCGCTGCCGACCTTCGGCCTGATGATCCTCGTCACGGCGGTGGCGGTCGTCCTGGCGCTCCGCCACCAATCGCTGTCGACCGCGGTGCTGGGAACCATCGGCGGTTTCGCCACGCCGATCATGCTGCAGGCGGATCAGCCGAACCTCACCGTCCTGCTGGCCTATCTGATCATCCTCGGCGCAGGGCTGGCGGCCACGGCGATCCATCGTCAATGGCCGCTGCTGGTCTGGCTCAGCCTCCTCTTCTCCACCTCGCTGGTCGCGGGCGCCCTGGGGGCCACGAGCTGGGACGTCGGCCTCTGGCCCATCGCACTGGGCGGGGTCTCCCTGCTGTTCGCGCTCTACTCGACCGCGATCTTCGGCTACGCCGTCCGCCGCAAGGTCGAGGCCACCCCGCTGGAGGCCGGCGGCCTGTTCATCAACACGCTCTTCTTCCTGGGCGAAAGCTGGCTGATCTTCGAGAAGACTTCGCACACACGCTCCGGCATGGCGCTGCTGACGCTGGCCGTGGCGGTCTTCTACATCGCGCATCTCTACGTTTTCTTCGCCCGGAAGATGCACGACCGGACGCTGCTGACCGTCTTCGCGGCGCTGTCGGCGGCCGCGCTGGCCCTGACGCTGCCGTGCCTCTTCAGCGCCGAAGCCCTGACCGCCTCCTGGGCCATCCTGGCCACGGCGCTGCTCTGGACCTCCTGCCGCCTCCTCAGCCGCCTGGTGTTCAACGGCGCGCTGCTGCTCTACCTCATCGCCTATCTGCGCGCGCTCGGCGCCTTCTTCGAAAGCCTGACGCGGTTCACCGCGCAGGCGCAGCCGGAAACCTATCTGAACGGGCTGACCGACCGCCTCATCGCCCTCGGCATCCCCGTGCTCTGCGCCTTCGCCGCCACGGCGATCCTGCGGCATCGGCCCCGCCCCTCCGCCAGCCTGCCGGAGAACGTCGATTCCCTGCCACTGCCGCAGCGCCTCCCCGTCGTCGCCACCACGCTGGCGCTCCTCACCTCGTTCGGCTATTTCACGCTCGAAGCAAACCTGTTCTTCGCCGCCTACCTCCCCGACTTCGCCCGCGTCGCGGTCACGCTGGTCTGGGCGTCCTTCCTCTGGTATCTCTTCACGCTGAAGCACCGCACGGGGCACGGCGCGCTGGCCACGCTCTGCATGCTCGGCCTGGTCCTGCTGGCCGGCAAGTGGCTGTTGTTCGACATTTTTAATTACGATCCGCTCGCGGTACACACCTGGCACTACCGGAGCGGCATGGGCTTTGAACCGTGGTTCTCGCGCCTCCTCAACACGCTGATGCTGCTGTCGGGGCTGAGATTCATGTACAAGCTGACGCAGCCGACACACAGCGAAGTCCAGCACCTGCCGTTGCGCCCGCTGGTGACGACCATCGCCATCGTCGCCGGCTTGTTCTATCTGACTTTCGAAACCGCCACCGGCTTTCACGCCTTTGTCCCCACCTTCGAGTCCGGCGCGGTGAGCCTCCTCTGGGGACTCTATGCTCTGGCGCTGCTTTGGGTCGGTTTACGGATCGGGCTGCGTCCGCTGCGGCTGGGCGGGCTCGCCCTCTTTGCCGCCGCGGGCGCCAAGGTCATCTTCTCCGACCTGGCCGACCTCGACATCGTCTGGCGCCTGCTGGCCTTCGGCGTCCTCGGTACCGCCATGCTGCTGGCGGCCCTCGCCTACCTCCGGAAGGGGACCCAGCACAACCACCCGGGAGAATCGAAGTGAATGATCGAGTCGCATCCTGCTTCCTTCTGCTGTCGGCCACGCTTCTTCTATCGGCCGAGACGCAATGGCCGGTCACCCTCCCGGAACAGGCCCGCGACGAATTGATCGCCGTCACGCTCCCGACGCAGCTCTATGCCAACGGCCAAGCCGACGCCGCGACGTTGCGGATCCGCGATGGCGAAGGCGGCGAGATTCCCGCACGCTACGAGCCGGTCCAGATCGTCGGCCGCACCCGCAGGCGGATCGATACCCCGCCCTTGGCCATGGTCGCGGCCGAGACGCCCGCCAACACCTTGAGGCTGACGGTACGTCGACCGCGTCCGTCAACACCTGCGGCGGCGACCGACGCCCCGTTGGCGGGGCTGACGGTACAGACCGCGCTCCGCGACTTCGAGCAACAGGTGACGGTCGAGGTTTCGGACGACGGCGTCAACTGGTCGACCGTCGTCCAGCGGGCCGCCCTCTTCGATCTCAGCCGCCACGCCAATGTGCGCCGCACGGAGATCGCCTTCCCGGCGGCGGTTTCCAACCGTCTGCTGCGTCTGACCTTCGAGCAGGCGGTCGACTCCCGCGAGCACCTCACGGCGCTCATCACCACTACGGAGCAGGTGGGCGGCGCCGGCCAGTCGCGCGCCGTCCAGGTCGACACCCGCCCCTTCCGCGTGGACGCCGTTTGCGGCTGGATCACCACGTACGACGACGAATCCCGCAAGCCGGTCCTCGCCGGCTATCCCGTCGCCTGGTCGGTGGTGACGAATGGCGTTCCGCGCGACAAGACGCGCTATGCCATCGAGGCGCAGGGGCAGCCGCTGACGCAGTTGACCGTGGCGATTCCGGCGGACTACGCTTCGTGGCGGTACACGTTGACCGCCGAGTCTCCGGCGCCGTCGCGGTTCCTTGCCCAGGGGATGCTCACCCAATTCCGTTTCCGCGGCATCACGGACCAGTCCACGGCCATCGATTTTTCAGAAGTGCGGGCGGAGCGTTACGTGCTGACTCTCGACCAGCCGCAGGCGGCCCTCTCCGGAATCAGCGCCACGGGTTCGCTCTTCCGTCTGGTTTTCCCCGCGCAGCCCCGTCGGGCCTACACGCTCGTTCAACTGCCGGACCCCGACGCACGCATCCCCTCGGCCACGCACATCGGCACGCTGCTGGACAAAGGCGTCGAGCCGCTGGAGGGCAAGATCGCGCCGACGGCCCAAGCATCGGAGGCCAGCCCCCCGTGGGCCGGGAAGCTGCATCGCTATCTCCTTCCCGGCGGCATCGTCATCGCCATGCTGGCACTCGCCTTCTCGCTTGTCAAGGCTATGCGCCGGCTTTGACCGTCAGGGCAACCCCTGCCGACTTCTTCAACCCCCCGCCTCTTGCCCTCCTTTGTTTATCCGAGAATTCTCCCCTGGAAATTATCCCCTTGCCTCTGTGCGCACAACAGGTGCACAATAGCGGCATGCGATACGAGTGGAACCCGGAGAAGAATGAGGCGCTCAAGAGGGAACGGAACATCTCCTTTGAGCAGATCGTATTTCACCTATCCCAGGGGGATTTGTGGAAAACTGCCGAACATCCGAATCAGGAGCAGTATCCCGGGCAGAAACTCTATTTCGTGAATGTGGACGGCTACATTCATATTGTTCCCCATTTGGTGGCGGATGAATGCGTATTTCTGAAGACGATCATCCCAAGCAGGAAGGCTACACGGGATTTTATGAAGGAAGGTGAGTAGAATGAAACTGGACAAAGAGGAACAGGAAATCCTCGACGCATACGACAAGGGCACGGTGAGACTGTCGACTCCCTCGAAAGAAGAGCGGAGCAAGATCCGAAAAATGGCGCAGCAAACCTTTCGCAAGGATCGCAGAGTCACGATCCGCCTCTACGATCATGACCTTAAGGGCGTCCAGAAGAAGGCCATGGAAAAGGGCATGCCCTACCAAACGCTGATCTCATCCATGATTCATCAGTATGTGGAAGGTGATCTTGTTGAGCGGTAGGTCGACAAGATCGCTGACCTGCGAGAATCTAAGCCCGGCAGCTGAGGCGATCGAAGAAGTCTGCCGGTAGCCGAGCCTTTACGCGTGCATATTTTTCAAAATTGAAGAACGGCGCAGAGGGGAGTATCATGTGCCGCACGCGCAGATGAAGCAAATCGACCGGCGCGCGCGCGGATGGCGAAAAGGCCGGTCGGCCATCGGATGGAAGGGGTCATGCCAGTGTCAACGTATGCAATAGGTTTGGATTACGGAACGAATTCGTGCCGCTCGCTGATTGTCGATCTCGACACCGGCGCAGAGGTGGCTTCGCATGTCTACCCCTATCCCTCCGGTCAGATGGGCGTCATCATCGACACCCACGACCCGAACGTGGCGCGTCAGAGTCCGGCCGACTACCGCGACGGGCTGGAGGCGATCATCGTGCAGGGGCTCGCAAAAGCCCGGGCCGCCAATCCAGCCTTTTCCGCCGACCGGGTGGTCGGCATCGGCGTCGACACCACCGGTTCGACCCCCATGCCCGTGAATCGCGCGGGGACGCCCCTGGCGCTCCTCCCCGCCTTCAAGAACAACCCGCATGCGCAGGCCTGGCTCTGGAAGGATCATACCAGCCATGCCGAGGCCGCCGAGATCACGGCCCTGGCGGCCGGCATGCGGCCCGAATATCTGGCCAAGTGCGGCGGCGCCTACTCGTCCGAGTGGTTCTGGTCCAAGGTGCTCCGCTGCAAGCGGGTGGCGCCGGAGGTGTTCGACGCCGCCTTCAGTTTCGTGGAGCTGTGCGATTGGATCCCGGCGCTGCTCACCGGGGTTGAAGACCCGCTCAAGCTCAAGCGCAGCGTCTGCGCAGCCGGCCACAAGGCGCTCTACGCACGGGAATGGGGCGGGCTGCCGGACAAGGAATTTCTGGGCAAACTGGATGCCGCCCTGCCGGCGTTGCGCGACCGGCTCTACGAAACGGCCGACGCGGCGGACGTCAAGGCCGGCGGACTCTGCGCGGCCTGGGCCGCGAAGCTGGGCCTCCGCGAAGGCCTGGCCGTGGCGGTGGGGGCCTTCGACGCGCACATGGGCGCCGTGGGGGCGGGGTGCGCGGCGGGCAAGCTGGCCAAGATCCTGGGCACCAGCACCTGCGATCTGATGGTCGCGCCGAAGGATCAGCCGCTCCAGGACATTCCCGGCGTGTGCGGCATCGTCGACGGGTCGGTGCTCCCCGACTGCTACGGCATCGAAGCGGGACAATCGGCGGTGGGCGACATCTTCCTGTGGTTCGTCAACAACCTGGTTCCCGATTCGTTCGGCGCCACGCCCGGCGCGAAGTTCGACGCGCTCGACCGGGCGGCGGCTGCGCTCAAGCCCGGCGAAAGCGGGCTGCTGGCCCTGGACTGGAACAACGGCAACCGCAACGTCCTGACCGACGTCCGGCTGTCCGGCCTGCTCCTCGGCCAGACGCTGCACACGACGGCCCCGGAAATCTACCGGGCCCTGGTCGAGGCGACGGCCTTTGGCGCGCGGATGATCGTCGACCGCGTCCGCGAATACGGGGTGCCGGTCGAGCAGGTGATCGCCTGCGGCGGACTCGCCGTGAAGAGCCCCTTCCTGATGCAGGTCTACGCCGACGTGCTCGACATCCCGATCGTCGTCGCCGCGTCGGAGCAGACCTGCGCCCTGGGTGCCGCCCTCTTCGGCGCGGTGGCGGCCGGCGTCTATGACAACGTCGGCGCGGCACAGCGCAAGCTCTGCCGCGTCCGGGAGCACTCCTACCGGCCGGACGCCGCGAATGCGGCGGTGTACCGTGAGCTGTTCGCGCTCTACCGGCAGATCCACGACGGCTTCGGGACGGCGGCCTGGAACGGATCGATGGCCAATGTGATGAAGGCGCTGATCGCGATCCGCGAACGGCAGCGTTAGCCACTCCGATTCAATCGAAAAAAGAAACACCATGCTCGAAGCACTTCGAAAACAGGTCTGCGAGGCGAATCTCGCGCTGGTCCGTCACGGGCTGGTGACGCTGACGTGGGGCAATGTCAGCGGCGTGGACCGCGCGCGCGGCCTGATGGTGATCAAGCCCAGCGGCGTGGCCTACGACCGCCTGACGCCGGAGGTCCTGGTGGTCACGGATCTGGACGGCCGGGTCGTGGAGGGCGGACACGCCCCATCGTCGGATACGCCGACGCACGTGCGGCTGTACCGGGCCTTTCCGAGCATCGGCGGCGTGGTCCACACGCACAGCACCTATGCGACGGCCTTCGCGCAGGCAGGCCGGGAGATCCCCTGCCTCGGCACCACGCACGCCGATCATTTTCACGGCGCCGTGCCGCTGGCGCGCCTCCCCTCCGCGGCCGAGGTGCAGGGCCAGTACGAGGACAGCATTGGCGGCCTGATCGTCGAACGCTTCCGCGAGCTGGACCCCGACGCGGTGCCGGCCGTCCTCGCGGCGGGCCACGGCCCGTTCACCTGGGGGCCCGATCCGTTCAAGGCGGTCGAGAATGCGGTGGCGCTCGAAGCGGTCGCCCGGATGGCGTCGATCACCTTCGGCCTGTGCCCGGAGGTCAAGCCGCTGGCAGCCTGCATCCTTGAGAAACATTACAGCCGGAAGCACGGGCCGAACGCCTATTACGGACAAACCAGAGACACAAAGGAACACCAATGAAACTGCTCAATACCCCAGAGATCAAGATCGGCATCGTCGGCGTGTCGCGGGACTGCTTTCCCGTCGCGCTGACCCAGCGGCGCCTGGCCGCCCTGATGGCGGAGCTGAAGAAGCGGAAGGTGAACGCCGTGGCCTCCACGGTGATCATCGAGAACGAACAGCAGGCCCTGGCGGCCTGCGACGATCTGGTCCGGCAGGGCTGCAACGCAGCGGTCGTGTATCTGGGCAACTTCGGACCCGAGGGGCCGACCACGCTCTTCCTGCAGAAGTTCCCCGGCCCGCGGATGGCGTGCGCCGCCGCCGAAGAGAACCAGGCCGTCCTGGCGACCGACCGCGGCGACGCGCTGTGCGGCTTGCTGAACTGCTCGTACAACATCGGCCTGCGCCGCCTGGCCGTCCACATTCCGCAGTACCCGGTGGGATTGCCCAAGGAGATTGCCCGGATGATCGGTGACTTCGCCGGCGTGGCCCGGGCGGTGGTTGGCGTGACCCACCTGAAGGTCTTCGGCTTCGGCCCGCGGCCGCACGATTTCCTGGCCTGCAACGCGCCGATCCAGCCGATCTACGATCTGGGCGCCTCGGTGATGGAAAACTCCGAGCTCGATATGCTGGTCGCGTTCAAGGAGGCGGCGGGCGAGAAGGCGGCGATCCAGGCGATCGCCGCCGACATGGCCCGTGAGCTCAAGGGCCAGTGCGCCTGGCCCGAGCTGCTGCCGCGTCTGGCTCAATTCGAACTGGCGCTGATGCGGTTCTTCGAGAAGAACCTCGGCGCGTCGTCGTTCGGCGTGTTCGCCAACAAGTGCTGGCCGGCGTTCGAGGGGAATTTCGGCTTCGTGCCGTGCTACGTGAACAGCCGTCTCGCGGGCCGCGGCATCCCGGTCGCCTGCGAGGTCGACCTCTACGGCGCGATTTCCGAATACATGCTGCAGTGCGCGACGGAGCAGCCGGCCACGTTGCTCGACATCAACAACTCGGTCCCGGCCGACATTCTCAAGGGGGCGGATCTCAAGGGGGTCCCGGCGAAGGATCTCTTCATGGGCTTCCACTGCGGGAACACGTGCAGCGGGTGCATGAAGAACTGCGCCATGAAATTCCAGCTCATCATGAACCGCGGCCTGGAGGGCGGCGCCCAGCCCGACATCACGCGCGGGACGCTGGAAGGACAGATCCGCCCCGGACCGGCCACGCTGTTCCGGTTGCAGGGCAACGCCGAGGGCCATCTGACGAGCTACATCGCCGAGGGCGAGTTCCTCGATGTGAAGCCGCACTCCTTCGGCAGCATCGGCGTGGTGGGCATCCGCGATTTTGCGCGGTTCTACCGCCATGTGCTGATCGGCCGGCGTTTTCCGCACCACGGCGGCTTCGGCTTCGCCCAGGCCGGGCAGACGCTGTTCGATGCCGTCAAGCTGCTGGGCGTGAATGACATCCACACCCCCCTGCCCGCGGGTGTGCGTTACCCCGGCGAGAATCCCTTCGCGTCGTAAACATGAAAGCGATGTTGATCGACGAACAACGTCACCTGGCGTGGAGCGACGTGCCCGATGCCGTGCGGCGCCCGGATGAAGTCCTGATCGACGTCCATGCCGCGGCGGTCAACCGCGCCGACCTGATGCAGCGGGCGGGGCACTACCCCTCGCCGCCGGGATGGCCGGCGTGGCCGGGGCTCGAAGTCGGGGGGACCGTCATCGCGGCGCCGGACGGATCGTGCTGGAAGGCCGGCGACCGGGTCTGCGCGCTGCTGGGGGGCGGCGGCTACGCGGAACTGGCCGCCGTGCCGGCCGACCTGGTGCTCCCCGTGCCGGACGGGCTGTCGCTGATCGAGGGGGCCTCCCTTCCCGAAGTCTGGGCGACCGCCTACCTGAACCTGGTCGTCGAGGCGAAGATGCAGGCGGGCGAAACCGTCTTCATCCAGGCGGGTGCAAGCGGACTCGGGCTGGCGGCGATCCAGCTTGCCAAGGGCTTCGGATGCACGGTCATCACCACCGTGGGGTCGGACGAGAAGGCCGCATTCGTCCGGGCCATGGGCGCGGACATCGCCGTCAACCGGAAGACGGAGAACCTCGGCGCCGTCCTTGACAAGCATCCGGTCGACATCGCTCTCGACTGCGTGGGCGGTCCGGACATGGGTGCCCATGTCGCCAAGATGGCGCCCTGGGGCCGCTGGATCATGATCGCCGCATTGGGCGGGGCCAAGACGGAACTGGCCCTCGACACGATCTTCCGGCAGCGAATCCGCATCATCGGGAGCACGCTCCGGAGCCGGACTTCGGAAATGAAGGCGGAGATTCTGAAGGCGCTGGAAACGGAGCTGTGGCCCAAGTTTACATCGGGGGCGATCCGCTCCGTGATCTACAAGGCCTTGCCGATCACGCAGGTCGAGGAGGCGCATGCCATCCTCGCGCGCAACGAGAACACCGGGAAAGTGGTACTGACCTTTGGAGAATGAGATCATGTCCGAATTCAAAGGAAAGACGGCCATCGTCTCCGGTGCTGCGCTCGGCATGGGCAATCTCATTTCGCGAAGGCTCGCCGAAGCCGGCGCGAACGTCCTGCTGACGGATGTCGATCTCGCGAAAGTCGAGGAGACCGCGGCGGCCATCCGGGCGACTGGCGGCCGGGCCGAGGCCCTCCGCGTGGATGTCCGGCAGTACGCCGAAGTCGAACTCGCCGCCCGGACGGCCCGGGAGAAATTCGGAAGCGTCGGCCTCCTGCTCAATTTCGCCGGCGGATCGCCTTCGCGCGTCTTCGGACGCTCCGAGCCGTTTGCACAGCGCGATCCGGCCCTGCTGGAATGGGGGATCGACGTCAATCTCCGGGGATCGCTTTATTTCTGCCGCGCCGTCTTCCCCTTCATGATCGAGAACACGAGCGGCGTAATCGTCAACATCGGCTCGATCGACGGCGTGACCGGCTCCGGGGCCGTCGAATACAGCGCCGCGAAGAGCGGCCTGGAAGGCCTGACGAAATCGCTGGCGATCGTGGGGGCGCCGCATGGCATCCGCGCCGTCTGCGTCATCCCGGGCCCCGTGATGACGCGTCCGGCGATGGCTGGCATGAAGACGCTCCTCGGCCGCGCCGGCCAGCCGGAGGAACTCGTCGATTTCATCCTCTACCTCTGTTCCGACAAGGCGGCGTTCATCACCGGATCCAGCCACCTGATCGACGGCGGCCGCGCCTGCAGGGCCGCGCAATGAAAGTCGTCATCGTCAAGGACACGGCGCAGCCGATGCTCGGCTTGCACGGGCTCCATGCGGCCTTCCGCGGACTGCCGGATGTCGAGGTCGCGGCGCTGGCCGACTCCGGCGCCGACGTCCCGCGCCGCGCCGAAGCAATGGCCGTTTCCGGGGCCAAGCGCCACTACGCCTCCGCCGAGGAGATGTACGACCGCGAGAAGCCCGACATCGCCGTCCTTTGTTCGCGCCATCCCGGCGACCATCCCGGGCAGATCCGCGCCGCCGCCGCACGCGGCATCCACATCTATTGCGAAAAGCCGATGGCGGCCACGCTGGAGGAAGCCGACGAGCTGATCCGCGTCGCGGAGCCGTCCGGGATCAAGATCTGCGTGGCGCATCCCGCCCGTTACGACGCGCATTTCCTGGCGATGAAGCGGATGATTGCCGACGGTGCGATCGGCCGCCCGCTGACCGCGATCGGACGCGGCAAGTGCGACCACCGCGGCGGCGGCGAGGATCTGATCGTCCTCGGCACGCACATCCTCGACCTGATGACCTTCTTCTTCGGGGAGCCCCTGTCGGTGATCGCCGACATCCGCGTCGACGGACGTCCCGCCGTGCCGGCGGACTACCATGAAGCCACCGAGCCGGTCGGACCGGTGGCGGGTGACGACCTCTTCGCGGCGTTCGGCTTCGGCGACGGCGTCCGCGGAATTTTCGAATCCCGCAAGGGGCTGCGCGGCCGGACGGGGACCAGCGGCACGGTCATGGGATTGTCGGTCGTCGGCACGGAGGGCACTCTTTCGCTCCGCTTCGACGACGCTCTGGCGCGCGACTTGAAGCTCTCGCGTCTCGACGTCGCCCCGGATGACGGCGCCGACTATGCGGTGATTCCTGTCACTGAAGACCGGACGATTCCCGGCGCGGCGCCATTGGACTATTCGCTGTGCGGACGGATGGACATTCCGCGCGCCCCGATGTTCATTGCGGCGAATCGTTTCGCCGCGTGGGATTTGATCCGGTCCATCCAGGAGGACCGCCTCCCCGTTTCGAACGTCCACAGCGCCCGCACCGCACTCGCCATGATCCACAGCGTCTACGCCGCGCATTTCTCGGGATTGCGCACAGTGCCTGCATCGCGATATGATGCCCACCCTGAAAACCGAACATCTGCGCGACCTTTTCCCGCCGCGGATGCGCGACGCGCAGGATCAACCGCCCCAGAACTGAAAACAAGGAACCCATGTCATTGCTCATCAAAAACGCCCATCTGATCTCGCCCGATGTCGACATGACCGGCGCCGCTCTGGAATTGGAGAACGGCCTGGTGAAGCAGGTCTATGCCGCCGGCCAGAAGCTGCCGGCTGCCGTTGAGAGCTTCGACGCCGCCGGCAGGATGGTGGTTCCCGGATTCATCGATGCGCATTGCCACGGCGGCATGGGCTTCGAGGTCACCAGCGACGACCCCAGGGCCATGGCGATCATCGCCGAAGCCAAGCTGCGGGAGGGGGTCACCTCCTTCTGTCCATCGACGCTGACGCTGCCTGAGGAGCAATTGGCTGCGAGCCTGCGGCATGTCGAGTCTTACCGCAAGGCCCCGACGGGCTGCAAGGTGGTGGGCACGCATCTGGAAGGCCCCTATATCAATCCGGAATGCGCCGGCGCCCAGAATCCCGCCTTCCTCCGCAAGGCGGACATGGCGGAGGTGAGGCGCCTGCATGCGATCTCCCCTGTCGCGCTGATCACCTACGCCATCGACATGCCAGGCAGCCTGGCATTCACCCGGCAATTGGGCGCGGCCGGGATCAAGGGGAGCTGCGGCCATACCAATGCCACCTATGCCCAGTTCCAGGAGGGCTTGAAGGCCGGGTTGAACCGCC